>NZ_JAOCLR010000047.1:0-32131 GCF_029845405.1 Pigmentiphaga sp. GD03639
TTTCTCCCACTTCTGCATTTCTTTTTTCACCATGGCGGCGAATGCTTCGGGCGGCATGGTGCTGGCTTCGAACCCTATGTTGGCGAGCTTGGCCCGTACGTCGTCGGCCCGGGCCGCCGCCATCAGTTCGCTGCGCAGCTTGGCGATGACGGGCGCGGGAGTCCCGGCGGGAACCCATACCCCGACCCAGGATTCGTCTTCGAAATCGGCGAACCCCGCCTCGCCTATGGTGGGTACGTCGGGAAGGGCGGGGCTGCGTTTCGTGCTCGTCACGGCCAGGCCCACCAGCCGTCCCGACTTGATCAACGGCACGGCCGGCGGCAGCGCGGTGGCGGACAGTTCCACCTCATTGGCCATGGTGGCCTGCATGGTCGCGGGTATGCCCTTGTAGGGCACGTGCATGACGTTGACCTTGGCCAGCACCTTGAACAGATAATCGGCCGACATCTGCGGCGTGGTGCCATAGCCCGGCGAGCCATAGTGCAGATCCTTGCCCTGGCGCGCGCGCTCGACGGCGTCCTTGAGGGACCGGACGCCGCTGGTCGGGCTCGTGACCAGGATGTTGGGGGCGGTGGCGAGCAGCGCGACGGGGACCAGGTCTTTCTCGGAGTCGTATCCCGGATCCTTGTAGAGATAAGGAGTGACCGCGAAAGCGGTGGAGCTGACCAGGACGTTGTAGCCATCGGCCGGCGCCTTGGCCGTCGCCTGGATCGAGATCAGCGCCCCCGCCCCGGCGCGGCTCTCGACCACCACCGGATGCGATGTGGTTTCGGTGATCTTCTGGGCGAAGATGCGGCCCACCACGTCCTGGGGGCTGCCGGTCGAGGCGGTGATGAACTTGATCGGCTTGCTGGGATAGGCCTGCGCCAACGCAGCGGGGGCGGCGCCCAGGGAAAGTGCGATGCCGAGCAGCCGAACGCGATTGTTCAGGGTCATCAGCGTCTCCATGATGTCTGTCTTGTTGGGGATTCCACAGGCGTCGGGCCGGGTCTGCTGACCTGCCGGAGCCGCGTACGCCGTGGAGGGCCCGAGTATTCTAGGCAGGCCGCAAGCGGGGAAATGTGCTGTTCATGCAGGAACAGTTGATCGCTGTTGTGCCGTTGGCATGGATGGCAAGCCTCGCGATGCCGGGAAGAACTTTCCTGGTAAACCCTGGTATTGATTTTCTTGTGAAAAACGTGATGTGGGGGATAGTATTTCGAAAAGATAAAATCTTTTATAAAAAATGGAGTCCGCCATGGCGCGACACGATGCGTATCGGGAAGAGGTAATCGGCAGGGCCAACGTGGGTGATACGCCCGAGCTGGTCGCGTACTACGAGGAACTCGCCAAGTACGAGACCGGCGCGCTGTGGACCGTGGCCAACAAGATCGAGCCGTGGCAACCCAAGTCGGAATCGGTGCCGGTGGTCTGGCGCTACCGCGACCTGCGCGAGCACGTACTGCGCTCGGTGGACCTGGTCACGCCGGAGCAGGCCGGCCGCCGCGTCATCTACCTGAACAACCCCGGCCGGCGCGAGGTGTCGGCGGCCGTGGGCTGGCTGTATTCGGGCCTGCAGGTCATGCACCCGGGCGAGGTCGCCTCGGCCCACTGCCATTCGTCCAGCGCGCTGCGCTTCATCATGGAAGGGCGGGGCGCCTACACCATCGTCGACGGGCACAAGATGACCCTGGGCGCGAACGACTTCGTGCTGACGCCCAACGGCACCTGGCACGAGCACGGCGTCAGCGAGGAAGGCACGCCCTGCATCTGGCAGGACGGGCTGGATATTCCGCTGGTCAACGCGCTGGAAGCCGGCTTCTACGCCGTGCACCCGGACCTGAATCAGGCCGTGACCCACCCGGTGGACGATTCCACCGCCGCCTGGGGCGGCGTGGCGCTGCGGCCCTATGGCGAGACCTGGAACAAGCCGTATTCGCCGCTGTTCAAGTACGAGTGGGAACCGACTTACGAGGCCTTGCGGCGCTACGCCGCGACCACCGACGGCAGCCCGTACGACGGCGTGCTGATGAACTACACCAACCCCGCCACCGGTGGTCCGGTCATGGCGACCATGGGCGCCAGCATGCAGATGCTGCGGCCCGGCGAAAAGACCAAGGCCCACCGGCACACGGGCAGCTTCCTCTACCAGGTGGCCAAGGGCAAGGGCTATTCCATCATCAACGGCCGCCGCTACGACTGGCAGGAGCGCGACATTTTCTGCGTGCCGTCCTGGGCCTTTCACGAACATGCCAACGCGTCCGACCGCGACGACGCCTGCCTGTTCTGCTTCAACGACCTGCCGGTCATGCATGCGCTCAAGCTTTACCGCGAGGAAGCGCTGGCGGAAAACGATGGCCACCAACCGCTGATCGGCTAGTCCCCACCTGATTCGATGCTTGTCATACACCGCGGGTCCGGCCCGCGGCGGGATTCTTGTCGCCTCGCGCGACCCTATGGAGAACAGAAATGCGTCTTGTGACCTACCGCACCACCGTTGCCGAACAAGCCCGCCTGGGGGCGGTGGTGGGCGACCGCGTGGTGGACCTGGCCCGTCTGGGGGCCGTGGCCGGCGTGCCGCTGCCCGACGACATGCTGGCCTTCATCGACCTCGGTCCGGACGCGGTACGGTCGGCCACCGAGCTGTTGAAGGCCCACGAAGGCAAGTGGCCGGTGGGCACGGCGATCCCGGCCGGGAACGCCCGCCTGCTGGCGCCCATCCCGCGGCCGCGCAAGAACATCTTCGGCATCGGTCTGAACTATGTCGAGCACGTGGAAGAGTCCAGCCGCACGCTGGACACCTCGAAGGACCTGCCCACCAAGCCGGTCATCTTCTCGAAGCCGCCCACCAGCGTGATCGGTCCGGGCGAAGCCATCGAGCACAACGGCAACATCACCCAGCAGCTCGATTGGGAGGTGGAGCTGGCGGTGATCATGGGGCGGCGCACGCACCGAGTGGCCGAGGCCGACGCGCTGGACTACGTGTTCGGCTACAGCGTGATGATCGACGTCAGCGCGCGCGACTGCCGCCGCGCCGGGCAGTGGATCTATTCCAAGGGCCAGGACACCTACGGTCCCTTCGGCCCCTGCATCGTGACCGCCGATGAAATCCCCGATCCGCACGTGCTGGACCTGTCGCTGACCGTCAACGGCGTGACCAAGCAAAGCTCGAACACCCGCCACATGCTGTTCAAGGTGCCGCACCTGATCGCCGACATCAGCGCCGCCATGACCATGGAGGCGGGCGACATCATCGCCACCGGCACGCCCGAGGGCGTGGGCGCCGGCCGCACGCCGCAGGAGTGGCTGTGGCCGGGCGACGTGGTCGAGGCCCACGTCGAGAAGATCGGCTCGCTGCGCCATCCGGTGGTGGCCGTCTAGGGTCCAAGCCCCGCGCCCGCGCGGGTTCATTCCAGCTGTTGCAGTACATCCATAGGGAACAACAATGGTCAGGAACATGATCCGGGGCGGACTGTGCGCGCTCCTTCTCGCGGGTGCCGGCGCGGCGCAAGCCCAGGCGCCGGTGAAGATCGGCTTCATCACCACGCTGTCGACGCCCGCCGGCTACATCGGCGAGGACGAGCGCGATGGCTTCAACCTGGCGATCAAGCAGGGCGGTGGCAAGCTGGGCGGCGTGCCGGTGGAGCTGGTGGTCGAGGACGACGCCTTGAAGCCGGCCAATGCCAAGCAGGCCGCGGACCGCATGCTGCAATCGGGCATCAAGCTGTTCACCGGCGTGAATTTCTCGAATGTGCTGGCGGCCGTGGCGCCGGGCGTGCTGCGCGACGGCGCCTATTACGTGAGCCTGAACCCCGGCCCTTCGACCTTTGCCGGCGAGAAGTGCGACAAGAACTATTTTGTCGCCTCGTACCAGAACGATGCCTATCACTCGGCGGGTGGCCATGCCGCGAACGAGCTGGGCTACAAGCGCGTGGTGCTGCTGGCGCCCAACTATCAGGCGGGCCGCGACGCGCTGGCCGGCTTCAAGCGCACCTACAAGGGCGAAGTGGTGGCCGAGATCTATACCAAGCTCGACCAGTCGGACTTCTCGGTGGAAATGGCGCGCGTGCGGTCGCTGGCGCCGGATGCGGTCTACCAGTTCCACCCGGGCGGCGCGGGCATCAACTTCGCCAAGCAATACGCCAACTCGGGCCTGAACAAGACCGTGCCGATGCTGATGCCGGCCTTCTCGATGGATGGCCGCATGCTGGCGGCCTCGGGCGCCTCGGCCGAAGGCTTCTATACCGTGGGGATGTGGTCGACCGAGATGGACAATCCGCAAAGCCGCGCCTTCGTGAAGGCCTTCACCGACGCCTACGGCCGCAAGCCTACCGACTACGGCATGCAGGCCTATGACACGGCGCTGCTGATCGGCTCGGCGCTGAAGGCGGTCAACGGCGACCTTTCCAAGGGCGATGCCTTCCGCGCCGCGCTGCTCAAGGGCGACTTCCCGACGCTGCGGGGCAAGTTCCGCTTCAACCACAACCAGCATCCCATCCAGGACTACTACTTGATGCGGATCGAACGCAGCGGCAACGAGTTCGTGCCGAAGGTCGTGCGCAAGGTAGTCAGCGACGACCAGGACGCCTACGCCGGCCAGTGCAAGCTCTGACCATGGCCCTGCTCTTCGAACAGCTGTTGAACGGCCTGCAGTTCGGCGCCATGCTCTTCATGCTGGCGTCGGGCCTGACCCTGATCTTCGGCATCATGGGGGTCATCAACCTGACCCACGGGTCGTTCTACATGGTCGGAGCCTATTGCGGCGCGTTCGCGCTCGGGCACACCAACTCGTTCGCCGCCGGCGTGGTGGCCGCCCTGGCCGGCGCCGCGCTGTACGGGCTGCTGGTGGAGTTCGCGGTGATCCGGCGCCTGTACAAGCGCGACCACCTGTACCAGGTGCTGGCGACCTTCGGGCTGATCCTGTTCACCAACGAGGCGGTCAGCATGATCTTCGGGCGCCAGCCGCCCATGGTCGAGATCCCCGCCTTCCTGGACGGCACGGTGCCGCTGGCGCCGGGCTTCCGCTACCCGCTGATGCGCCTGGCCTTCATCGTGGTGGGTGCGCTGGTGGCGCTGGGGCTGTGGTTCCTGATCAACCGGACGCGCGTGGGCATGCTGGTGCGCGCCGGAGCCGACGACCGCGAGATGGTGGACGCGCTGGGCATCGACATCCAGAAGCTCTACAGCGTGGTATTCGGGCTGGGGGCGCTGTTGTGCGGCCTGGCCGGGGTGATGGCGGCGCCGCTGCTGGCGGTGGAAATCGGCATGGGCGAGCGCGTGCTGATCACCACCTTCGTGGTCATCGTGATCGGTGGCGTGGGATCGGTGCGCGGGGCGATGGCCGGTGCGCTGCTGGTCGGCATGGTGGACAGCCTGGGTCGCGCCTATTTCCCGCAACTGCTGGGCGCGATGCTGTCGCCCGAGGTGGCCGACATGCTGGCGGCCGGGCTGGTGTCGGCCAGTGTCTACGTGCTGATGGCGCTGGTGCTTATCTTCCGACCGAAGGGACTCCTGGGATGAACCGGATGAGTGGAATCGCGGTACCCGGGCGCGGCACGGCGGGCCTGTTCACGCAATGGAATCGCCGGGCCGTGTTCGGCTGGGTGGGCCTGTTGCTGCTGGCCCTCGTGCCGGTGGCTTCGCACGCCACCGATACGCCCTATCTGATCAACGCGATGACGCGTTTCGTCATCTACGGGCTGGCGGCGGTCAGCCTGGACCTGGTGCTGGGCTACGGCGCGCTGATCAGTTTCGGCCACGCCATGTTCTTCGGCCTGGGCGGCTACGTGGTGGCCATCATCACCTTCCATGCGGTAGAGGCCGGGCCGCTGTTCGGCTGGGCCGGCAGCACGCAGGCGCTGGTCGTCTGGCCCATCGCGCTGGCATGCTGCGCGCTGCTGGGCTGGGTGGTGGGCTACCTGGCGCTGCGGACCAGCGGGGTGCAGTTCATCATGATCACGCTGGCCTTCGGGCAGATGATGTATTTCATCCTGGTGTCGCTGCAGGTGTACGGCGGCGACGACGGCCTGATGATGTCGCAGCGCAGCCGGCTGCCGGGCATCGACCTGGCGGACCCGGTCAGCTTCTATTACTTCAGCCTGGCCGTGCTGGCGCTGTGGACCGTCTTCTGCGTGAAGCTGGTCAACTCGCGCTACGGCATGGTGCTGCAGGCGCTGCGCCAGAGCGAGCGGCGCGCGGTCAACCTGGGCGTGGCGCCCATGCCGTACCGGCTCAGCGCCTTCGTGATCTCGGCCGTGGGCACCGGCATGGCCGGCATCCTGTGGGCCAACTACGCCGAGCTGGTCACGCCCGACATGGCGGCGTGGACCAAGTCGGGCGAATTGATGGCCATCGTCATCCTGGGCGGCGTGGGCACGCTGCTGGGGCCTATCGCGGGCGCCGGGGTGTTCCTGGGCCTGGAGCAGGCGCTGTCCGCCTGGACCGAGCACTGGATGTTCATCATGGGACCCATCCTGGTGCTGGTGGTGCTGGCCGGCAAGCATGGGCTATTCGGCCACTGGCTAGGGAAGCGCCATGGATAGCGCGGTCATGGAAGAAGTCCTGCTGGACGTGCGCGGCCTGCGCAAGTCCTTCGGCGCGGTGGCGGCCACGCAGAACGTGGACCTGACCGTGCGCGCGGGCGAGATCCACGCGCTGATCGGTCCCAACGGCGCGGGCAAGTCCACGCTGATCACGCAGATCTGCGGCGAGATCCGGCCCGACGCGGGCCGGATCCACCTGGTCGGGCGCGACGTGACGGCGATGCCGGCCTACGAGCGGGCGCGGCGCGGCCTGGGGCGGTCGTTCCAGATCACCCAGCTGTGCCTGGAGTACACGGCCATCGAGAACGTCATGCTGTCGCTGACCGTGGGGCCGCGCACGATCTTTTCGATCTGGTCCGATCCCCGGCGCGATGCCAGGCTGGCCGAGCGCGCGCAATCGTGGCTGGAGCGGGTGGGGCTGGCCGACCGTGCCGACGTGCCGGCGGCCGACATGGCCCATGGCGAGCGGCGCCAGCTGGAACTGGCGGTGGCGCTGGCGCGCGAGCCGCGCCTGCTGCTGCTGGACGAGCCCATGGCCGGCATGGGGCCCGAGGAATCGGCGCGGATGACGCGGCTGCTGGCCGGCATGCGCGAGCGTTATGGCATCCTGCTGGTGGAGCACGACATGGACGCGGTGTTCGCCCTGGCCGACCGCATCAGCGTGCTGGTCTACGGCAAGCTCATATTCACCGGCAGCTGCGACGAGGTGCGCCAGCATCCCGAGGTGCGCAGCGCCTATCTGGGAGACGCGGCATGCTGAGCGTGGACGGCATCCGGGCGGGATACGGATCGAGCGAGGTGCTGTTCGGCCTGTCGTTCGAGGCCAGGCAGGGCGAGGTCGTGTCCCTGATCGGCCGCAACGGCATGGGCAAGACCACCACCGTGCGCACGCTGATGGGCATGCTGCCCGCGCGTGCCGGCCGCGTCGCCATACAGGGCCGGGACCTCGCCAACCAGGCGCCGCACACGGTGGCGCGGCTGGGCGTGGGCCTGGTGCCCGAGGGGCGGCGGGTGTTCGGCTCGCTCACGGTGGAGGAAAACCTGGTGGCCACGCGCCGCGCCGGCCGCGGCGCCTCGGGCTGGGACCTGCCTCGCATCTACCAGCTCTTTCCCCGGCTGGGCGAGCGGCGCCGCCAGTCGTCGCGCACGCTGTCGGGCGGCGAGCAGCAGATGCTGGCCATCGGCCGCGCGCTGATGACCAACCCGCTGCTGCTGGTGCTGGACGAGGCCACCGAGGGGCTGGCGCCCATCATTCGCCAGGAGATCTGGCGCTGCCTGGACGTGCTCAAGCGCGAAGGGCTGACCATCGTGGTGATAGACAAGAACCTGGCCGAGATGCGCACGCTGGTCGACCGCCACCATATCGTCGAGAAGGGGCGGGTGGTATGGGCGGGCACGCCGGACGAACTGTCGGGCCAGCCTGAACTGGCCCAGCGCTATCTGGGACTCTGATCGAGGACGCAAGGAACATCATGTTGAATCTCCCCCGTTTCAAGGCCGCGGCCGTGCAGGCCGCTCCGGTCTTCCTGGACACCGACGCCACCGTGGACAAGGTGTGCGCGCTGATCGAGGAGGCCGCCGGCAACGGCGCCTCGCTGGTGGCCTTTCCCGAGGTGTTCGTGGCCGGCTATCCGTACTGGAACTGGATCATGACGCCCATCGAGGGCAGCCCGTGGTTCGAGAAGCTGTGCCGCAGCGCCATCGAGATCCCCGGCCCCGAGATCCGGCGCATCGCCGCCGCCGCGCAGGCATGCAAGGTGCACGTGGTGGTGGGCGTGAACGAGCGGGCCGCGCACGGCCTGGGCACGATCTACAACACGCTGGTCACCATCGGCCCCGACGGCAAGCTGCTGGGCCGCCACCGCAAGCTGGTGCCGACCTGGGCCGAGAAGCTGACCTGGGCCAATGGCGACGGCTCCTCCCTGCGCGTGCACGACACGGCCATCGGCCGGCTGGGCGCGCTGGCCTGCGGCGAGAACAC
This sequence comes from Pigmentiphaga sp. GD03639, assembly GCF_029845405.1. NCBI lineage: Bacteria > Pseudomonadati > Pseudomonadota > Betaproteobacteria > Burkholderiales > Alcaligenaceae > Pigmentiphaga > Pigmentiphaga sp. GD03639. The sequence continues at coordinate 8,503 of NZ_JAOCLR010000047.1, forward strand.
CAACACGCTGGCGCGTTTCTCGCTGCTGGCGCAAGGCGAACTGGTGCACGTGGCCAGCTACATCTCGCTGCCGGTGGCGCCGGCCGACTACGACATGGCCGAGGCCATACGCGTGCGCGCGGCCGCCCACAGCTTCGAAGGCAAGGTCTACACGGTGGTGTCGTGCTCCACCATCTCGGAAGAGATCGTCGAGGCCATGGCGGCCTCCCATCCGCACACGCGCGACCTCCTGCGCCGCTCGAACAGCGCGTTCTCCGGCATCCTGGGCCCGGACGGCCGCGTCATCGGCGAACCGCTGATCGACCGCGAAGGCATCGTCTACGCCGACGTGGACCTGTCGCGCTGCATCCAGCCGCGCCAGATGCACGACATCATCGGCCACTACAACCGTTTCGACGTGTTCGACCTGCGCGTGAACCGGCGCACCCAGCAGCCCGCGCAGTTCCTGGACGATCCCGATCCGCTGCCGGACCAGTCCTTCGACGCCGCGCCGCCATCCCCGACTTCCCCCGAGGCCTGACCCCATGACCGCCATTCCGACCCGCGCCGCCGGCGCGCCCATCAAGATCGGCCAGATCGTTCCGTCGTCCAACACCACGATGGAAACCGAGATTCCCGCCATGTTCCGCGCCCGCGAAGCCGTGGCGCCCGAACGCTTCACCTTCCATTCCAGCCGCATGCGCATGAAGAAAGTGACCAAGGAAGAGCTGGAGGCCATGGACCGCGACAGCGACCGCTGCGCGATCGAGCTGTCGGACGCGCGCGTGGACGTGCTGGGCTACGCCTGCCTGGTGGCCATCATGAGCATGGGCAAGGGCTACCACCGCGTGTCCGAGGAGCGCCTGACCCGCCGCACCGAAGAGAACGGCGCGCCGGCGCCGGTGGTGACCAGCGCCGGCGCGCTGGTCGACGGCCTGCACGCCATGGGCGCGAAACGCGTATCGGTGGTCTGCCCCTACATGAAGCCGCTCACGAAGCTGGTCGTGGAATACATCGAAAGCGAGGGCATCGAGGTCAAGGACCACGTCGCGCTGGAGATCCCGGACAACCTGCAGGTGGCGGCCCAGGACCCGGCGCGCCTGGTCGAGATCTACAAGCGCCTGGACCGGGGCAACATCGACGCCCTGGTGCTGTCGGCCTGCGTGCAGATGCAATCGCTGCCCTCGATCCAGAAGGTGCAGGACGAATCGGGCATCCCCACGGTCTCGGCGGCGGTGGCCACTTCGTGGCAGATGATGCGCAAACTGGGACTGTCCACGAGCGTGCCCGGCTGCGGCGAATTATTATCTGGGAAGTTCTGAATCCGCCGCCCCCGCGCGGGGCGGGCCTTGCCCAGGAGAAGCGAGTTGAAACCACGAGTGAAGGCGGCCCGGCAGGAGTCCGGCGTGCCTTACGATGCGCCGGACGGCGAGGTCGAGGAGATCACCCTGGCCGAGCAGGTCTACCGCTCGCTGCGGCGCGATCTCATCTCGGGGGACATCGAGCCTGGGCAATCCCTGCGCCTGGAGTTCCTGAAACAGCGCTACGGCATCAGCTTCTCGCCCATCCGCGAGGCGCTGAACCGCCTGCAGAGCGAACGCATGGTCGTATCGACCGCCTCGCGCGGCTTCCGGGTCGCCCCGTTCTCGCGCGAGGAAATGTGGGACGCGGCCGAGACCCGCATCCTGATCGACTGCGAGGCCATGCGCCGGTCGCTCAAGAACGGCGACGATGTCTGGGAAACCCGCCTGGTGGCGGCCTACCACGCGCTCAATCTGGCTGCCCGGCGGGTCCACGACATGCCGGCGCCCGACGACGAGGCCAGCGAGATGCTGGAACAGCGCCACCTGGATTTCCACCGCGCGCTGATCGCGGCCTGTGGCTCGCGCTGGTTGATGGAGCTGTCGCTGCAGATGTACACGCAAACCGAACGCTACCGGCGCCCCACGCTGCGCGGCCGCTCCGGATGGGGCGACGTGGGCCGCGACGTCGGCCGCGAGCACCAGGACCTGATGGATGCCGCGCTGGCGCGCGACAGCAAGCGCGCCGTCGCGCTGCTGGCCGAGCACTACCGCAAGACGGTGGCGCTGATCGAACGCTTCACTCCCTTCAAGGACATCGCCTCGCATGACTCCCAGGAAGCCTGACCTGCTGTTCGCCGATCTGGCGCAGCGCGCCGTGCAGTACAACGCCCGCGCCTCGGTGCCCGACTTCGACGCCTGCGTGCGCGAGTACGCCGAGCTGGCCGAGGCGGCGCGCGACCGCTGCGCCGCGGTATGCGACCTGCACTACGGCATGGGCGCGGCCGAACGCCTGGACATCTTCCTGCCGGCTGCGGCGCACCGGCCGGCGCCCGTGTTCGTGTTCATCCATGGCGGCTACTGGCGTTCGCAGACCAAGGAAGACGCACCCATCATGGCGCCCGTGTTCAACGCCGCCGGCGTGGCCGTGGTGCCGGTCGAATACACGCTGCTGCCCGAGGGCACGCTGGCCGAGACGGTGCGCGAGGTGCGTTCGGCCGTGGCCTGGATCTACCATCATGCCGACCGCTACGGACTGGACCGCGATCGCATTTACGTGGGCGGCAGCTCGGCGGGCGGGCACCTGGCCGGCATGCTGGCCGCCACCGGCTGGCAGGACAAATACCGCGTGCCCGACGACGTGATCAATGGCGTGCTGGCGCTGAGCGGCCTGTTCGACCTGCGGCCGCTGTGCGACATCAACGTCAATGAATGGCTGCGGCTGTATCCCGACCAGGCCGAGCGCCTGAGCCCGATGTTCTCGCTGCCGCGCCGCGGGCTGCCGGTGGTCACCGCGGTGGGCGGGCTGGAGACCGACGGCTTCAAGCACCAGACCGCCGCCTACGAGGACGCGTGCCGCGAAGCGGGGGTGGAGGTCACGCGGGTGGAGGCGGCCCACTGCAACCACTTCAACCTGTTGTGCGAGCTGGCGAAGGCGGACAGCCCGCTTACGCGCGCGACGCTGGAGATGATCGGGCGCGGCACCTGACCCCAGGGTTCCGTGGCGCGGGGGGCGCTTATATAATCAGCCGCTTCCGGGCCCGAGCCACCATGAACCAGTCCTCCCCTTCGTCCCGTTCGCCGCTCGCCATGCCGGCCCAGGCCGAAGGCTACCTGCCGCACGCCCTGAGCCGGCTCATGAACGGGCTGAACGCGCGCCTGATGAAGGCCCTGCGGCCCACCGACCTGACCATCCAGCAATTCCGCGTGATGCAGTTCCTGCGCTGGGTGGACGTGGCCTCGATCAGCGAGATCTGCAAGGGCACCGTCATCGAGCAATCGGTGGTCAGCCGCATCGTCGACCAGCTCCAGCAGCGCGGCTTCGCCTCGCGCAGCCGCAGCGCCGCCAGCGGCCGGGTGGTCGAGGTCAAGCTGACGGCGGTGGGCGTGGCGGTGTATGACGCGCTCGATCCGCAGGCGCGCAAGATCGTCGAAGCCACGACCTCGGTGCTGGACCCGGCCGAGCAGCGGCAGCTGCATGGCTTGCTGGGCCGGTTGTTCGAGCAGGTGCAGAAGCTGGAGCAGGACGACGGCGAGCAGGCCTGACCGCCGTCAGGCGTGCAACTGCTCGAGCACCTTGCCGCGCGTCTCGATACCCAGCCAGGCCACCGCCAGCGCCGTCAGCAGCGGCACCGCGCCCAGCACGTAGAACGCCAGGTCCATGCTGCCCTTGGCCATCAGCGCGGCCACGATCATGGGCGCGATCATGGCCGAGAGCTTCACCCAGGTCCCGCCCAGTCCGCATCCCAGCGCGCGGATGCTGGTGGGATACATCTCGGGCGTGTAGACGTAGGAAATGATGAAGCCGCAGGCCAGGAAGCCCCAGGCCAGCGAGCACAGCGTCGCCACGACATAGATGCTCTGCCCGGACAGCGCGCCGGCCAGGCCCAGCGTGATGGCGCACAGCAGGAAGGCGGCGACGATGACGGGCTTGCGGCCGAACCTGTCCACGGTCAGCGCCGCCACCAAAGAGCCCGCCACGCCCAGCGCGGATGCGCCCAGCGACAGGTTCAACGCCTGTTGCAGCGGCACCTTGTACACCGTCTGGTAGATGGTGGGCAGCCAGGTCGACAGGCCATACTGGATGAAGCCGCACGAGGACCATAGCAGCGCCACGACGACGTTGCGGCTCAGGTAGGCCCGGCTGAACAGGTCGCGCACCGTGCGGCGGGGATGCGACGCGAGCATGGCGTCGTAGCGGTGCGCGTCCTGCGGCTCGGCCAACGCCACGCGCGCGCTGGACTCGAAGCGCGCCAGCGCGGTATCGGCATCGGCCAGCCGGCCCTTCTCGGCCAGCCAGCGGGGCGACTCGGGAATCACGCGCGGCAGCAGGAACATCAGGACGACAGGCACGCCGCCGAGGTAGTACATGATCTCCCAGCCGTGGCGCGGCACCAGCCAAGCGCCCAGGGCGGCCGAGGCCAGCAGGCCGATGGGGTAGATGATCTCGTACAGCAAGACGAAGCGGCCGCGGTTGCCGGCGCGCGTGATCTCGTTGATGTAGGTGGCGGCCACCGGCAGTTCGCCGCCCAGGCCTATGCCTTGTATCACCCGCAGCAGCAGGAAGATCTCGAACGAGGGCGCGAAGCCGCAGGCGATGCTGGTGATGCCGATGATGCCCGAGCTGTAGGCGATGGCGCGCACCCGGCCGTGGCGCTGTGCGTACAGGGGAAAGAGGAAGGTGCCGATCAGTTGGCCGACCGCCGCCGCCGCGATCAGCAGGCCGATCTGAGTGGAACTCAGGCCCCATTGCCTGATCAGCAGCGGCAGCGTGGTGGCGATCGCGATGGCGTCGAAGCCGTCGAAGAAGGTGGCCATGCCCACCAGCAGCCGGGCGCGTATCTGCATGCCGCTCGCGGTCAGGCGTTCGATGCGCGCGATGATGGTGCCGCTGGTCAGGAGCGGCGCGCGCTGGCCGTCGGCCTCGGCGCTCAGGGAAAGATCGGAAACACCCATGAGTATCCCCCGTCGGGTTGATCGTGAATGGCAGGAAGGCAGGCGGCGCGGGGCCGGGTCTCAGGTTCCGGTGGGGGAGTGGTGGGCGGTGCGCATGCGCTGCTCCAGCAGCCAGTGCGAGCGGCCGGCCAGGTTGAACGTGAACGACCGCAGCCGTTCCGGCCACCTGCCCACCGCGCCGTAGAGGCGCGAGACGCGCTGCGTGTGTTCGGTCAGCGGCCGTTCGCGCGCCTCCCAGCGCCGCAGCGCGCTGCCCAGGTCGGGGTCCTGGTCCACCGCCACGGCCAGGCCCAGCGCGTTCATCATGGCGCAGCCGCCGCCCTGGCCCAGGTTGGGGGCCTGCGCATGGGCGGCGTCGCCCACCACCGCCACCCGGCCCGACGACCACGTGCGCAGGTGGATGGTCTCGAACGGATCCCAGCGTCCCAGCGTGCCGATGCGTTCGAGCAAGGGCCGCAGGTGGGGGAACGAGGCGCCCCAGGTGCGCGCATCCAGCGGCAGGGCTTGGCCGGCGGTGTCGTCCAGCAGCGTCGTCAACGCCAGGTACAGCCATGGCTTGCCGCAGGGCACGTACAGCAGCCGGCGCTTGCCGGACCAGTGCTCGACGATCTCGTCGGCGGAATCGACGGCGTCGCCGCGCCGGGGCATCAGCACGCGGATCGCGCCGTCGCCTATGGTGACGCGCGACTTGAGCAGGCCCAGCGCATCGCGGATGCGCGAATTCACGCCATCGGCCGCCACGACGAGGTCGGCGGTGGCGCGCTCGCCGCTGGCCAGCGTCAGTTCGCCGCGCGGCGTGGCCGACACCACCTCGGAATTCATGACGATCTCGGCGCCGGCGCGCCGCGCCGCCTGGGCCACCGCTTCCAGCAACTGCTGCCGAACCACGGTGTAGACCCTGCCGTCCTGGCTGGTGTTCAGACGCGCCAGCAGCCTGCCCCGGGCGTCGCGGGTCTCGCGCGCCGGCGCCTGGTGCCCGCCCGCCACGGCTTCGTCGTAGGCGCCGATGGCGCGCAGCACCTTCAGGCCGTTCTCGAAGATGAAGATGCCGGCGCCCGCGGTGCGCAGGCTGCCCGCCCGCTCATGCACGCGCACCGACCAGCCGCGCTGCGCCAGCGCGGCCGCCGCGGTCAGGCCGGCGAAGCCGGCTCCGGAGATTTCTGCGTGACGCCTTGCCATCTGCTGACTCCTGGGGGCGAGCGGTTCTCGCCATGACGGCTAAGTTAGACCCTTTGTTTTATATATGCAATTACATTTAAATGATTTCATGATTAGGATAAACACCAAGTAGATTTGGTGTAGAAGTAATTCCCAATATAAATGTAGTTGCATATATAAGCTGCGTGAGCTACCTTGTCCCCATCGCGGCCGGCATCGCCCGGCCTGTCTGCGGAGCATCCATGGCATTCGACGATCTTCCGGCATTACCTCCCATGCTGCACGCCGGCGCGGCCGGCTATGCCTGCCGCGCGCTGGCGGCGACCGCCGAAGTCATGGGCCGGCATCGCGTCCTGGCCGACCAGCCCTATGGCGGCGACTACTGGCAGAAGGTCGACGTCTACCTACCCGATGCGCCGCCGGGTCCGCTGCCGGTGCTGCTGTATTTCCATGGCGGCGCCTGGATGAACGGCTACAAGGAATGGATGGGCTACCTGGCGCCGCCGGTGCTGGCCATGCCGGCCGTGTTCGTCTCCGCTTCGTACCGGCTGGCCCCGTCCGTGGGCATGAGCGAGATCGTGGACGACTGCGTGGCCGCGCTGCGCTGGGTCCACCAGCACTGCGCCGCGCTGGGCGGCGACCCGGGCCGGATCGCGGTAGGCGGGCATTCGGCCGGCGGCCATCTTGCGGCGGTGCTGGCCTTGCGTCCGGACCTGTGCCGCGCCGCCGGGCTGCCCGGCGACGTGGTCAAGGCCTGCCTGCCTTCCAGCGCGCCGCTGGACCTGGATTTCCTGCAACGGCCCGCGGCCGAGGCCGATCGCAGGATGCGGGAAGCGCTGGGCGGCGGCCTGGACGCCTGGAGCCCCGCGCGGCATGTGGCGGGCAACGCGGTGCCCTTCCACCTGGCCTGGGGCGAACACGATTTTGCGCGCACCCGCGAACAGAACCAGGCGTTCGCGCGCGCGCTGGCCGCGCAGCCCGGCGCCCGCGTGAGCTGGCAGGTGCTGCCTGGCGACCACTTCACCTCGCACGAAGCCTGCGCCGACCCGGCCGGCGAATGGTCGCGCGCGGCCGGCCTTCTACTTTCGACCCTCACCACAGGAAAACCACAATGAACCAGGGAGCCATCTTCCAACCCCGCCGCCTGGGGCACGTGAACCTCGTCGTGGCCGATCTGCAGCGGTCCATCGACTTCTATCGCGACGTCTGCGGCCTGAACCTGGAGTTCACCGAAAGCGGGCTGCGCGCCGCCTTCATGGGCACCGGCCATACGCCTCACGACGTCGGCATGATGGAGCGCACGAGCGAGGCCCGCCAGGGCCGCGACGGCCACACGCAGATCGCCAAGGGCACGGCGCGGGCGATCAACCTGAACCACATCGCCTGGGAGATGGACACCGAAGCCGAGCTGGTGCGCGCCTACGAGCGCGCGCGCGCCGCCGGCATCGCGGTGCCGCGCACGCTCGACCACCAGATCGCCCACAGCGTCTACCTGAAGGACCCCGACGGCAACACCAACGAGTTCTACGCCGACACCATCAAGGACTGGCGCGCCGTTCTGCACGGCGACGTCGAATTGATCACATCGACCTGGAAGCCGGGCAGCGAGGCGCCCGCGACCGACCGGCGCTGGAGCGCCGAGCCAGATCGCCGGCCCGTGCCCGGCGCGGTCATGCAACCCCTGCGGCTGTCGCACGTCGTGCTGACGACGACGTCGCTGGCGCCCATGGAGGCGTTCTATACCGAAGTGGCGGGGCTGGAGATGGTGGCGCGATCTGAACGCGGCATCCTGCTGCGCGCCTCGGGGCACCCGACCGCCTATCAGTTGGCGATCATCCAGGGCGACGTGGCCGGCATGCACCACTACAGCTTCGACGTAGCTGGCGCCACGGACCTGGACGCGGCCGCCGGGCGGCTGCGGTCGCTGGGATGCCTGACGGGCGCGCCAGCGGCGCGCAGCCTGACGGCCGTCGATCCCGATGGCTTCCTGGTGGAGTTCGCCCAGGCCGGCGAGGCCGACCTGGCCAGGCTGGAAGATGCGTTGAGCGCGGCCTAGGCGGCGGGTGGTGTTCCGACCTGGCTCGAGCGCACGCCGGAAGCGCGCAGTTGCCGGATGCCCGGCCCGATGGGCGGCCGGCGATTGCCGGGGTGGCGCGGGTCGGCGCCCCAGATCGCCTGGTAGGTATCGATGCACCAGCCGCGGCATTGCAGCCACGCGAACGCGCCGGCCCATGCCAGGCTCCAGGCGCCGATCAGCACCGGCATCCAGCGCGGCGCGTTGACGTACAGCAGTCCGGTAACGATCGCCACGGCCGCCACGGCCAGCGCCAGATAGCCCGCCAGCTTGTGCGCAGCCTCGAACACGACGCGCCGGCCGGTCATGTCGTAATGGTCGCCCGGTTCGTCCGGATTCCCCTTCGAACCGCGCAGCATGCCGCCCAGCACCTGCAACGCGGCCAGCGCACAGGTCGCCCAGGCCGAGGCGCGATGCACGCGGGCCAGCCCCGTGTCCGACCCCGACGTTTGCCAGACCAGCGCCACCGCCCCCGTGGTCGCCAGCACCCCCCCGATCTGGAGCGCGAGGTGCGCGTGCCACCAACACTTGTTGTCCAGCGCCGCCGGCCACGCCTGCCGTGGCATGACCTTGAAGAAACGCGCCGCGAGGATGCCCAGCGGGATCATGACCGCCCAGGCCAGCACCATCGCGCGCGCATGCCAGGCCTGGGCCATGTCGATGCGGTGCGGCCGGCCGTCCACCATCGACTGTTGCAGCCATGCCAGCGCGTCGGCGCCGGCTACCCAGGCCAGCACGGCCAGCGCCACCAGAATCGCCGCGCCGGCGCCGGCCAGCACGCCGGGGCCGGGCAGCAGCGGGCCGCGTCCGAGCGGGTCATTGTTCATTGAGCAGCTTGACCTCTTCGCCCGGGATGGGGGTGTAGCTGCTGCCGCCCCGCTTGAGGATGCGCTCGGCGCCGCCATGCTGGGCGATCAGCGCGGCCTGGTCCCGCTTGGCCTGCCGGTCCACCGCCTCGGGATCCAGCAGGCCGCGCAGGTGCGCCTCGAATCCGGCCAGCAGCGGCGTGCTCTCGGGCTTGCCCGCCAGGTCGTGCAATTCCTCGGGGTCCTGCTGCAGGTCGAACAGCTCGGGCGCGTAGCCGGTGTAGTGAATATATTTGTGATGGCCGCGGCGTAGCATGTAGGCGGCGCTGACCGATCCGGCCGCGTGGTACTCGCTCAGGATGGTGCGCTGGCCGTCGTCCGGCCCGGCGGCGATCTCCAGCAGCGACTTGCCGGGCAGCCCCGTGGGGCACTCCAGGCCGGCCGCCTGCATGACGGTGGGATACATGTCCACGTGCGAGACCGGCGTGCGCACCTTGCGGCCGGCCGCGAAGCCGGGGCCGCTGGCCAGCATGGGGATGCCGGCGGATTCCTCGTACATGGTCGACTTGCCCCACAGCGAGCGCGAGCCCAGGTTGTCGCCGTGGTCGGACAGGAAGATGACGCGGGTGTCCTGCGCCAGCCCGCTGGTCTCCAGCGCATGCAGGACGCGTCCGACGTTGTGGTCCAGGAACGAGCACAGTCCGAAGTACGAGGCGATGGCGATGCGCCGCTGCTCGTCGCTTTCGAAGTGCGAGTCGAAACGGTAGCAGTCGTTCCAGGCCTGTATCCACGGATGTAGCGGGCCCGATGCCCGCTTGGGCAGGGGGATGGCCTTGGGGTCGTACATCGCGTAGAACTCGGGTGGAGCGATCAGCGGCGAATGGGGGGCGATGTAGGAGGTGAACAGCGCCCACGGCTGGTCCTGGCGCTGGCGGCCGCGGGCATGCAGCCACTCGACCGTCTTGTCGGTGATGTCGCGGTCGTAGCGGGTGTAGCTGCTTTCGCCGGGGCCGATGCTCTTGGCCAGGTCGGCCGACTGGTGGCGGATGGGCAGCGGGTCGCGTATCAGGCCGTACAGGTCGCCGACCCCGGCCTCGATGTGCATGGGGATGATCTGCTCGGTGAAGCCGCCGTCGATGTCGTCGCCGGTGTAGTGCAGCTTGCCGATGGACACCGCCAGCCGCCCGGCGTCGCGCAGCGCGTGGGCCCAGCTGGGGACGCGTCCGTCGTAGGCGATGGCGTTGTCCCAGTAGCCCGTCTCGTGCACGTGGCGGCCGGTGGCGAAGGCCGCCCGTGCCGGCACGCAGATGGGCGAGCTGGAATAGGCGGCCTCGAACGAGGTGCTGCGCGCCGCCAGCCGGTCCAGGTTGGGGGTGCGTACCATGGGATGGCCGTTGTAGCCGAGCACTTTCTTGTTGTGCTCGTCGTCCATGATGATCAGCAGGTTGGAGGGTTTCATCTACTGTGCCTTGATGCCGTTGTCGTCGACGATTTTCGTCCAGCGCGCGGTTTCCGCGGTGACTTTTTCGGCCAGTTCCTTGCCGGTGCTGCCCGTGGGCGCGGCGCCCAGCGCTTCGAACTGCTTCTTCACTTCGGGAGACTGTAGGGCCTTGTTCACCGCCGCTTCCAGCGTGGCGCGCACGGGAGCGGGCAGGCCGGCCGGCGCGAACAGCGCGTGCCAGTTGTCCACGTCCAGCTCGGGCAGTCCGGCCTCCGGCGCGGACGGCACGTCGGGGAACTGCGGGAAGCGCTTGTCGGCGGTCACGAACAGGGGCGTCACGCGCTTGGCTTGCACCAGGCCGATTGCAGCGGCGATGCCGGCGAAGCCGATCTGGGTCTCGCCGCCCGCCACCGCGGTCAGCGCCGCGCCGCCGCTCTTGTACGGAACGTGCAGTAGTTCCGTGCCCATCTGCTTGCCCAGCAGCACGCCGGCCAGGTGCTGGGGACCGCCTACGCCGGGCGAGGAATAGCTGTACGAGCCCTTGGCCGCCTGTTTCAGCTTGGCGCGCAGTTGCTCGACGCTGGCGATGCCGGTGGCCGGGGATGCCACCAGCACCAGCGGTACCGAGGCGACCATGCTGATGGGAGTGAAGCTCTCGGTGGGCTTGTACTTGATGGGGTAGAAGGACGGGGCCAGCGCGATGTTGGACACCGTGCCCATCAGCAGGGTGTAGCCGTCGGGCGCGGCCGAGGCCACCGCGTTGGCGCCTATGGTGCCGGTGGCGCCGGCGCGGTTCTCGACGATGACGGCCTGCCCCAGCCCCGCGGACAGTTCCTTGCCCAGCACACGGGCCAGTACGTCCGGCGCGCTGCCGGCTTCCGAGCCGACGATGATCCTGACCGGCTGGCTGGGAAAGTTGCCCTGGGCCTGCGCGGCGGGCGGGGCAAGCAGCGTGCAGGCGGCGGCCAGGGCCAGCCCGCGGCGGGTGGGAAAGTGCATGTTCGTCTCCTGGATGGTTTTTCAGCTTGCGATGTAGGCGGTCTTGACCGTGGTGTAGAACTCGGCCGCGTGGCGGCCTTGCTCGCGCGGGCCGTAGGACGAAGCCTTGGTGCCGCCGAAGGGCACGTGATAGTCGACGCCGGCGGTGGGCAGGTTCACCATCACCATGCCCGCCTGGGCGTGCTGCCGGAAATGCGTGGCGTGCTTGAGCGAGGTCGTGCAGATGCCCGAGGCCAGGCCGAACTCGGTGTCGTTGGCCAGGTGCAGGGCCTCGTCGTAGTCGCGGGCGCGCAGCACGCTGGCGACGGGGCCGAAGACTTCCTCGCGGTTGATGCGCATGCCGGGCTCGGTGCCTGTTACCAGCGCGGGCGCCTGGAAATAGCCGACGGTGTCGCGCTCCAGCGTCTCGCCGCCGATGATGGCCTGCGCGCCCTCGCGCCGGGCGATGTCGAGGTAGGACAGGTTCTGCGCGAGCTGGCGCTCGTCCACCACCGGCCCGATGTCTACGCCGGCACGCAGCGCGTGGCCGACGTTCAGCCTGGCCATGCGCTCCCGCATCGCCTGTACGAAGCGGTCATGGATGCCGGCGGCCACGATCAGCTTGCTCGATGCCGTGCACCGCTGGCCGGTGGAAAAATACGAGCCCTGCACCGCGGTTTCCACGGCCTGCTCCAGGTTGGCGTCGTCCAGCACCACCAGCGGGTTCTTGCCGCCCATCTCGCATTGCACCTTGGCGCCGCGCGCGGTGGCGCCGGCGATGATGCGGCGGCCGGTGGCCACCGAACCGGTGAAACTGATGGCCTGGACCTCGGGGGAATCGACGAAGGCCTGGCCGACCGCCGAGCCGGCGCCCATGACGAGGTTGAACGCGCCCTTGGGCAGCGCGGTGCGCGACAGGATCTCGGCCAGCAGCCAGGCCGAACCCGGCACCAGCTCGGCGGGCTTGAAAACCACGGTGTTGCCGTAGGCCAGCGCCGGCGCGATCTTCCACGCCGGGATGGCAATGGGGAAGTTCCACGGCGTGATCAGACCGACCGTGCCCACCGGCTGGCGGAACACTTCCACGCCGACATTGGGGCGGACCGACGGCAGCAAGTCGCCGGGCGTGCGCAGGGCCTCGCCGGCGAAGAACTTGAAGATCATCGCGGCGCGCGCGACCTCGCCCATGCCCTCGGGCAGGGTCTTGCCTTCCTCGCGCGACAGCATGCGGCCGATTTCCTCCTTGCGCGCCAGCAACTCGTTGCCGACCGCGTCCAGCACGTCGAAGCGCTGCTGGGGCGTGGACGCGCCCCAGACCGGCCGGGCCCGCGCCGCCGCGGCGATGGCGCGGTGCGCCAGCTCGGCGTCGGCCTGTGCGTACAGGCCGATCACGTCGCTGGTGTCCGAGGGGTTGACGTTGGGGCGGGCGGAAACGCCCGGCACCCATTCGCCGGCTATGTACAGATGGTATTCCGGTGTGTTCATGTCGGTTCTACAGGGAGGTGACGCCGACCACGGCCTGGGCGGGCTCGAAGCGGACGGCGTTGCGCAGGGGGCGGCCGAAGCCGTCCAGCGAGATCTCGAAGCGGTCGCCGTTCACGGTGCGGACCTGGTCGGAGAAGCTCAGCGTGGCCGTGCCGAAGTAGTGCACGTGCACGTCGCCGGGGCGGCGGAACTGCGAATACTTGAAATGGTGGTGTTCCAGGTTGGCCAGGGTGTGGCTCATGTTGGCCTCGCCGGTGACGAAGGGCTTCTCCCACAAGACCTCGTCGCCGCGCACGATGCGGCTGGTGCCCCGCAGGTCGGCGGGCAACTCGCCCAGCAGCAGTTCGGGCCCGAAGGCGCAGGGCCGCAGCTTGGAATGCGCCAGCCACAGGTAGTTGAAGCGCTCGGTCAAGTGGTCCGAGAATTCGTTGCCCACGGCGAAGCCGACGCGGCGCGGCGCGCCCTGGTCGTCGATCACGTATACGCCCACCAGCTCGGGTTCCTCGCCGGCGTCCAGCGCGAAGCCGGGCACGGGGAAATCGCATTCCGGCGCCACCAGCAGGCTGCCGTCGCCCTTGTAGAACCACTCCGGCTGCGCGCCCACCTGGCCTGCCGCCGGCTTGCCGCCCTCGACGCCAAGCTTGAACATCTTCATGGAGTCGGTCAGGTTGGCGTCTTCCCGCAGCTTGGCATGCATGGCGTCGCGCGATGCGGCACTGCCCAGGTGGGTCAGGCCGGTGCCGGAGATCAGCATGCGGGCGGCATCGGGATGGGTGACCGGCGGCAGCAGGCGCCGTTCGTCCACCAGCGACTGGTAGCGGACCCGGCGGCCCGAGGCCAGGCGCCGGATCAGCGCTTCCAGCGCCACGCCTTCGCGGGCCGCCTGCAAGGCCAGGCCGTAGACGCCCTCGCGGGCGGAGCTGACTTCGATCTCGTCGTCGCCGGCCACGACGCCCACGCAAAGCTGGCCGTCCTCGATGAATTGGATGACGCGCATGATGTTCACTCGCTGATCTGGAATTGATCGAGATACTCGGTGTTCAGGGTCAGGCCCAGGCCCGGCACCGTGTCGTCCAGCTGCAGGAAGCCGTCCTTGGCGACGGGTTCGCCCTTGAAGATGTAGTAGAAGAGTTCGTTGCCCACTTCCACGTCGAACTGCGGGAAGTACTCGCTCATGGGCGAGGCCAGCGTGCTCATGGTCAGGTGGTAGTTGTGCATCTGGCCGGCGTGCGGGATCACGGGAATCGAATGCGCCTCGCACAGCGCGTTGATCTTGTGGGCCGCGGTGATGCCGCCGACGCGGTTGGTGTCGTACTGCACGACCGACACCGCCTTCTTGTCCAGCAACTGGCGGAAACCGTGCAGCGTGAATTCATGCTCGCCGCCCGAGATGGGAATGGCGCTCAGCCGCGACAGTTCGGCATAGCCGTCCACGTCGTCGGCGATGACGGGCTCCTCCAGCCAGCGCGGTTCGAACTTCTCCAGCTTGGGCAGCATGCGGCGCGCGTAGTCCAGGTCCCAGCCCATGTAGCACTCCAGCATCAGGTCGGACTCGTAGCCGATGACCTCGCGCACGGCCTGCACCGATTTCAGGTTCTCGGCCACGCCGCGCGTGCCGTGGTTGGGGCCGTAGCCGAAGCGCATCTTGAACGCGGTGAAGCCCTGGTCCAGGAAGGTCTGCGCTTCTTCCTGCATGGCCTTCAGGTCGCCCCGGTACAGCTTGGAGTAGTAGCAGGGGATGCGTTCCTTGGTGCGGCCGCCCAGCAGCTTGAACACGGGCTTGTTCACCGACTTGCCCAGGATGTCCCAGATGGCAAGGTCCACCGCCGAGATGGCCGCCATGGCCACGCCCTTGCGGCCCCAGGCCAGCGTGGAGCGGTACATGCGCTGCCACAGGTATTCGTAGTCCCAGGGGTCCTGGCCGATCACCAGCGGGGCCAGGTACTGGTCGATGATGGCCTTGGCGATGTGGGGCGCCAGCGCGACGTTGCCCAGGCCGACGATGCCGTCGTCGGTCTCGATCTCGACCACGGTCCAGCCGTGGAAGCGGAAGGTCTTCATGGAGTCGCCGCGGTCGTATAGGGCGTCCATGGCGTTGGAGCAGAAATTGGCCTGGGGCGGAACGGTCTTGCCCTTCCATTCGAAGACGCGGGCGCGGACGGATTGGATTTTCATGATGGTTCGCGAAAGGAAAGTTATCGGATGGCGGCCTGGCGCTGGGCCAGGCCCATGCGGCAGGCGATGGCGTAGGCGTTGGCGATGGCGTTGTCGTCGGCGCGGCCCTGGCCGGCGATGTCGTAGGCGGTGCCGTGGGCGGGCGTGGTGATGGGAATGGGCAGTCCGCCCTGCACGGTCACGCCCTTGGAGAATCCCAGGAGCTTGATGGCGATCTGGCCCTGGTCGTGGTACATGGTGACGACGGCATCGACCAGCCCGTCGCGGGCCTTCAGGAAGATGGTGTCGGCCGGGTACGGGCCTTCGATGGGCAGGCCCTCGGCCACCAGTTCGCGCACGGCCGGTTCGATGATCTCGACCTCTTCGCGGCCGCAGGTGCCGCCGTCCCCGCCGTGCGGATTGAGCGCGGCCACCGCCACGCGCGGGGCCTGGACGCCGTTGGCCAGCAGCGAGCGGTGGATCAGGCGCGTGGCGTCCTTGATGCGGTCCTTGTCGATGTAGCGCGGCACGTCCTTGATGGGAATGTGCGACGAGATGCGCGAGGTCCACAGTGAACCCATGGTGTTGAACTCGCAGAAATAGGTGGTCACGCCCAGGTACTCGGCGAAGTGATGCAGCTCGTCCTCGTGGCGCAGGCCGCCCAGCTTCATCGCGTGCTTGTTCAGCGGCGCGAAGCAGATGGCGTCGATCTGGCCGTCCATGGCCGCGGTCATGCAGCGGTCCAGCACTTGCAGCACCGACTTGCCGCCCGCCGCCCGCGCCTTGCCCACGATCACGTCCACCGGGTCGACGGTGTTCATGGGCAGGAAGGCGGGCACGTCGGCATCCGGACGCGCGCGGACTTCGGCGAAGTCCTCGACCGGCCGGGTCCCGACCCGTACGCCGGCCACACGCTGGCCTTGTTCCCACAGCCAGGGATCGCCGACCAGCACGATGTTGGCCCGGCGCGGGACGTCCGGCCGCGACAGCAGCCGGGCGACGAGTTCGGGACCGATGCCCGCGGGATCGCCCAGGGTAAGCGCGACGACGGGACGAAGAGGGGTAGTCATGGAATGTCAGCCATCAAGAAGGGGAAGGGGCTCAGATCCGGACGATCCGGGAGACGTCGGGTTCGCGCTGCGTGGCGATGAAGCGGGTGAAGCGCAGCGATTGCAGGTCCAGCACGCCGACGCGGTCGTCGTCCTGCGAGATGTAGGCCAATGGCCGCGTGGGATGGAGCGACAGCGCGATGGCGCGCGCGTCCATCTTCACGTAGCCCGTTTCCTGCAGGGTGACGGGGTCGACCACCGAGACGCTGCGGTCGCCGTAGTTCGTCACCAGCAGGCGGTTGCCGGCGCGGTAGATGCGGGTCGCATCCTCGCGCGAGGGCACCGTCAGGCGCACTTCCATGGTCTGGGTGTCGATGGCCGACAGCGTGTTGCTCCAGCGGTTGCTGACGAACAGCGTGCGTTCGTCCTCGCTCAGGCAGCAGCCTTCGGGCTTGAGGCCGGGATGGCAGGCCACGGGCTGGGACAGCGGTTCCCAGGGGCGCAGCTTGGTCACCGTGTGGCTGAGCAGGTTCATGCTGAAGGCGGTCTGGCCGTCGCGCGTCAGCACGAACAGATGGCTTTTCACGCCGCCCGAGGGCATGGCGCGCTTGGGCGCGGTGTCGGTGTCGGGCTGGTCCAGCACCAGCAGCATGGCCTTTTCCTCGCTCAGCGCGTAGAGCCGGTCGTGCTGGTCCATCTGCATGCCGTGGATGCGGTTGAACGGGAACAGGTCTATAGACCTTACCAGTTGGGCCGAACGAATATCGATCTGCAGGATCGCGGATCCCCCCGGGCCGACGTGGCCGGAGGTCTCGACGCCATAGTGCCCCACGTAGACGTAGCGCTGGGCCGAGTCGATCGCGAATTCATGCGGGAAGTCGGGCAGGGGCAGGCTGCGCAGCCGCTCGCCCGACTCGGGGTCGTACCAGCTGATGCAGTGCGAACATTTTTCTACCAGCAAAAGGGTGTCTTGGCTCATGGCGGGCTCTCAGGAATGGCCGTGCGTGTTCAGGCGGATGCGATACAGCGAGGTCGACGCGCAGATGTAGAGTTCGTCGCGCGCGGCGCCGCCGAAGGTCAGGTTGCCGACCTTCTCGGGGACGGGGATGCGGGCCAGGCGCGTGCCGTCGGGGTGATAGACCTGGACGCTGTCCTCGCTGCTGCTGTAGACCCGGCCGCGTTCGTCCACCCGTATGCCGTCGGCCAGTCCGGGCTCGACCACCGCGAACACGCGGGGGCGGGCCAGCGTGCGGCCGCCGATCACGTCGAAGGCCAGGATGTGGTGATTGCCGCTGCCGTCCGTGCGCAGCGCGGCCGACGTGTCGGTCACGTACAGCACGCTTTCGTCGGGCGAGAACGCCAGGCCGTTGGGTTCCTCGGCAAGGTCGCTGGCGACGTCCAGCGCGCCGGTGGCCGGGTCGTAGCGGAACACGTAGTTGGCGCGCAGCTCGGACGGCGCCTGGTGGCCTTCGCGGTCGGACAGGATGCCGTAGGGAGGGTCGGTGAACCAGATGCTGCCGTCGCGCTTCTCGACCAGGTCGTTGGGCGAATTCAACCGGCGGCCCTGATAGCGATCGACCAGCACCTCGGGCGCGCCGGGGCGGCCGGCGCTGTCGAAGCGCGTGCGCAGGATGGCGCGCATGCCGTGCGAGCAGTGCAGCAGCGAGCCGTCGGCCGAGGCGGTGTGGCCATTGGTGAAGTCGACCTCGTCGCGCCAGACCCGTCCGCCCTCGCGCTCGTCCCAGGCCAGGATGCGGTTGTTGGGGATGTCGCTCCATAGCATCATGCGCTGCGCCGCCAGCCACACCGGGCCTTCGCTCCAGGTGGCGCCGGTGTACAGGCGTTCGAGCCGGCTGTCGGGCCCGAACAGGCCCGCGGCGCGCGGGTCCAGGGAAACGGGAGTGCTCATGAGTGATCGATTTCCTGTAGCGTGGTGCGATGGACCTGGTCCAGGTGCCGCTGCATGGCGGCCACTGCCGTTTCCGGGTCGCCGCTCTTGAGCGCGGCGACGATGGCGCGGTGGTCGGTCACGCTGTGCGCGATGGCGCCCGACCGCTGCAAGGCGCGGCGCCGGTGCTCCAGCGCGTAGCCGTAGAAGTCGAACACGACGTCGGCCAGCAGGCCGTTGCCGCAGGCGCGGTACAGCACCTCGTGGAACTCCTGGTCCGAGATCTGGAAGCGGACGGGATCGTCCATCATGGTTTCCTGGTCCGCCACCAGGCGGTCCAGCCGGCTCAACTGGGCAGGGGTGATGCGGCGGGTCGCCAGGCGGATCACCTGCACCTCCACCGCGGCGCGTGCCTCGGCCACTTCCTCCAGCGAGCGGTCGCCCAGGTCGCGCAGCGTGCTGACCGAGTCCTGCACCGCCACCGTGCCCGGACCCAGCACGCGCGTACGGGCGCCCTGGCTGACTTCCAGCATGCGCCATGCCTGCAACATGCCGATGGCGGCCCGGACCGTCTCGCGGGACACCCCCAGCGTGGTCGCCAGCTCGCGTTCGGAAGGCAGTTCGTCGCCCGGCCGCAGCAGGCCCGAATGGATCATGTAGGCCAGCTTGTCGCTGATCTGGTCGCGGATGGTCCGGCGCGTGATGTTGGGGGTATCGCCGGGGATACGGGAAATAAGCTGCATACGGGTGATCCCTGTCACTTTGGCCACTGGTTCGGTAAGCATACCTGTCTCCTCAGGCCATCCGCGTGGGCAGCGGGCATTCGTCCGCGTGGCGCGCCATGGCGCGCACCAGTTCCAGCGTCAGTTCCGCCCGCACGGCGGCGCAGGCCGGATCGTCCCAGCGGTTGACGCGTTCGTCGGGGTCTTCGCGCAGATCGTAGAGTTCCCCCCATTCCTCGAAGGCGTGGACCGACAGCCGCCAGCCCGGCGTGACCAGCGTGCGAACCTTGGGCAGGCCGCTGCCGGGCATGGGGCGGTGGCCTTCTTCCTCGACCAGGACCGAGGCGCGCGCCGCGGCCGGCGCGGCGGCGGGGGCGAGGTCGCGTCCCTGCGTGCCATGCGGCGCGGCCAGGCCCGCGCGCGCCAGGATGGTCGGGCCGATGTCGATCGCGCTGGCGAGATCGGCGCGCCGGCCGCCCGCGCCGGCCTGGGGGTCGGCCCAGATCAGCGGCATGCGGATCACGCTGCGGTAGTGCAGCGGCCCCTTGAACAGCAGGCCGTGGTCGCCCATGAAATCGCCGTGGTCGCTCAGGAACAGCACCACGGTGTCGCGCGCCAGGTCCAGGGCTTGCAGCCTGGCCAGGATGGCGCCGACCATGTCGTCGATGCAGGTGATGGCGCCGTAGTTCAGCGCGATGGCCGCGCGGGCCTCGTCCTGCGTCACGGCGATGACCCGGCTGCCGGCCGTGGAACGGCGCCCGGCAGCCAGTTCCTCGTGCAGCGCGCGCTTGAGCGGCGTGTCGGCCGGCGTGGCCGGCCCGCAGGTCGCGGGTAGTTCGATGTCCTTGGGCCGGTACATGTCCCAGTAGCGGCCGGGCGGGGTGAAGGGGTGGTGCGGGTCGGGAAAGGAACAGGCCAGCAGGAAGGGCTGGCCGCCCCGTGCCGCATGGTCTTCCAGCCAGTCGATGGCGCGGTCCCGGACGAAGGCGCTGGGATACAGGTCCTCGGGCAGCGCGGTGCGCCAGGCCTGCGGCGCCGCCGTCTTGCCGCCGGGCAGGGCGTGGTCCGGGCCGCGCAGCGTGTCGGCCTCGGGGCAGCGGGCATGCAACCAGCGGTCGTAGGCGCCGCCGACTTCGTCGCCGTGCTCCAGGCACAGTTCGGCGTGATCGAAACCATAGTAGGGCAGCCGCACCGCATGGTCCGGGTCCCGCCAGCGCACCACCGACTCCTGCTCGTAGGCGGCGCAATCGCGGTCCTCGCGCCGTGCCTGCGGCCGGTCGGCGGCCTCGCCCTTGCGCCAGGACGGCTCGACGTCCGTCATGTTCTGCAAATGGCTCTTGCCGATCAGCGCCGTGCGCCAGCCCGCCTCGCGCAGCGCGTCGGCGAAGGTGCGGCTGTCCAGCGGCAGCGGCACGCCATTCATGCGCGCCCCGGCCGCGCCAGGCATGCGCCCGGTCATGATGGCGGCGCGGTTGGGCATGCACGCCGGCGAGGCCACGTAGCACCGCTCGAACACCGTGCCACGCGCGGCGATGCCGTCGATGTGCGGGGTGCGCACCTGTGTGTTGCCATAGCAGCCGAGGTGGTCCGCGCGCTGCTGGTCGGTCACGAAGATCAGAAAATTAGGCCGCAGGGTAGACATTTCGATGCTCTATGACGCCGCGCGGAAGTGCGCGGTCCGATCCAGGGCACAGCGGATCCGGCTTTGCCGGTCCGCCAGTGCCGCCCCTTGAGGGGCGCGCGAAGCGCGTAGGGGTGGGTTCAATTCGCTTCTAATTTGATCGCGTCGGCCAGTTGGCGGTAGCGGCGGATGTCTTCTTCCGTCATGGCCGCCAGCGTGGCGGGCGAACCGGCCTCGGCCACCATGCCCTGCGCGGCGATGCGGTCCTTCACCGAAGGATCGGCCAGCACGCGGCGCAGCTCCCGGTTCAGGCGCTCGACCACCGCCGCCGGCAGGCCCGCCGGACCGTACAGCCCGAACCACGTGCGCGTCGCGAAACCCGGGATGGATTCGGCCACCGTGGGCGTGCCGGGCAGCATCTTCGAGCGCGTGGACTGCGGCACCGCCACGGCCACCAGCTTGCCGCCCTGGATGTGCGGCAGCGCGGGCGAAAGCCCGACCAGCATCACGTCGATCTGGCCGCCCAGCAGATCCTGCATCGCGGCCGGCCCGCCCTTGTAGGGCACGTGCGAAAGCGGGATACCGGCGGCCTGCATCAGCTGTTCCATGAACAGGTGGTTGGGCGAACCCACGCCCGCCGACCCGTACGTGGCCTTGCCCTGCTTGCCGCGCGCGTAGGCCACGAATTCGGCGAAGGTCTTGATCTTCAGGGCGGGGTTGGCCGCCAGCACGAACTCGTTGAAACCCAGCAGCGAGACCGGCGTGAAATCCTGCAAGGGCCGGTAGGGCAATTGCTTGTAGACGATGGTGTTGATCGCCATGTTGCCGTCGTGCGCGATCGCCAGCGTGTAGCCGTTCGGCTCCGCCTTGGCCAGCGTTTCCATCGCGATCAGCCCGCCCGCCCCGGGCTTGTTCTCGACCACGACCTTCTGCCCCAGCCCGCTGGACAGGGGTTCCGCCAGGATACGGGCGAAGGCGTCGGGCGCGCTGCCGGGCACCGACGGCACCAGCACCTTGATGGGCTGGCGCGGATAGTCCTGGGCGGCGGCGGTGCCGGCCGTGGCCAGCAGCAGGCCGGCGGCCAGCGCGGCCAGCGACCGGCGGCGCGGAATGCGGGGAAGACGGAAGCTCATGAGCGGGGTGGTCCTTGCGGGTGGGATCGGGTGCTGGTCTGCTGGTACGGATAGTAGACCAGTTGAAACGGACTCACTATTCAGGGTTAACCCGCATTCGACCGAGTCGGCTCGTGCCCCGCCCGGCACCAACATAGGCCGGCGCCAGCCCCTTGGTGGTGCGGCGTCTGATTCCTGCGGCGGTCGCATGCGTTGCTTCGTCGTGTCCTTGCTTTCGCCCTGAAAGCCCCGGTTTTACTGGAGATGCAGGTCATTCCCGCACGCCGGTTCCCATGCTGGCATGTGACTTGCATAACCGTGGCATCAAGGTGGTATGCCACATGTATGCACCACGTTCGCATGCCGCCTTTCCTGTCATCCACAGCCGGAAAGGATCCCGATGAAACTGTTTTCAGGTTTGAAGCTGCTCGCCGTGGGCGCTTTGTTCGTGGTGGGTTCCGCACAAGCGGCCGAGCCGACCCGCATCAAGTTCGCCTTCAACTTCACGCTCGATGGGAGTGCCGGACCGTATCTGCTGGCGCTCGAGCGCGGCTACTTCAAAGAGCAAGGCCTCGATGTCACCATCGATCCTTCTTCGGGATCGGGCGATGCGGTAACCCGCGTGGCGTCGGGGACTTATCAGATGGCCTCGGCCGATTTCTCCACGCTTGTCGAATTCGCCAGCCGCCAGCCCGCGGTAACGCCCAAGGTCGTTTTCGTGATGTACGAGCGCGCGCCGCAGGCGATCATCAGCCTGTCCAGCGCAGGCATCAAGAAGCCGGCCGATCTGGCGGGCAAGACCGTGGGCGGTGGCAACGCCGACGGGCCGGCGCGCCTGTTCCCGGCGCTGATGCGCATCGCCGGCGTCGATCCGTCCAAGATCACCTACAAGCAGATCTCGCCGCAGTTGCGCGATTCCATGCTGTTGACCGGACAGGTCGACGCGGTGATCGGCAATGACTACACGTCCTGGTTCAACCTGAAAGGACGCGGCGCCAAGCGCGAGAACGTTGACATTCTGGAATATGCGGATTTCGGCCTGGATGTCTACAGCAACTCCATCATCGCCAGCCAGGCATTGCTGCGTGACAAGCCCGAGGCGGTCCGCAAGTTCATCGCCGCCGCGCTGAAAGGATGGCGGGATGCCATAGCCGACCCGGCGGCGGCGACGAAGGCGGTGGCCGCTCGCAACCGGCTGATCGACCCCGTGCTCGAAACCGAGCGCCTGCAGTTCCTGATCGACCACAAGGTCAAGACGCCGAATGTCCAGAAGTACGGGATCGGCTATGTCGATGCCGACCGGATGAAGAAAAACATCGCCACCATCACCGAGAGCTTCGAGTTGCCGGCCGCGCCGCCGGTGTCGCTGGTGTACGACCCGCAGTTCGCGCCGGGCGGCAAGTCGGCAGTGCAATAAAGCGGAGCATCGCTTCATGGCAATCATTTCTTCCGGCGCCGGCGTGCGTCCCGTGGAGGAAGACGGCGCCGACGGCACCGAGCCGCTGCTGGAGGGCGGCAAAGGCCTGGTCGACCGGCTCCATGCGCAGTTGCACGAGATGCTGCTGACTCATGAGATCCCGTTGGGAGTGCCGATCTCCGAGCGGCAGTTGTCGATACGGCTGGGGGTTTCCCGTACCCCTTTGCGCGAGACTCTGCGGCGGCTCGAAGGCGAAGGTTTCATCCAGCGCAACAACGGCGTGCTGGAAGTGCGCCGCATCACGCTGGAGGAGTTTCTCGAGCTGCTCAAGATCCGGCGCCTGCTGGAGGTCGAGGCGGCCGGCGACGCCGCGGGCCGGATCGAACCCCACACGGTCGCCGACCTGCGCAAGGCCCTGGAGCTGTTGCTGGCCGGAGAAGTCCGGGACAACCGGCAGCGCGTCGCGCTCGATCTCGAACTGCACCGCGCCATTTGCGATGCCTGCGGTAGCCGTTCCATGGCCGAACTGATCGAGCAGTTGCGCCGCCGGTCCATGCTGTTCGCCACGCCGCCGGTTCCCGGCGATTTCCGCCAAACCGTGGCCGAGCATCTCCGTCTGCTGGACGCCGTGGCCACCGGCGACAAGGCTCGCGCACGAGAGGCCATGGCCGAGCATCTCGACCACGTTCTCGACAACATTCTTTCCCGCCTGATGAAGCGTTAGGCGCTACAGGACTCCCACCACCATGATTGAAAAGAATCTTTCTCC
>NZ_JAOCLR010000048.1:0-30946 GCF_029845405.1 Pigmentiphaga sp. GD03639
AGGCTATCGAGGGGATGCACCCGCGATTGTAGTGGGACCGACGAGGGGCCCGCGGGCAAATTGTCCTAAAGTCCGGCCGCCTTGCTGCCGTCAACCGTCATGAGTCGTTGTCCACACCAAGAGTCATGCGCAAGAATCTGCCCGTCACGTCGCTCGAGCGCTTCGTCGAGAAAAGCCGCCCCGTGGTGACCACCACCGACCTGAAGGGGCGCATCACCTATGCGAACCCCGCGTTCATCGAAGTCAGCGGCTTCTCGCGCGAAGAGCTCATCGGCCAGCCCCACAACATCGTCCGGCATCCCGACATGCCGCCCGAGGCCTTCGCCGATCTCTGGCAGACGATCAAGCGCGGCCAGCCGTGGCGGGCGCTGGTCAAGAACCGCTGCAAAGACGGCGGCTTCTACTGGGTCGAGGCCTATGTCACGCCGCTGTACGAGAACGGCAGGCACGTCGGCTACATGTCGGTGCGCAACGCGCCCGACCGCGCCGAGGTGGCTGCCGCCCAGGCCCTGCATGCCGACGTGTCGGCGGGCAAGGCGAAGTTTCCCGCCACCCCGCGTCCGCGCTGGTGGCATGCCCCCACCCCCTGGGGCGCGGGCGTGGCGGTGCTGTCGCTGGGCATGGCGCTGGGAGCCTGGCTGCTGCCGCACTGGGGCTGGATGCTGGGCCAGGCCGCGGTCGTGGGCGCAGCCGCGGCGGCATGGCGGTACCGGGTCTGGGCGCCGCTGCGCCGCGTCGACCGCACGCTGGCCGCGATGGGTGAGGGCATGCTGTCGGTCGCCGTGGAGGGCCGCCACCAGTTCGACCTGGGCGGCCTGCCCATGCGCATCGAATCGACCCGCATCCACCTGCGCTCCACGCTGTGCGACGTGCTGCAGGTCGCGCAGGCCGTGGACGGCAACGCCGACCGCGTCAACGGCGAGATCGCCGCGATCCGCCAGGTCATCGACGAGCAGCGCGACCGCCTGACCCGCATCGCCGCCGCGGTCGAGCAGATGAGCGTGGCCATCCGCGAGGCCTCGCAGCACACCGGCACGGCCTTGTCCCTGTCGGAATCGGCCTTGAGCGAAGTCGACACGGCCGAGGCCAAGATCGGCGACTCGGTGCGCGGCACGGATTCGGTGGCCGAGGCCGTGGGCCGCACCAACGAACAGATAGGCTCGCTGCACGACCTGGTCTCGACCATCTCCGGCGTGACGCAGGCCATCAGCGAGATCGCCAACCAGACCCGCCTGCTGTCGCTGAACGCGGCCATCGAAGCCGCCCGCGCGGGCGAGAACGGCCGGGGCTTCGGCGTCGTGGCCGAGGAAGTGCGCACCCTGTCCGACCGCACCGCCGGCAGCACGGGCGACATCGGCCACGCGCTGCAGGCCATCACCCGTTTCGCCACCGAAACCTCGACCTCCATGCAGGAGGCCGTGGCATCGGTGCAGTACAGCGGCGAGCAGATCCGCGAGAGCGCCGGTTTCTTCGAACGCGTGCGCCGCTCGTCGTCGCTGGTGGTGGAGCGGGCGCGCGACATTTCCGGCATGCTGCAGCAGCAGTCGGCGGCGTCGCAGGAAGTGGCCGACAGCATGGAAGGCATCTCGGGCGAAGTCGAGCGCACTTCCGCCTCGGTGGCCTCCCTGGCCCAGGCCACCGAGGCGCTCAAGGGCACGGTGGGTGACATGCGCCAGTTGCTGGTGCGCTACGAGGCCTCGCTCCATCAGTGAGCCGCTTGCCGGCGGCCCAGCCGGGAACCGCTATGCTCTAGCCTGTTCGAATCACGGTACGGGAATCAGGGAGCGGGCGTTGTTGCAGAATGGCGTGCAAGCCGGCGTGGCCGAGAGCCGGCGCGGAAGGGGATGTGCCGGGGGAGCGCCCGGCGGGTGGATCCGGGCCGCGGCGGCGCTGCTCGCCTGCCTGGCAGTGGCCACGGCGCGGGCGCAGGCCCTGCCCGCGGAACTGTCGGAGGCCTGGGCCGCCACCGGGTTGCCCGAGAGCGCGCTGTCGGTGGTGGTCGAACCGGTGGACGGTCCGCGCATGGTCTCGGTCAACGCGGGACAGCCGCGCAACCCCGCTTCGGTCATGAAGCTGGTGACTACCTTCGCCGCCCTGGACAGCCTGGGTCCCGCCTACGTCTGGCGCACCCAGTTGCTGGTGGAGCCGGGCACCACCATCTCGTCCGACGGCGCCTTGTCCGGTCCCCTGTACCTGCGCGCCAGCGGCGATCCCTTCTTCAAGCTGGAAGACCTCTGGCAGTTGCTGCGCGAGCTGCGCGTGCGCGGCGTGCGCAAGATACCGGAGCTGGTCGTGGACCGCTCGGTATTCGGGCCGGTGGCCATCGACCCCGGTGCCTTCGACGGCGATCCCTCGCGGCCCTACAACGCCAGCCCCGACGCCTGGATGGTGGGGTTCGGCGCGGTGCGCCTGCTGTTCACGCCGGACCTGCGCAGCCGGCACTGGCGGGTGACCGTGGATCCCCCCCTGCCCGGGGTCAAGGTCGAGGGCGGACTGAAATGGTCGGACAACCCGTGCCCCGGTTCGCCGGTGGTGCAGACCGAGCCGTTCCTGACCTCCTCGGGCGTGTCGCTGCGGGTGGCCGGAACCGTGTCGGGGGGCTGCGGCGAGTTCAGCCTGTACCGGCTGGCGCTGTCCCAGCCGCGGCATGCCGAGGCCGTCTTTCGCGTGTTGTGGCAGGAAATGGGCGGCAGCCTGGCGGGCCGGATACGCGAGGGCAACGTGCCGGGCGACGCCGTGCTGTTCGCCACGCATGATTCGCCTCCGCTGGCCGAGGTGGTGCGCCATATCAACAAGCAGAGCAACAACGTCATGGCGCGCCTGTTGCTGCTGACGCTGGGCGCCGCCTACGAGCCGGGCCCGGCCACCGTGGCCAGCGGCGATCGCGCGGTCGACGGGATCCTTGCGGCGCGCGGCCTGAGGCTGCCCGAGCTGGTGCTGGACAACGGCTCGGGACTGTCCCGCGACGGCCGGATCTCGGCGGACAGCCTGGCGCGCCTGCTGGCCGCCGCGTGGCGGTCGCCCGTCATGCCGGAGTTCGTTTCGTCGCTGGCCATCTCCGGCACGGATGGAACCGTCAGGCGCCGCATGCGCGATTCCGACGCCGCCGGGCTGGCCCATTTGAAGAGCGGGTCACTGCGCGACGTGCGGGCGCTGGCGGGCTATGTGCTGTCGGCGAGCGGGCGCCGCTATCTGGTGGTCAGCGTCGTCAACGACGAACGCGCGCAGCAGGCCAACGGCTTCAACGACAGGCTCATCGCCTGGCTGGTCAACCAGTGATGCAGGATGCAAGCGCCCGGTTGCAGGTGTTACCCGATGCTGCCCTTCGGATGCAAGGGTTCCGGTATGCGGGGGCGGCTGCTATCATCGGAGCGTCCAATCGTAAAAACAACGCAGGGAGCGCAACACGATGACTACCAGCACCGCAGGCAAAGAAAAACTCATCTCGGACGTCAAGGTCGTGCTCAATGACGCGGAAGACCTGCTCAAGCAGGCGGCTTCCAGCACCGGCGACCGCGCGGTCGAACTTCGCGAGCGTGCCCTGACTTCCCTCAAGCGGGCGCGCGAGAAGCTCCTGGACGTCCAGGACTCCATGCTGGAGCGCAGCAAGGCGGCCGCCCGCGCCACCGACGATTTCGTGCACGACAATCCCTGGCGCGCCATCGGCGTGGCCGCGGCGGTCGGCTTCCTGGCCGGCCTGCTGGTCAACAGCCGCCGCTGATCCGCGCAGCGTGTCCGCGTCGCCGCATCTGCTGAGTTCGCTCCGGGCGCTGGCTGCCACGTCCATCGGCATCCTGCGCACCCGGCTCGAGCTCGTCGCCATCGAGCTGGCCGAGGAAAAATCGCGCCTGCTGGGCATGGTGCTGGTCGCCCTGGCGGCCTTGCTGTGCCTGACTCTCGGCTTGATGATGTTCTCGTTCCTGATCGTCGTGGTGTTCTGGGATACCGAATACCGGCACCTGGCCATCGCGCTGGTCGGGGCGGCCTATCTGCTGGTCGGCCTCATCATGCTGATCATGGTGCGCCGGCAGGCCGTCCATGCGCCCCTGGTGTTCGAGGACACCCTGGCCGAGCTCCAGCGTGACCGCGACATGCTCGCCGCGGTCGTCGAGTCCGATTCCGACAGCCGCCGGGGGCCGCGATGAGCAGCCGGCGCAAGGCACGCGAGGCGGGCGACATCGAAGCCCGCAGGGAACTGCTGCTGGCTCGTTCGTCCATCGAACGCATGGAGCTGGCGGCTCATCTGCACCAGATCAAGGAAGCCGTGACGCCGGGGCAGGTGCTCAAGTCGGTCCTGCCCAGCCTGGGCGGCAGCGGCGGCATGGCCGCCGCCATGCAGGCCTGGCGCTTTCTGCGGCGCTACCCGATCGTGTCGTCGGCCGCCTCGATGGTGCTGGCCCGCGTGCGGCTTGGCGGCGTCTTCCGGCTGCTGAAGCTGGGCGGCGGTGCGCTGGCCGCCTACCAGGCCTACAAGCTCTGGCGGGCCATCAAGGAAGACCGCAGCCGGCCCGATCCGCGCTAGGGCCGGAAGGGGCCGCCGGGTTCACCCCGGCAGCCCCAGTTCCTGCCACAGGCCGTCCACCCGTTTCTTCACATCCGCATCCATCACGATGGGGCGCCCCCATTCGCGGTCGGTCTCGCCCGGCCACTTGTTGGTGGCGTCCAGGCCCATCTTGCCGCCCAGGCCCGAGACCGGCGAGGCGAAGTCCAGGTAATCGATGGGCGTGCGGTCGGCCAGCAGGGTATCGCGCACCGGATCCATCCGCGTCGTGATCGCCCAGACCACCTCCTGCCAGTTGCGCACGTCGATGTCCTCGTCCACCACCACGATGAACTTGGTATACATGAACTGGCGCAGCACGCTCCAGATGCCGAACATCACGCGCTTGGCGTGGCCGGGGTATTGCTTGCGCATCGAGACGATGGCCAGCCGGTAGCTGCATCCCTCGGGCGGCAGGTAGAAATCGACGATTTCCGGCAGTTGCCGGCGCAGCAGGGGGGTGAAGACCTCGTTCAGGGCGACGCCCAGCACGGCGGGCTCGTCGGGCGGCTTGCCCGTATAGGTGGAGTGGTAGATGGCATCGCGCCGCATGGTGATGCGATCGACGGTGAACACCGGGAACCAGTCCTGTTCGTTGTAATAGCCGGTGTGGTCGCCGTAGGGGCCCTCCAGCGCCATCTCGTAGCCGTTGTCGGGCGGAGCCGCGACGCCGGGCGCCGGGACGGGGGCGATCGCCCGCGGGTCGGAGGAGGGAAGCAGATGGCCTTCCAGCACGATTTCGGCCGAGGCAGGAACGGACAGCGCGCTGCCCACGCAGCGGACCACCTCGGTGCGGCCGCCGCGCAGCAGGCCGGCGAACTGGTATTCGGACAAGGCATCGGGCACCGGCGTCACCGCGCCCAGGATGGTGGCGGGGTCGGCGCCCAGGGCGACGGCGACCGGGAACGGCTGTCCGGGGTGGGCCAGCATGTGCTCGCGGAAGTCCAGCGCGCCTCCCCGGTGCGACAGCCACCGCATGATGAGCTTGTTGCGTCCGATGGGCTGCTGGCGATAGATGCCCAGGTTCTGGCGCTTGCGGTTCGGCCCGCGGGTGACGACCAGCCCCCAGGACAGCAGCGGGGCGACGTCGCCGGGCCAACAATGCTGGATGGGCAGGCGTCCGAGGTCGACGTCGTCCCCTTCGAGCACGATTTCCTGGCAGGGGGCGCCCCGGACTTCGCGCGGCGCCATGTCCCACAGGGCGGATTTCAGCATCGCGACCTTGCCTAGCGCGTCGCGCAGGCCGCGCGGCGGCTCGGGCTCGCGCAGCGAGGCCAGCAGTTCGCCCACGTCGCGCAGGGCGCCCACGTCCTCGGCGCCCATGCCCAGCGCGACCCGGCGGGCGGTGCCGAACAGGTTGGCCAGTACCGGCATGTCGGCCTTGCCGCGGCCGGGCTGCCGGGCGTTCTCGAACAGCAGGGCCGGTCCGCCGGCGCGCAACACGCGGTCGCAGATCTCGGTGATCTCGAGGTGGGTCGACACGGCGGCCGGGATGCGCTTGAGCTCGCCCCGCGTTTCGAGTTGGCGCAGGAAGTCTCGGAGGTCGCGGTATTTCACGGGCGGAGCACCTTGATGGGGAAGGCTGGGGGAGAGGGGTCACTTTAACCCGCCGTGCCGATCGAGGCGTTCGGGGCGCGGATCCCGTGATCGGGGTCACGGCGGCGTGAAACAGGGCGGTCGAGACAAATTTTACATATGTTTCTGAATCTGATTCGGTCACGGCGATAGTGTATGCTCACTTTTATCTATCTTTCCATATACGGTCGGATGGGAACCGATAGAAAATCCCAATGATCACGATTGTCCGCCGGATGCACCGAAATGGTGAATTTTTACGGTTGACCACATCAAATCGCATTTCTACAATCCGCCAACTTTCAGCGTGTGCCCGGTGCCGTCGTCCTGATCGCCGCCCCTAGTGGGGCCGGACAAGACCACCGGGCTGCTTAACGGGCCATCGGGCGCCCACCATACTGGAGTTCTCTTAGCGGCGCGAACGCGCCCTCTGCCCGAAACAGGCATGGTCCCGAGCTATCTCTGCGGTAGCGACCATGCAGGTGTGCCGCCAGTCGTCCTGACAGCGGCGCGATGTGCAGCCAAGCAGGTTGTGGCCTCGATGTCCGGAGTCGTATCTCGATCGCTTCCGGATGCTGTGTTTTTGTGGCCCGCCGTTGCAAGGAGGTAAGTATGCCCGACGCGCAGTCGAGCTCGTCGACGGAGCAGCCCGACCCCCGGCCTCGACCGGGAGTCACGGATTGGTGCCGCTCCATCAATAGTTATGTAGGCCTGGCCGTGCTCGCCATGGCCGCCGTAGTATGGTCCGTTCCTGGTCTGCGTGACCAGGCTTCGCAATTCACCGCGTTCAACGGTGTCGATGCGCCCGTGGCCGAGCCGGCCCAGGTCGATGTCGCCTCCGCCGTCGCCGCGGCGGCCGCCGTTGCGGCCGTGGCCGACAACGTACAGCCGCACGCCCAGGCGACCTCTTTCCTGGGCTCGGTGACCAGCAATGCCGTCAAGCCGGCGCCGAAGCCGCATGCGACCAAGGTGTCGGCCGTGCAGGCCGAGTCCCTGGGCCGCTATATCGCGCGCAAGTACCGGGTCTCGAATGAGGCCACCCGCATGCTGATTTCCACCGCCTATGGCGTGGGACAGGAAATGGGCCTGGATCCGCTGCTGCTCCTGGCGATCATCGCCATCGAGTCCAGCTTCAATCCCTTCGCCGAAAGCCATGTCGGCGCGCAGGGCCTGATGCAGGTCCTGACCCGGGTCCACACCGAACGGTTCGAACCGTTCGGCGGCAGCCAGGCTGCCTGGAACCCGGTGGCCAACATCCGTGTCGGCGCATCGATCCTGAAGGAATACATCGAGCGTGGCGGTTCGCTGACGGCCGGCCTGCGCATGTATGTGGGCGTGGGTCCCGACGGCACCAGCCCGTACGGCGACAGGGTCCTGGCCGAACGCCGCCGCCTGGCTTCGGCCGCGGGCGTCAACGCCGACCTGCCGGGCGCCGCGCCGGCCACGCCGGCACGCTCGGCGTCCGCCAAGCCCATGCCCATCCCCACCGATCCGTCCTCGGAAGCGGTGTCGGTCAAGAACGCCGAGCCGGGTTCTCCCGCGGTCATGTAGGCCGGTTCCGGGCGGCGAACCTAAGCTAAGGTTCCCGCCACGTGCCGGAACCGGCACGCAGGTGCCGCAGCTTGTCCGGGTTGCGGATGACATAGATCGCGGTCACCTTTCCCTCCTCGACCTGCAGGGCCGTTGCCTGCAGGACTCCCCCATCTTCCATCGTGACGAAACCCGGCAGGCCGTCGATCTCGACGTAGCCCGCCAGGATCGACGGCGCCCGCGCGAAGTCGCCGGCCAGGCGAGCATGCCGGGCCAGGACCGCTTCCACGCCGACAACGGGGTTGGGCGTGGCGGGCACCTTGCCGCCGCCGTCTGCGTAGGCCGTCACGTCCTCGGCCAACAGCGCGCGCAGGCCTTCCATGTCGCCGTTCCGGGAGGCGGCGAAGAATGCCGCCGCGAGCCGGCTTCCCTGTTCCTTGGAGACGGGAAAGCGCGGGCGAGCGGCGTGGACGTGCTCGCGAGCGCGGCTGGCCAGCTTGCGGCAGGCGGCCGCCTCCCGGCCAATGGCGGCGCCCACTTCCGCGAAGTCCATGCCGAAGACATCGTGCAGCAGGAAGGCTGCCCGCTCCAGCGGGGACAGGCGCTCCAGGGCCAGCATCAGGGGCAAGGTGAGGTCATCGGCATAGGCTTCGCGGGTTTCCACGATGGGCTCGGGCAGCCAGGGGCCGACGTAGGTCTCCCGCCTGCGGCGCGCCGATTTCAGCTCGTTCAGGCACAGGCGCGTGACGATGGTGTGCAGCAGGGCTGCCGGCTGGCGGACCTTGTCGCTGTCGGTCGCCAGCCAGCGCACGTAGGCGTCCTGCACCACGTCTTCGGCCTCCGCCACCGAACCCAGCATCCGGTATGCCAGCCGGATGAGCCGCGGGCGCAGATGGTTCAGGTCCGGATCGGCCCGCGGTTCGCTCATCGCGTTGCACCGCCCGCGGTACGCGGCCGGGCGTGCACGGCGCTCACCTGGTAGAGCGCGGGAGCCACGCTCCTGGCAAGGCTTGCGAAACGCTTGAGCTGTTCCTGGGTGCCGGGTCGTTTCATGAAATCCTCGAAGTGCTCCTTCGATGCCCATTGAGCGTAGTTGACCACCCTGCGGCCGTCCAGGCTGCGGTGTATGCAGACCGAAACGAACCCGGGCTGGTGCCGGATGAGGTTCTCGGTCGCCTCGGACAGGGCCCGGGTCAGTTCCTCCTGGTTCTCCGGTTCGACGTCGTAGACGTTGATCAGTGTCAGGCACGCGGCCTGGGGGTCGATGGTTGCGATGTTCCTGTTTGCCATGATCGTCTCCTTGGGACATTGCCGTTGGGACAGACATGACAACGCAGCGATGAAAAATGTGACGCCGCGAATGCAGCGGCGGCTGATGCCTTTTCTTGCTGCCGTGGTGGTTGATGTGTCTCACGCATTAATCATTGTCTATTATGCAATTAACAACAGCCCCGGTTGTTCTTAATCTCTGGAGCGCTGGCCTCGAAAGACAAGTGCGCATAAATAGAAGACGGAGACGAAACATGAGGAAGTACCGGGCGCTTCAGTTGGCGATGGTCATGGCGGGCCTTTCCGCATGCGGGGGAGGCGATGGTGCCAAGACAGGGAGTCCACCGCCGACTGCGCTGCAAGCATGCACCGGATTGCAAGACAAAGTGATCGCCGCCAGCCGCATTTCGTTGCCGACTCAAGGCGCGTACATCGTCTCCGCCCGGCTCGTGGCCGGCTCCGAAGAGAGCAAGACCGGGGAATACTGCGAGGTACTGGGCGCCATCAAATCCGTGGATGCCGCGGCGCCCGACATCCATTTCCAGGTCAATCTTCCCTCCGACTGGAACGGCAAAGGCTTGCAGTTCGGTGGCGGCGGCTACAACGGCAGCATCCCCAACACGTTGGCCAAGGCACCGCTCGGCTCCAATACCGCGCCGGTTCCCCTGGCCCTGGGATATATGACGTTTGCCAGCGACTCGGGCCACCAGGCGCCCGACGCCGACGATGCATCGTTCGCATTGAACGATGAGGCGCTGCTCAATTACGGCTACATGCACATCAAGAAAACGCGGGATGTTGCTTCGGTCGTGGCCGAAATGCGCTACGGCAGCTCGCCCCGGCGGATGTATTTCGCCGGGGGATCCACGGGCGGGCGCGAAGCGCTGACCGCGGCACAACGCTTTCCCGACGCTTACGACGGGGTGATCAGCAACTATCCCACGGCGAACTTCCTGGGGCTTCGCCTGTGGGGCGCGGCGCTGGCACGCGCCGTGTATGACGATGAGTCCGAAGGCTGGATCCCGTGGTCAATGCCATCGCCTCGACCGCGTTGGCCGCGTGCGATGCGCTCGACGGAGTGGCCGACGGCCTCGTAAGCAACATGGCCGCTTGCCGGCAGCGTGCTCCCGCATTGCTCGATGCCTTGCGCTGCAAGTCGGGCGAAACAGGCCATCCGGACAACTGCCTGACCGATGTCCAGATCGAGAAAACCATTGCGGTCTACCACGACGGATACACCATCCCGTATTCGTTCGCCAACGGAATCCGTGCGTATGCCGGATATAACAGCCTCGAAGGCATCACCATGCAGCTGGGTTCGCAGGCTGCCTATATCGAGCCGCCGCAGAGCGGACCCAATGCCCACCACGCCAGCCGCGCGGACCAGTTCGTCAAGTATTTCGTGGCGCGCGATCCCGCGTTCAGTCTGCTTTCGTTCGATATCCAGAATCCCGGAGCCTACCAGGACCGGATCGTATCGCTGTCCGGCACGATTGGCGCCACCAGCCCCGACTACAGCGCATTCAAGGCCAGGGGCGGGAAGATCCTGTGGGTGCAGGGGCTGGACGACCCAAGTGTCAGTCCCTATGCGAATGCCGCGTTGTATGAGTCGGTCGTCGCCAAATACGGGAAGGGCGCGACCGATGATTTCGTGCGCTTCTATCTCGTCCCGGGATTGGCCCATGGCAACGGCAAGTTCGTGCCGGCCTGGGAGAACCTGGCGATCCTCGATGCATGGGTGGAGAAGGGAGAGCCGCCTCCGGCCGCGCCCATCGCGTTCGACAACAACACCGCCACGAAAAATCGCTCCCGGCCGCTATGCGTCTATCCGATGTGGCCCAAGTTCGACGGCACCGGCGACGTGAATCTCGCCGCGAGCTTCTCCTGCAGCGAATAGCTTCCCATTCTTCTGCGCAGCGGATCCCTCGGTAGCGCGTGGCTCCGTACGGCATCGCTGCGTCCATCCATCCCATCCTGATCCACGACGTTGTCTTGAGGAGAGTAGTCATGGCCACTCACGAAACCGGTCGGCGAGCCCTTTTGCGGGCGCTGGCGGTAGCGGTACCCGCAGGCGCTGCGGTTTCTCTTACGGGGTGCCTGGACGGCAACGATGCCCGGGCGGCCACGGCTGATCCGGGGCCGGAGCCCGGCGGCCAGGCCGCCCAGCCTTGGCAGTCGTTCGCCACCGTGGAGGAAGCGGGTTTCTCCAAGGCATCGATCGACTCGCTCGAAGCGGCGCTCTATCCTCTCGAGACGACATCCCTCATGATCGTGCGCCACGGCAAGATTGCGTACCGGTATGGGAACATCGATGACGTCGCGTACCTGGCATCGGCGCGCAAGAGCATTCTTTCCATGCTGTACGGCAAGTACGTCGAGCACGGCACCATCGATCTCGACAAAACCATGGGGGACCTCGGCATCGACGACAACGCCGGATTGCTGCCGATCGAGAAGACAGCCAAGATCAGGCACGTCCTGACGGCGACCTCGGGCGTCTACCATCCGGCGGGCAGTCCCGGGGGCTCGGCCAATACGCCGGAGCGCGGGTCCGTCACGCCCGGTACGCAGTTCCTCTACAACAACTGGGACTTCAACGTCGCCGGCGCGATTTTCGAGAAACTCACGGGCAGGACCATTTTCGACGCCTTCGCCAAGGAACTGGCCGAGCCGCTGGGCATGGAGGACTTCGACCCGTCGCGACAGCGCATGCTCGGCTACAAGACCAACGCATCCCGGTACCTCGCCTATCACTTCTTCCTGTCCGCGCGCGACATGGCCCGCCTGGGCGTGCTCATGGCCAACAAGGGCAACTGGAATGGCCGCCAGATCGTTCCAGCGTCCTGGGTCGCCGACAGCACGTCGCTGCATGTCCCGATGAGCCAGATTGCCGGCGAGCGGGACTGTGGATACGGCTACCTGTGGTGGCTGCCCTCCGAGTCCCGTTCTGCCGTCGAGTGGCAGGGGTCGTTCCTGGCCAACGGCAACTACGGCCAGTTCATCCTCGTGCTGCCGAACATCGATACGGTGATCGTGCATCGCAGGTCCGTGACGGATGAGTTCGCGGTGGCCCGGAACCTCGGGAATACCGACGTGAACAAGGCGGGGGTCAACGCGAATGCATTCCTTAAACTCGTCGATGGAGCATTGGTCGGCCATGTCTGAACGCCAGTCCATAACCGTGCGTCGCCGCCTGCGTATCGGCGGCCAAGTCCTCTGCGCCGCATTGCTGGGCGCTGCCATGGCGGGATGCGGCAGCGATGGCGCCAAGGCCCCCGAGGCTGGAAGTCCCGGAGGCAATCCGCCGGGCGAACCCCTTCCGCCTGGCATTGCGCGTACCTCTGCCGGCCTGGTCAGGGGCGATGTGGGAGAGATCGTGTCCTTCAAGGGAATCCCGTATGCCAGGCCGCCCGTCGGCGACTTGCGGTGGCGCCCGCCGGCCGATGCCGAACCGTGGGAGGGCGTGCGGGATGCGCTGGCGTTCGGCCCGGCATGCATCCAGGCCGGCTCGAGGGTCCAGAGCGAAGACTGCCTGACGCTGAACGTCTGGGTACCGCGCGAGTCCCTGGACCGGGGCGAGAAACTGCCGGTGCTGGTCTGGGTGTACGGTGGAAGCTTTGTCGGCGGCTCCGGAGACTTCGAGGCCGAGGGGCTGGCTCGCAAGGGGGCGGTGGTGGTGTCGATGAACTACCGCGTCAGTACGATGGGCTTCATGGCCCACCCGGGGTTGTCGGCCGAATCGCCGGAAGGCACCTCGGGCAATTACGGCCTGCTCGACATCGCGCAGTCCCTCAAATGGGTACGCAAGAACATCGCGAACTTCGGCGGCGACGCGGGGCGGGTCACGGTATGGGGGCAGTCGTCAGGCGCCAGCGCCATCACCGCGTTGATGGTTTCCCCCCGATCGGATGGCTTGTTCGACCAGGTCATCCTCGACAGTCCGGGCGCGATGCGGCATTGGAAGACGCTGGCCGAGGCGGAGCAGGACGGTATCGCGATCGGGTCCGATATCGGCCAGTTGCGCAAGCTGCCCGCGGACCAGGTTCCCGTCATCCAGAATACCGGCGGCGGCACGGCGGTTCGGGCGCTGGCCGAGCCCCGGGTGATCGGTCCCGTGCTGGACGGGGTGGTGCTTCCGCTTGAGGAGCGGCCCGCATTCGAGCGGGGGCAGGCGCGGGCGGTGCCGGTCCTGGTTGGGTACAACACCGATGAAGGGGCGTCGTTCACCGGGGGATACCAGATCCGTACCGTGGATGCCTATCGGGCGTATCTCAAGGATCCGAAGATATTCGCGGAGTTCGGCGACGAGGCCTTCTCCTATTACCCGGTCTCCAGCGATAGCGAGGTGCAACGGGCGATTTCCGACAGCTTTGGCGACAACCAGTTCGTGTTCGGCACCCGGGGCATTGCCAGGGCGATGGCCGCGCAGGGGCAGCCGGTATATCGCTATTGGTTCCGCAGGAAGGGTAACGGCGGAACCGGCGCGGACGCCGTGCATGGCGCCGAGTTGCCCTATGTCCGGGCCGACGCGAGGCTCGATGCCGCGCCGTACACCGCGGACGACGTGAAACTGTCCCGCATGATGAACGATGCCTGGTTTCGCTTCGTCTCGACCGGAGACCCGAACGGTGGCGAGGTCACGAACTGGCCCCGGTACGACACGCGCTCCGAACCGGTATACGTCTTCGACGCGGCGACGGAAATCGTGAACGGTCCGCGCAATGATCGATTGGATTTCATCGGCAGGGTCGACGCCGCGCTGAATCCGGTCCCGTAGCGTGGCCGTGTTGGCCCCGCTACCCCAGCAGCCGCGCCATGCGCGCCACGCCTTCCTGCAGCCGCGCCATGTCGGTGGCATAGGAGAAGCGCAGGTAGGACGCGGTCTCGGCGGTGCCGAAATCGCGTCCCGGCACCGCGCATACCCCGGCCTCGTGCAGCAGGCGCGTGGCGAAGGCCGCGCTGTCGGCCGCATGGGCGCGTATGTCGCTATATATATAGAAGGCGCCGTCCGGCTGGACCGGCACCGTCAGCCCCAGCCGTTCGAATTCGGGCAGGAGGTAGTCGCGCCGCTGCCGGAAGGCTTCCCGGCGCGCCTCGAAGATCTCGAGCGATTCGGGGTGGAAGCACGCGATCGCCGCGTGCTGGGCCAGCGTGGACGGGCAGATGACCAGGTTCTGCGCGAGTTTCTCGAATACCGAGACCAGTTGCGGCGGCACCACCAGCCAGCCCAGCCGCCATCCGGTCATGTGGAAATACTTCGAGAAGCTGTTGACGATGATGAGGTCGTCGCCCAGCGCCAGGGCCGACCGGCGGTCGCCGTCGTAGCTCAGGCCCAGGTAGATCTCGTCGACGATGGTGAAGCCCTGGCGGCCGCGCACCTCGCGGACCAGGCCGGCCAGCGCGTCCGGCGCGATGGACGTGCCGGTGGGGTTGCCGGGCGAGGCCACGATCACGCCCGCGGTGCGGGGCGTCCAGTGGCGCCTGATGTGCTCGGCGGAAAGCTGGAAGCGGTCGGCGGGGCCGGCGGGGATCAGCACGGGCTCGCCGCCGGCCGCGGTCACGATGTGGCGGTTGGCCGGATAGGTCGGGTCGGGCATCAGCACCTGGGCGCCGGCGTCGACCAGGGCGGTGCAGGCCAACAGCAGCGCGCCCGAGGCGCCTGCGGTCACGATGATCCGGGCCGGATCCACGGCCACGCCGAAGCGCGTCCGGTAGAAGCCGGCGATCGCCTCGCGCAGGGGAGCGATGCCGACCGCCTCGGTATATTGGGTCCGGCCTTCGCGCGCCGTGCGTTCCAGCGCCTCGACCACGGCCGGGATGGCGGTGAAGTCGGGCTCGCCTATGCTCATCTGCACGATGTCGCGGCCCTCGGCCTGCAGGGCCGCCGCCTGCTTGACGACCTCCATGGCGTAGAAGGGGGCGATGCGGGCGATGCGGGGAGAGAGGCGAAGCATGGTGGTCGGACGGGAAACGATCGAAAGGACGCCGCCGCGGGCGCGGCGCGATGGAAGCTCCAAGCCATTCATGATACGCCGCGCCGCGGCCGGCGCGGATGGCCGCTCGGCCGCCCGCGCCGTTACAATGACCGGCATGGCACCGCTCGTCCCGTTACGTCACCTCCCTGGCCGGACCTTTCCGCCTCCCGGGCCCGAAGGCCGGTACGGCCTTTTTCCCGGCACGGAGCCCTTGCCATGAAACCCGGCCGCCGCGCGTTCTTCCTGCCCCGCATGCTTTCCGATTCGCCCTGGCCGGCCTTCTGCCAGCGCCTGGCGCGCATGGCCCGCGGCCAGGTCAGCGACGAGACGCCGCAGGCCGGTGCCCCCGGGCGGGCGCGCCTGGTGGTGGCCCGGGAAGAGGACGTCTATCACGCCGCCGCGCTGTGCCGCGAATTCGGCGTGCTGCTGGTGCAGCCCGGCGCGCGGGAGGCCGCCTTGCCCGCGGAGCGCGGCTGGCTGCGGCTGGATACTTCGCAACTGGCGGCGATCGAAGCCTTCGACGAGCGCTCGGGTACCATCGTGGTGCAGGCCGGCTGTCCCATGGGCGCGCTGCGCGAGCGGCTGGCGGGAACGCCATGGCGCTGGCACGCGGGCGCCGATCTCGAACCGGTCGGGGCCTGGCTGCTGCGAACCCGCGGCTGGCTGCCGGGCCGCTGCCGGGATTCCGGCCTGGAGGCCGCCCAGGTATTGCTGGCCGATGGCGCATTCGAACAATTGGGCCCTTTCGGGGCCGAATCGACCCAGCCGCTTCGCTCCACGTCGGCCAGCCGTCTCGTGTCCGACCTGTTCCAGCTGGCTTCCGACTCCGCCGTGGCGGCGATGCTGGAGCTGCCGGTCTGGCCGGCCGGCTACCGAATCGATGCCCTCGTGCCGCGTGCCGCCACGGGCGGCGAGCCGGTGCCCAACCCCGCGCACTTCCTGCTGGGCAGCGAAGGCACCCTGGCCTGGGCGGGGCGGTTCCGGCTGCGTCTGCGCGATGCCGGGGAAGCGCCCCCGGTGCTGTCCGTCCAGGAGCGCGAAGACCGCGCTTCGGGCCGGGAAACCCCGGCCGACCGGCTCGATGCCATGGTCAAGGCCACGTTCGACGCGGGCGGTGTTTTCCCGTCGTCGGTTGTCTAACCCGTGCCGGGAGCGGATAATCCGCACCTCGCATAACTTCGTGTGACCGCCCTGCGGGCGTTATTTTTCATGGCTCAACCCCTCGACCCCAACCTGCGCAAGGCCGCTCTCGAATATCACGAGTACGGCCGTCCGGGCAAGATTTCCATTGCCCCGACCAAGCAACTCGTCAACCAGCGCGACCTGGCGCTGGCCTATTCTCCGGGGGTAGCGGCGGCGTGCGAAGCCATCGTCGACGACCCCGCGGCCGCGTTCCGCTACACCGCGCGCGGCAACCTGGTGGGGGTGATCTCCAACGGCACGGCGGTGCTGGGCCTGGGAGCGATCGGGGCGCTGGCGTCCAAGCCGGTCATGGAAGGCAAGGCGGTCCTGTTCAAGAAATTCGCCGGCATCGACGTGTTCGACATCGAGGTCAACGAGACCGACCCCGACAAGCTGGTCGACATCATCGCGGCGCTCGAGCCGACGTTCGGCGGCATCAACCTGGAAGACATCAAGGCGCCGGAGTGCTTCGCGGTCGAACGCAAGGCCCGTCAGCGCATGAACATCCCCGTGTTCCACGACGACCAGCACGGCACGGCCATCACCGTGGCGGCCGCCGTGCTGAACGGCCTGGCCGTGGTCGGCAAGAAGATCGACGAGGTCAAGCTGGTTGCGTCGGGCGCGGGCGCCGCGGCGCTGGCCTGCCTGAACCTGCTGGTGGACCTCGGCCTGCCGCTGGCCAATGTCTGGGTGACCGACATCGAGGGCGTGGTCTGGAAGGGACGCACCACGCTGATGGACCCCGACAAGGAGCGTTTCTCGCAGGATACCGACAAGCGCACGCTGGGCGAGGTGATCGAGGGCGCCGACGTGTTCCTGGGCCTGTCCGCTGGCGGCGTGCTCAAGCCCGAGATGGTGGCGGCCATGGCCAAGCGGCCGCTGATCCTGGCGCTGGCCAACCCCACGCCGGAGATCCTGCCCGAGGTCGTGAAGTCGGTGCGCGACGACGCCGTCATCGCCACCGGCCGTTCGGACTATCCGAACCAGGTCAACAACGTGCTGTGTTTCCCCTACATCTTCCGGGGCGCCCTGGACGTGGGCGCGACCACCATTACGCGCGAGATGGAAATCGCCACCGTGCATGCGATCGCCGAACTGGCGCGCCAGGAACAGAGCGAGATCGTCGCCGCGGCCTATGACGTGTCCGATCTCGCGTTCGGCCCGGAATACCTGATTCCCAAGCCTTTCGATCCGCGCCTGATCG
Source organism: Pigmentiphaga sp. GD03639 (assembly GCF_029845405.1). Taxonomy (NCBI): domain Bacteria; kingdom Pseudomonadati; phylum Pseudomonadota; class Betaproteobacteria; order Burkholderiales; family Alcaligenaceae; genus Pigmentiphaga; species Pigmentiphaga sp. GD03639. Next base: position 17,276 of record NZ_JAOCLR010000048.1, read on the forward strand.
TGCGCATTGCGCCCGCCGTGGCGCGCGCCGCCATGGACTCCGGCGTCGCCACGCGGCCGATCGCCGACATGGATGCCTACGTCGAGCAACTGCAGCAGTTCGTCTATCACTCCGGCGCCTTCATGCGTCCGCTGTACGGCGCGGCGCGCCGCACGGTGCGCGAGGGCGGCAAGGCCCGCATCGTCTACACCGAGGGCGAGGACGAGCGCGTGCTGCGCGCGGTGCAGGCGGTGGTGGACGACGGCCTGGCCCGTCCCATACTGGTCGGCCGTCCGGCGGTGCTGGCCAAGCGCATCGAGAAGCTGGGCCTGCGGATGCGCCTGGGCCAGGACGTCGAGGTCACCAACACCGAGTTCGACGAGCGCCACCGCAACTATTCCCAGACCTACTGGGAAATGACCAAGCGCAAGGGCATCACCAAGGAATACGCGAAGATCGAGATGCGCCGGCGCCTGACGCTGATCGGCGCGATGATGGTCCACCAGGGCGACGCCGACGGCATGATCTGCGGCACGGTCGGTCCCTACGGCAATCACCTGCAGTTCGTCGACGAGGTCATCGGCCGCAACCCCAGCGCCAAGGTCTACGCCGCGATGAACTTCCTCGTGCTGCCGCAGCGCACGGTGGTGCTGGTCGATACGCACGTGAACGAGAATCCCGATGCCGACCAGCTGGCCGAGATCACCATCATGGCGGCCGAGGAAATGAAGCGCCTGGGCGTCGAGCCCAAGGCCGCGCTGCTGTCGCACTCGAACTTCGGCTCCAGCGATTCGCCGTCGGCGGTCAAGATGCGCCAGGCGCTGGCGCTGATCCAGGAGCGCGCGCCGTGGCTGGAAGTGGACGGCGAGATGCACGGCGACTGCGCCATCGACGAGGCGATCCGCAACCGCATCATGCCGGACAGCGCGCTCAAGGGCGAAGCCAACCTGCTGGTGTGCCCCACCATCGAGTCGGCCAACATTGCCTACAACCTGCTGAAGACGGCGGCCGGCAACAACGTGGCCATCGGTCCCATCCTGCTCGGCTGCAAGGCCCCGGTCAACATCCTGACCGCCAGTTCGACGGTGCGCCGCATCATCAACATGACCGCGCTGACGGTCATGGATGCCAACGCCTCGCGCCTGGATGGCAGCGGCGGACGTTGATCCCGCAGCGGGGGCCGCGCGTGCGGCTCCCACCGTGCCGGTGCTGCGGCCCGCATGCACCGGCCTCGTGCTTGCCGGCGGCGGCGCCCGGGCGGCCTACCAGGTAGGTGTGCTCAAGGCCATCGTCCGCATCCTGGGCGAGCGTCCCGGCGGCCTGCACGCCAATCCCTTCCATGTCCTGTGCGGCACGTCGGCCGGTGCCATCAACGCCGCCGTGCTGGCCTGCGGCGCCCATCACCTGCAGCAGACGATCGAGCACATGCTGGACGTCTGGGAGAATTTCCACGCCGACCAGGTCTACCGGACCGATGCGCTGCGCACCGTGCGCGGCGGGGGAAGCTGGCTGTCCATGCTTTCGTTCGCGCTGATGATGGCCCGCGTGGGCCGCAGCCAGCAGCCCGCGCTGTTGGACAACCAGCCGCTGGGCGAACTGCTGCGCGGCGTGCTGGACTTCGGGCGGCTGGACGCCAACCTGGCCGACGGCGTGGTCCAGGCGCTGGCCATCGCCGCTACCGGCTATACCTCGGGCCAGCACATCACCTTCTACCAGTCTGCCTACGAGATCGAGCCGTGGCGCCGTTCCCTGCGCGTGGCGGTGCGGGCCGAAATCGGCGTCGAGCATCTGCTGGCGTCCAGCGCGATCCCGTTCGTGTTTCCTGCCCGCCGGCTGCTGGTGCATGGAGAGCCCGAGTGGTGCGGCGATGGTTCCATGCGGCAGCTTGCTCCCATCAGCCCCGCGATCCACCTGGGCGCCGGCCGCGTGCTGATCATCAGCGGCGGCCATTCCGAGGCGGATCCCCGGCGCAGGGCGGGGGCGGCCACCTACCCGACGCTGGCGCAGATCGGCGGCCACGCTTTGTCCAACATCTTCCTGGACAGCCTGGACGCCGACATCGAACGCATCCAGCGCATCAACCAGACCCTGTTGCGGCTGCCGGCCGGGGAGCGCTGGAGCGGCGCGCTGCGTCCCATACGCGTGCTATCGATATCTCCCAGCCAGCGCCTGGACGAGATCGCCGGCCGCCACCTGGACAGCCTGCCTGCGGCGATGCGCACGCTGCTGCGCGGCATGGGCGTCTCGTCCGGCCCCGATACCCTGACGGGCGCTTCCCTGGCGTCCTACCTGCTGTTCGAGCCCGGCTACACGCGTGAGTTGATCGCCCTGGGGTTTGGCGATACGCTCATCCGCAGCGACGAGGTGCTGGCATTCTTCCGTACCGACGAGGAATAGCGATGTCTTGGACACTAGGCCGTTTCCTGCGCGGATTCACGATCGTGCTGTTGTGGCTGGCGCTGGGGGCTGGCGCATGGGCCCGAGGCCCCGTGCCCGGCACGATCGACGCGCGCGACCTGCCGCCGGAGGCGCGCCAGGTGCTGGCGCAGATCCGGCAGGGCGGGCCGTTCCGCCACGCCCGCGACGGCGTGACGTTTTATAACCGCGAACGCCTTTTGCCCGTGCGGGCGCGTGGGTACTATACCGAGTACACCGTCCCCACGCCCGGTGCGCGCAACCGCGGCGCGCGGCGCATCGTCGCCGGCAAGGGCGACACGGGCGATCCCGCCACCAGCGGAGAGTACTGGTATACCGCCGATCACTACGCGTCGTTTCGGCGCATCCAGGAGTGATCCATGTCCTCGAATGCGAGAAACCTGAACGAATGCCTCAAGTCCGGCGGTGCGCTGGCCGGTCCGGACCTCGACGTGAAGGCCTTGCTCCAGGCCGCGCGGCACTTGAAGCTGGCCGTCTACGAGGTCGATTGTTCGCGGGCCAAGAGCAAGTCCGCCGTGCTGCGGGCAATCGCCAACGCGGTCGATTTCCCCGAGCATTTCGGCGGCAATCTCGATGCCTTGTACGACTGCCTGTGCGACACGGTGCTCGATCAGCCGGCCGGCATGGTGCTGGCGCTGCGCCAGCTGCACCAGGACGATCCCGGCCTGTCCGAGCACGCGGCGGCCATCGCCCAGGTAGGCGAGGACGTGGTCGAGTTCGCGCGCGAGAACGGCAAGGCCTTCACCTTCGTCCTGGACAAGGCCGACGGGGCGGTTGCGCCGGCCTAGGCTGGGCGGCGCGGCTGTCCGCCGGACTTGCCCATGCGGGGTGGCGCCATTCGTTTGTCCATGACGAGGTAAGGAGGATCCATGAAACGCCACATTGCGGCAATGCTGTTCCTGGGAACGTCCACGCTCTGCGCGCCGGCCCTGGCCGACCTTTCCATTCCGATGACCACCGTGGACGCCCAGGGCAAGGGGCAGGACATCGGCAAGGTCACGGTCAAGGAAACGCCCTACGGCCTGGTGTTCACGCCGGCGCTGACCGGTCTCGCGCCGGGCCTGCACGGCTTCCACGTCCACCAGAATCCCAGTTGCGACCCCGGCCAGCAGGACGGCAAGCCGGTGGCCGCGCTGGCGGCGGGCGGCCACTACGATCCGAAGAAAACCGGCAAGCACGGCGAACCCTGGGACGATGGCGGCCACCTGGGCGACCTGCCGGCGCTGTACGTGGATGCCAACGGCAAGGCGGACTATCCGGTGCTGGCACCCAAGCTGAAGAAGCTGTCGGAGGTGCAGGGCCACGCGTTGATGGTGCACCAGGGCGGCGACAACCATGCGGACCACCCCATGCCGCTGGGCGGCGGCGGTACCCGCATGGCTTGCGGCGTGATCTGACGGGGCTCGCCCCCGTCAGATCCAGTCCAGCTTGGCGGACAGGGCCGAGATCAGCGCGGTGCCGGCTGTCTCGGTGCGCAGGATGCGGTCGCCGAAGCGGACGGCGCGCACGCCGTGGCGGGTGGCCAGCGCGTATTCCTCGGGCGACCAGCCGCCTTCCGGGCCGACCAGCAGTTCCAGGTCGGCCGGGGGGGAGGGCAGGCCGCCCAGCCATTCGGTGAGCCGGACTTCTGCGTCGGGGTCGCAGAACACCCGCCGGGTGCCGTCGGGCGCGGGGCGCGAGAGCCATTGCTCGGGCGTCAGCGGCGCGGCCACGGTGGGGACGCGGTTGCGGCCGCACTGCTCGCAGGCGGCAATCGCCACCCGCTGCCAGTGCTGCACCCGCTTCTCCAGGCGTTCGCCGGACAGCTTGAGGATGCTGCGGGCGGCCGCCAGGGGCTGGATGGCATGCGCGCCGACTTCCACCGCCTTTTCCACCACCCAGTCCATCTTGTCGCCCGACGGGATGGCCTGCGCCAGCACGATGCGGCCCGGCAGCTCGGCCTCGCGCGGATCGTGCTGGCCCAATTGGGCCATCGCCGTCCGGCCGTCCACTTCCAGCCGGGCGGGGTACTGGCCGCCCCGGCCGTCGAACAGGACGATCTCGTCGCCGTCGCGCAGGCGTAGCACGCGCAGGGCATGGTGGGCGATGGGCACGGGCAGGGCGAGCCGGGCGCCGGCTTGCAGGGGAAGATCGACGTGGAAGCGGGGCAAGGGCATGGATGGAAGAGCGATGTAACTTTTGACAAGCATCCTGGCCCCCGAAAGGGCGGGGGACTTGTACGAATGTTAAACTCGAAAGCTTTGTAGCAGCGGGTTTTCCCGCCGGAACGAGTGTCTTCATGAGCAATCAAGCCGCCTCTCAACTCAATATGGCGGATGCCATCCGTGCGCTGTCCATGGATGCCGTCCAGAAGGCCAACTCCGGCCACCCCGGGGCGCCGATGGGCATGGCGGAAATCGCCCTCGCGCTCTGGCATGGACACCTGCGCCACAATCCGGCCAATCCCGCCTGGGCCGACCGCGATCGCTTCGTGCTGTCCAACGGCCACGGCTCGATGCTGATCTATTCGCTGCTGCACCTCACGGGCTACGACCTGCCCATCGAGGAACTGCGCAATTTCCGCCAGATGCATTCGAAGACCCCGGGCCACCCCGAGGTCGGCATCACCCCGGGAGTCGAGACCACCACCGGTCCGCTGGGGCAGGGCATCTCCAACGCCGTGGGCATGGCGCTGGCCGAAGCGCTGCTGGCGGCCGAGTTCAACCGTCCGGGCCTGCCCATCGTCGACCACTTCACCTATGCCTTCGTCGGTGACGGCTGCCTGATGGAAGGCATCTCGCACGAAGTCGCCTCGCTGGCCGGCACGCTCAAGCTGTCCAAGCTGGTCGTGCTGTACGACTCGAACGGCATCTCCATCGATGGCGAGATCAAGTACTGGTTCGCCGACGATACCGCCAAGCGTTTCGAGGCCTATGGCTGGAACGTGATCCACAACGTCGACGGCCACGATGCCAAGGCCGTCGAGGCCGCCATCGCCCAGGCCAAGGCCCAGGCCGGCAAGCACGGCGGCCCGACGCTGATCGAGTGCCGCACCGTCATCGGCAAGGGCGCGCCCACCATGGCCGGTACCGACAAGGTCCACGGCGCGCCGCTGGGCGACAAGGAAATCGCCGCCACCCGCGAAGCCATCGGCTGGCCCTACGCGCCCTTCGAGATCCCGGCCGAGGTCTATGCGTTCTGGGACGGCAAGGCCAAGGGCGCGCAGGCCGAAGGTGCCTGGAACGAGCTGTTCGCCAAATACGCCGCCCAGTTCCCCGGGCAGGCCGCCGAGTTCGAGCGCCGCATGCGCGGCGACCTGCCGGCCGAGTTCGCCGAGCAATTCGCCCGGTTCCTGGCCGAGACCAACCAGAAGCAGGAAACCGTCGCCACCCGCAAGGCATCGCAGTTCGCCATCACGGCGCTGGCCGGCATGCTGCCCGAGCTGCTGGGCGGCTCGGCCGACCTGACCGGTTCCAACTACACCGACTGGAAGGGCGTGGCGCCGGTGCGCGCCGGCAAGGACGGCATCGAGTTCGGCCGCCACATCAACTACGGCGTGCGCGAGTTCGGCATGGCCGCCATCATGAACGGCATCGCGCTGCACGGCGGCTACCTGCCGTTCGGCGGCACCTTCCTGACCTTCTCCGACTATTCCCGCAATGCCCTGCGCATGGCGGCGCTGATGAAACAGCGCGTGGTGCACGTGTTCACGCACGACTCCATCGGCCTGGGCGAGGACGGCCCCACCCACCAGTCCATCGAGCATGCGGCCAGCCTGCGCCTGATTCCCAACCTGGCGGTCTGGCGTCCCTGCGACACCACCGAGACCGCGGTGGCCTGGGGCGCGGCGGTCGAGCGGCCGGCCAGCATCGGCATGGACGTGCATGCGGGTGGTCCGACGGCGCTGCTGCTGTCCCGCCAGAACCTGCCTTTCGTCGAGCGCGACCAGGCCACCATCGCCAACATCTCGCGCGGCGGCTACGTGCTGCGCGACGCGCTCAACCCGCGCGCCGTGATCATCGCCACCGGCTCGGAAGTCGCGCTGGCGCTGGCCGCGCAAGAGGCGCTGGCCAAGGACGAGATCTTCGTGCGCGTGGTGTCCATGCCGTGCACGCAGGTCTTCGACAGGCAGGACGAGGCCTGGCGCCAGCACGTGCTGCCGCGCAGCCTGCCGCGCGTGGCGGTCGAGGCCGGAGTCACCGACTACTGGCGCAAGTATGTGGGACTGGACGGCGAGGTCGTGGGGATCGACACCTACGGCGAATCCGCGCCGGCCGGCGTATTGTTCAAGCATTTCGGATTCACCACCGAACGGGTCGTCGAAGCCGTCCGGAAACTGGTGGGCTGAGCGGGGCCGCCGTCCACCAGCGTCATAGATTCTTCTCATCAAAGCAAAGGAAACACCATGACTATCCGTGTCGCGATCAATGGCTATGGCCGCATCGGCCGCAACGTCCTGCGTGCCCACTATGAAGGTGGCAAGAAGCACGACATCGAAATCGTCGCCATCAACGACCTGGGCGATCCCAAGACCAACGCGCACCTGACCCGTTACGACACTGCCCACGGCAAGTTCCCCGGCACCGTCACGGTCGAGGGCGAGTACATGGTCGTCAACGGCGACAAGATCCGCGTGCTGGCCAACCGCAACCCGGCCGAGCTGCCCTGGGGCGAACTGGGCGTGGACGTGGTGCTGGAATGCACCGGCTTCTTCACCAGCAAGGAAAAGGCCGGCGCCCACCTGAAGGGCGGCGCCAAGAAGGTCGTCATCTCCGCCCCCGGCGGCAAGGACGTCGACGCCACCATCGTCTACGGCGTGAACCAGGACGTGCTGAAGGCCGAGCACACCGTCATCTCGAACGCCTCGTGCACCACCAACTGCCTGGCCCCGCTGGTCAAGCCGCTGCACGACAAGCTGGGCATCGTCTCGGGCCTGATGACCACCGTCCACGCCTACACCAACGACCAGGTGCTGACCGACGTCTACCACGAGGACCTGCGCCGCGCCCGCTCGGCCACCCAGAACATGATCCCGACCAAGACCGGCGCCGCCGCCGCGGTCGGCCTGGTGATGCCCGAGCTCAACGGCAAGCTGGACGGCTACGCCATCCGCGTCCCGACCATCAACGTGTCGGTGGTCGATCTGACTTTCATCGCCAAGCGCGACACCACCGTCGAGGAAGTCAACGCCATCCTGAAGGAAGCCTCGGAAGGCTCGCTCAAGGGCATCCTGAACTACTCGACCGAGCCGCTGGTGTCGTCCGACTTCAACCACGACCCGGCCTCCAGCACCTTCGACGCCACGCTGACCAAGGTCAACGGCAACCTGGTGAAGGTCTCGTCGTGGTACGACAACGAGTGGGGCTTCAGCAACCGCATGCTGGACACCACCGTGGCGCTGATGTCGGCGAAGTAAGTCCATGAGCAAGGTCATCACGCTGGCCGATCTGGCGGCCAAGGGAAAACTGGACGGCAAGCGGGTGTTCATCCGCGCCGATCTGAACGTGCCCCAGGACGACCAGGGCAACATCACCGAGGACACGCGCATCCGCGCGTCGGTGCCGGGCATCCGCCTGGCGCTGGACGCCGGCGCGGCGGTCATGGTGACGTCGCACCTGGGCCGTCCCACCGAAGGCACCCTGACCCCCGCCGATTCGCTGGCGGTGGTGGCCAAGCGCCTGTCCGAGCTGCTGGGCAAGCCCGTGCGGCTCGTGGCCGACTGGGTCGACGGCGTGTCCGTCGCGCCCGGTGAAGTCGTGCTGCTCGAGAACTGCCGCGTCAACAAGGGCGAGAAAAAAGACGACGAGGCGCTGGCGCGCAAGATGGCCGCGCTGTGCGACGTCTACGCCAACGACGCCTTCGGCACCGCGCACCGCGCGGAAGCCACCACGCACGGCATCGCGCGCTACGCCCCCGTGGCCTGCGCCGGCCCGCTGCTGGCGGCCGAGCTGGACGCCCTGGGCCGCGCGCTGAGCGCGCCCAAGCGGCCGCTGGTGGCCATCGTGGCCGGTTCCAAGGTCTCGACCAAGCTGACCATCCTCAAGAGCCTGGCCGACAAGGTCGACCAGCTCATCGTGGGGGGCGGCATCGCCAACACCTTCATGCTGGCCAAGGGCCTGCCCATCGGCAAGTCGCTGGCCGAGCCGGATCTGGTGAACGAGGCCAGGGCCATCATCGAGATCATGGAGAAGCGCGGCGCCGCCGTGCCCATCCCGACCGACGTGGTGTGCGCCAAGACCTTCGCCGCCGATGCGCCGGCCCAGACCAAGTCCGCCGATGCCGTCGCGGCCGACGACCTGATCCTGGACATCGGTCCCGTCACCTCCGAACGCCTGGCGCAGTTGCTCAAGGCCGCCGGCACCATCGTCTGGAACGGCCCGGTGGGGGTGTTCGAGTTCGACGCCTTCTCGCATGGCACCGAAACGCTGGCCCGCGCCATCGCGGCCTCGCCGGCGTTCTCGATCGCCGGCGGGGGCGACACGCTGGCCGCGATCGCCAAGTACGGCATCGCGGACCAGGTTGGCTACATCTCGACCGGTGGCGGTGCCTTCCTCGAGTTCCTGGAAGGCAAGTCGCTGCCCGCGGTCGCCATCTTGGAGGAGCGCGCCGCTCAAGGCGCCTGACCCTGTGGACGCACCTTCCGCTCGTGCCACGAAGATCGTGGCTACACTCGGGCCGGCTTCCAGCTCGGCCGACACGCTGGCGCGGATGATCCGTGCCGGCGTCGATGTAGTACGGCTCAATTTCTCGCATGGCACTGCGGAAGACCACGCGGCGCGCGCCGGCCTGGTGCGCGCCGCCGCGCTGGCCTGTGATCGCGAGGTCGCGATCATGGCCGACCTGCAGGGGCCCAAGATACGCGTCGGCAAGTTCGCCGACGGCAAGGTCCAGCTCGAGCCGGGCCAGCCCTTCATCCTCGATGCCGCCTGCGAACTGGGCGACCAGGGCAAGGTGGGCCTGGACTATCCCGACCTGCCGCGCGACGTGCGGTCGGGCGACATCCTGCTCCTGAACGACGGCCTGATCCGCCTGCTGGTGATCCGCGTCGCAGGCACCGAGATCCACACCGAGGTGCTGGTCGGGGGCGAGCTCTCGAACAACAAGGGCATCAACCGCCAGGGCGGGGGCCTGACCGCGCCGGCGCTGACCGGCAAGGACATGGAAGACCTCCGGTCCGCGGTGCAGATGGGCGTGGACTACATCGCCATCAGCTTCCCCAAGAACCGCACCGACATGGAGATGGCACGCCAGCTGGTGGCCATCGCCGGCGCCCCCACCGGCGCGCGGCCCCAGCTCATCGCCAAGATCGAGCGGGCCGAGGCCATCGCCGTGCTCGAGGAAATCATCGACGCCTCGGACGGCATCATGGTGGCGCGCGGCGACCTGGCGGTGGAGGTCGGCGCGGCCGCCGTGCCCGCGCTGCAGAAACGCATGATCCGGATGGCGCGTTCGCGCAACCGTACCGTCATCACGGCCACGCAGATGATGGAATCCATGATCGTCAACGCCATGCCCACGCGCGCCGAAGTGTCGGACGTGGCCAACGCGGTGCTCGACGGTACCGATGCGGTGATGCTGTCGGCCGAGACCGCGGTCGGGCGCTACCCGGTCGAGACCATCGAAGCCATGGCCTCCATCTGCCTGGAAGCCGAGAAGTCCCAGCATTTCGAGCTGGACAAGGATTTCCTGGACCAGACCTTCCATCGCGTGGACCAGTCCATCGCCTACGCCGCGCTGTTCACCGCGCATCACATGCGCTGCAAGGCGATCTGCGCGTTGACGCATTCGGGTGCGACCACCTTGTGGATGAGCCGGCACGATAGTGCAACACCCATTTACGCATTGACCCCGCGCGTGGCGACGCAGCGTAAAGTAGCGCTGTACCGCAACGTGCGGACGTTGCAGCTGGAAGAATCCGGCGATCGCGACGCATCGCTGCTGGCGGCCGAGAAACTGCTGGTGGAAAAGGGCGTGGCGGGGCCGGGAGACCTGGTCGTCTTCACCGTGGGCGAACCGATGGGTTCGCCGGGCGGAACCAATACTCTAAAAATCGTGCGCGTCGGCCAACACGGTTGAGCGCGGCATTACAACTTTCAATCAGGAGTTCACAATGGCACTCGTTTCCATGCGTCAACTGCTCGACCATGCGGCAGAAAACGGCTACGGCATCCCGGCGTTCAACGTCAACAACCTGGAGCAGGTCCAGGCCATCATGGAAGCCGCCGACGAGACCAACAGCCCGGTCATCATGCAGGCCTCGGCCGGCGCCCGCAAGTATGCCGGCGAAGGCTTCCTGAAGGCCCTGATCGCCGCGGCGGTCGAGTCCTATCCCCACATTCCCGTCGTCATGCACCAGGACCACGGCCAGTCGCCCGACGTCTGCAAGGGCGCCATCGCGATGGGCTTCTCCAGCGTGATGATGGACGGCTCGCTGATGGCCGACGGCAAGACCATCGCCGATTACGACTACAACGTCGACGTCACCACCCAGGTCGTGAAGATGGCCCACGTGCAGGGCATCTCGGTCGAAGGCGAACTGGGCTGCCTGGGCTCGCTCGAAACCATGAAGGGCGACAAGGAAGACGGTCATGGCGCCGAAGGCACGATGACCCGCGAACAACTGCTGACCGACCCCGAGCAGGCCGCCGACTTCGCCAAGCGCACCCAGATCGACGCGCTGGCCATCGCCATCGGCACCAGCCATGGCGCCTACAAGTTCTCGCGCAAGCCCAGCGGCGATATCCTCGCCATCGAACGCATCAAGGAAATCCACCGCCGCCTGCCGACCACCCACCTGGTGATGCACGGCAGCTCCAGCGTGCCGCAGGACCTGCTGGCCGAGATCCGCGAATTCGGCGGCGACATGAAGGAAACCTACGGCGTGCCGGTCGAGGAAATCCAGGAAGCCATCAAGCACGGCGTGCGCAAGATCAACATCGACACCGACATCCGCCTGGCGATGACCGGCGCGATCCGCCGCTTCCTGGCCGAGAACCCCTCGAAGTTCGACCCGCGCGAGTACCTCAAGCCCGCGCGCGCCGCCGCCAAGAAGATCTGCGTCGAGCGCTACACCCAGTTCGGTACCGCCGGCAACGCCAGCAAGATCAAGGCGATTCCGCTGTCGCAGATCGCCGCCGACTACGCCTCCGGCAAGCTGGCCCAGATCGTCAAGTAAGCCCTCAACCGTCGAAGCAGGCCGCATCATGTCCGCACCGCTCTACCAGTCCACCATCCGTTCCCTGCCGCTGCTGGCGCGAGGCAAAGTGCGCGACATGTATGCCGTCGGCGACGACAAGCTCCTGATCGTCACCACCGACCGCCTGTCCGCCTTCGACGTCATCCTGGACGATCCGATCCCGGGCAAGGGCGAGGTGCTGAACTCGCTCACCAACTTCTGGCTGGGCCGGCTCGGCAACATCATCCCCAACCACCTGACCGGCGTCGAGCCCGAGAGCGTCGTCGCCGCCGACGAACGCGACCAGGTCGCGGGCCGGGCGGTGGTGGTCAAGCGGCTCAAGCCGGTGCTGGTGGAAGCGGTGGTGCGCGGCTACCTGATCGGCTCGGGCTGGAAGGACTACCACGACACCGGCGGCGTGTGCGGCATCAAGCTGCCGGAAGGCCTGGTGCAGGCGCAGAAGCTGCCCGCGCCCATCTTCACGCCGGCGGCCAAGGCGGAACTGGGCTCGCACGACGAGAACGTCAGCTTCGAGCACGTGGTCAGGGAAGTCGGCCCGCAACTGGCCGAGCAGATCCGCGAAGTCTCGCTGCGCATCTACCAGTTGGCGTCCGAATATGCCGCCCAGCGCGGCATCATCATCGCCGATACCAAGTTCGAATACGGCCTGGACGAGAACGGCGTGCTGCATTTGATGGACGAGGTGCTGACGCCCGATTCGTCGCGCTTCTGGCCGGCCGATTCCTACGTGCCGGGCAGCAGCCCGCCGTCGTTCGACAAGCAGTTCGTGCGCGACTGGCTGGAAACCCAGCCCTGGGACAAGACCGCTCCCGCGCCGAGGCTGCCGCAGAACGTGCTGGAGCGCACGTCGGACAAGTACCGCGAGGCGCGGGTCCGGCTGGTCGGGGTTTGATCGCGCGCTTGTGCCAGGCAGGATGACGGCGGGCAGGATGGAAACATCCTGCCCGTTGTTTTTCAGCGCGACCGTATGGCATAGAATATTTCCATGACCGCCGCTCTTGCCTTCGACACCTTGCAATATTCCAAACGCCTGCAGCAGGCAGGCGTGGCTGCGCCTGTGGCCGATGCGCAGGCCGAGGCCCTGGCGCAGGTGCTGACAACCGGCATGGATGCCTTGGCTACGCGAGCCGATCTCGAACGGGTCTCTCTGGCAGCGCGTACCGATCTCGAGCGGGTGGAAACCAGCCTCAAAGGAGATATCCACGCGCTGGAAAACCGGTTGATCAGCACCGAGGGTCAGCTGAGATCGGAATTTCGCTCGGAATTGCGCCTGCTGGAACAGCGCATGACCATCAAGCTCGGTTCCATGCTGGTCGTGGCCGTGGGCGTCATGGCGGTGCTCGACAAGCTGCTCTGAATCAGATCAGCGCGATCTCCAGCCTGACCGCATCCCCCCGGTATATCCCTTCCCCCACGTAGATCAGCTTGCCCGACGTGTCGATGGCGCGCCGCACGACGTGCGCCACCGGCGCGTTCAGCGGCAGTTCCAGCAGCGCGGCCATCTCGCGGTCGGCGCTGCCCAGGGTCATGACCTGGTTGGCCCGCGCGATGCGCTTGCCGGCGATCTCGTGCAGGATGGGCAGGGTGGCCTCGTGCCGGAAGCGCTCAGGCGGTCCTTGCCTGAACAACTCGCTGTCCAGAATGAAGCGGGCCGCCAGGTAGGGGTGGCCGTCGCGCGCGTGCAGCCGGCGCATCATCGTGTAATGCTCGGCCGGTTCGCCTTCGCCCGCCGCGAAGGCGGGCAGTTCGTCCAGCTCGCGCTGTTCCAGGACCTCGATGTCCGCACCCTCGTGGGCCGAGATCAGCGAGGCCCAGTCGATGGCCAGCCGGTGCGCGCTGCGCTCCTTGGGCGTCCGGCGAACGAAGCTGCCCTTCGCGCGGAAGCGCTCGATCAGCCCTTCGTCCTCCAGCACGCCCAGCGCCTCGCGTATGGTGCCGCGCGCCACTTCGAAGTCCACGGCCAGGTCCGCCACGTTCGGGATGCGGCCGCCCACCGGCCAGTCGCCGGTAATGATCTTGTTGCGGAACAGCGATGCCAGTTGCAGATAGCGCGCCATCCGGTCGAGCGTGGTGTCGGTGAA
>NZ_JAOCLR010000049.1:0-29900 GCF_029845405.1 Pigmentiphaga sp. GD03639
ACTCGTCGGCCAGCCGCGCGCGGTCCAATCCGTTCGCGGAGGGCGGAGCCGCACTCAGCACATGCAGCAGGGTCAGCACCGCCCGCGCGAACGCAGGCAGCGCCTTCGCCTGGCCTACGGCCGGTGCCACGCAGACGAAGCCGATGCCGCCGACGCTGGCCTCGATGTGGTCGGCGACCGCCGCTTCCTCGGCGATCTCGCGCGCAAACTGCGCAATGTGCACGCGCAGGCGATCCGGCGCGTCCAGCCCCGGCTCGATGTACCAGACGTCCGAGATGGGATAGAGCCCGCCGACCTGCACGGGGATCGCACGCAGCGCATCGGCCTCGAAGTCGGGCAACTTGTCGCCGAGTTGGTCCGCGACCATCCGTTGGATGGACTGCAGGCGCTCGGTGGTCGGTGCCGGTGTCACGATGTGCCCTTGCAGGCGCTCGTCGCGTGGTCCGTGCTGGTCCTCCGGCGCTTCGGGCGATGCAGGCGGTGTTGCTGCTGGCGCCGAAGGCGCGACCGGCGTGGTGTCGCGCGGCACAGACGAGGCGGGTGGCCGCTGAGGCTCGGAGACCGGTGCGGAAGTAGCAGCAGGCACGACAGGCGCTGCCGGAGGCGTCAGCGCCGCCGGTTCGCTGGTCAGCGCACGCTGGCGGCTTTCGCTGTCGTCGATCTCCAGCGCCAGCGTGTCGTAGTCCGTCTCCAGCAGTTCGGCCATCTGGCCCACCAACTCGTCCTGCACCCGCTGCGGCGAGAAGTCATCCGGCTGCGTGTCGAACCGCGTCAGCACATCCTGAAACAGCGTGGCGAAGTCCACGGCCACCGTGCGGCCCAGCGCACGCCGCTCCCAGGTGCGCTCGCACGCCTTGCGCAGTACCGCGATCCGTTCCACCTGATGTCGTCCCAGGCCGCCGTAGAGCAGGTTCGGTATCGCCGGCAGCAGGTAGCGCACCGCATCGTTCATGCGGCTGATGTGTGACTGCGGCACCGGATAGCCGTCGGCCGTCAGCCGCCGTGCGAGTTCGCTCTGTGACAGCGCCTGGCCGCTTTCTTGCTCGTAGAACTCGCGCGCCTTCTCGATGCCCAGGGCGCGCTCGATGAAGGTCAGCCCACCGCGCAGTTCGTTCTCGGCCAGGTGCCCGGTCAACGCCACGATTTCGCCGCGCGCCGGCCACGGGCGGAACAGGCACGCGATCCGGAAGAAGCGGTCTTCCTTGGTTTCGCTCCACAGTTCGCGCAGGATGGCGAGCCGCGTATTGCCACCGTTCCTGATGATGTAGTGCGCCTCGCCCGGCCGGCGGGTGATCGCGGGCGGTGCGTCCAGCCCGCGCTCGCGGATCGAGGCCTTGATTTCCTCGTAGGCCGGGTTGCGCGTCACGCGTGGGTCATGTTCATAGGGACGCAACTCGTCCAGCGTCACCACCATCGGCGTATCGGCGATGGGGTCGGTCAGGGCAGCGGCCGAAGGACCGCTGCGTTCGAAGCCGGTGGCCAGCAGCTTGGCGGCCATGTCCTGCGGCGTCGGATCAGCCATCGCTGCTCTCCCGAGATGCCGCCGGTGCTTGTCGAGCGGCGCGGCGAAGCTGCGCGCGAGCGTTGCGGCTGGCGCGATGATCGCTCGCGGTCGAACTGGTGTAGATCGCGGCGCAGCCGGGCTTGGTGAACATCAGGTGCCCACCGCGCGTGCGTTTCACGTGCCAGCCTTCGCCCAGCGCGAACTCGATCAGCGCGCGCAGCCGCGCATGGCCGCGGGCCAGTTCATGCGCTTTGGCCATGACTGGTTCCTTCTGCGTGACCTTTGCCGGTAACGCACGCGAAGCGCTCCCGCCATGCCGGGAACAACTCGCCAGCCAGCGCACGCATCGTCTCCAACGCCGCAGGTGCAGTGCGGCCCACCGGCTGCCGGTACTCGACGCGATGCACCGGCAGTCCTCGTGTTGCGGCACGTGGGTAGGCCTCGATGGCCGGGACGTCGGTGTTCAGGACCTGTATGCCAGCGTGCGCCTGGAAGACTTGTCGCAGGGCCTGCTGGATCAGTCGGGCGTTCGACGAAACCGGATGCACACGGTTGATGAGCAAGCGCAGCGGTGGCGGCTCGATGCCGAGGTGCCGATACGGAGCGATGTCCTCAATCAGTTGCAGCGTGCCGCGCCTCAGCTCACGCGCCGCCAGGATTTCCGGTGTCACCGGCGACAGCGCCAGGCTGGAGGCCAGTACCGCCATCTCCAGCAGCACACTGCGCGCTCCCTGGGTATCGATCAGCAGCAGGTCGTAGTGCGACGCCAGCGCGGGAAGCAGGTGACGCAGGCGCAGCCGCCCATCGGGTGCATGCAGCAGCAGTGTGTTCAGTTCGCCGCGGTGGTCATTCGACACCACCAGGTCGAGACCTGCCACAGCGGTCTGCGAAGCCAATTGCTCGATACGCTGCTCGTTGAAGGCCAGCATCTCGTAGATACCGGCAGGCGCATGCGTGCCGAGCGTGAAGTAGCTCGACAAGGTGGGCTGTACGTCCAGGTCCAGCAGCAGAACGCGCAGCCCCGCATCGGCGATGAAGCCGCCCAGGTTCGCTGCGGTGGTCGTCTTGCCGACGCCACCCTTGGTCGAAATGATGGATACCACCTGCATGGCGCGACTCCTCGTGGAAGGGATTCCGACGCAGCGCGGGCTCACGCCCGTTCCCTGAGGCGATCGGTGATCCACTGATCGATCTCCACCGAATCCCAGCCGATGGCGCGTACCCCGAGGCGCAGGGGCTTGGGAAACTTGCCCTCCTTGATCAGGTTGTAGATGTGGGCGCGCTTGAAGCCGGTCTTGGCCTCGACTTCCGCGCGGCGCAGGATGCGGTGTTCGTTCGGCGTCGCGGTGGCGATGGTCTGGGCAGTCACGAGGGGCACTCCTTGGCGCTGTGTAGCGGCGGTGATGGACGTGCCCCGTATTCAATAGCGCTGTTCCCGCGCAGTCACCGCAAGTGCAGGCTCGCCATCTGCACTTGCAGTCAGCGGTCCTGGGTGGCGAGATGACGCCTGGCTGCCGAAAACTTCGCCCACAGCGTTCGCTCGCTGATCCCGGACTTGTCGCCGTAATGGGCAACCAGCGCACTGATGACCGATTCCAGCGTCTCGAAGGACGAATAGGGAACGCCATTGGGCGACTTGCCCAACAGCAGGGTCAGAAGACCGCCAACGATGTTCAGGTAGGTGGACTCACTGCGGGCGCCCGGCATCCCGGAGCGCTTCTCGCGTTCCGCGCGTGCCTGGTGCTCCTGGCTGAGCGTCTGGAACTGGGCATAGAGCGCATCCCAGGCCTGCACCCTGTCGGCAAGCTGGAGCTTCAATGCCTCGCGATCCATGACCAGTGCCTGCACGGCATCGACACTGACGGCCGGATGCAGGTGACGCTCGAAGGCATCGAACAGGAAGGCCGGTCGCTGGTCGGGATAGAAGCGGATCATCCAGGCCTTCAGATCGACATGTCGGATCGTGAGGCTGGGGTCATCGAGCAAGGCGGGGTCGTTGCTCGTGATGCCGTCCTTGCCGTAGGGAAGGTCGAGATGCACCAGTGCGTCGTAGATCCGTTCCGCGTTCAGGCGAAGCTGTGGCCAGCGCGCCAGTTCGGGGTGCTCCGGCAAGCGGTTCATCCCCTTGGCGACATCGAGGATGCGACGCTCGAAACGCGACAGCCCTGCCCACTGGATGGCCGCCTCGATTGGGCGGTAGAAGACCTTGGCGTGGGCGCCGGAAGAAAATGACTTTCGCATGACTGCTCCCTGGTAACCGGATTCAGGACATCTGCTTCCCTCGTTGATTGGAATCGCTGCCGGGACGCGCCTTCACGGCGCGAGACGGTGGCGGCTTGGCTTGTGGGAAAGGCCGGAATGACGGATGTTCACCAGAGCAGCCGCCTGTCGATATGGCGCTTGTCCACCAGCACCGAGCCTCTGCGTGGCGGTATGCTTCAAGGGGTTGAACTGCACATGGCAGGATGGCTCGATACCGAGGTTTTGCTACAGACGCCATCGCGGCGAAAGACGGATTCGGTCTTCTTGCGTTCGAGTCTGGGCGTTACCGGCGTGCAAGACAGCGACGGTCTATCAGCAGACGCAGTGCGGGCGGAAACAGGTGTGGCGATGCCGCCTCGACGGAGTGCGGCGAGGTTTTGGGCAAGACGCGGGAGGTCTGCCCCCAGATCGACAAAGCATGACGCCCCGTTTCTCCCACTCGTGCGTAGGAACCGTTTGGTGGCTCCTGCGAACAATCGAGCGGTGACGAGGTGAGATCACCTGTCGGATTTCATCCGGTCCTGGTAGCCCGGCGATACCTCCTGCGAACAGGGCCGCTCGCAATGGAGTAGCGCGGTTACCAGAACTGCAAGGGCAGGCATGGACTGGGTTGACCGACCCCCATTTTTGCGTTCAAATATGAACGCTTATTTGAAAAATAAGCTCATATTTGAGGTTCTAAAAGATGTCTTCTTCCGAGCAAAAGCGCTCTGGTGCGCAGGTGGCGATGCCGCAGCCCGTCGCGCGTGCGCTGCGCCGCCTGGGGCAGGACATCTCGGCGGCGCGGCGCATGCGCCGCCTGAGCCAGGAAGACCTGGCGCAGCGCATCGGCACGTCCCTGAGCACCGTCAGGCGCATGGAGGATGGTTATCCCGGCACCGCGCTGCACACCTTCCTGCGCGCGCTGCACGTGCTGGGCCGGCTCGATGACCTGGCCCAGGCGATGACCCTGGAGAACGATGCGCTCGGCATGGAACTGGTGCGGGAGCAGTTGCCGCAGCGGGTACGCACCTCTGCCGGCAGGAAGCGGCAGGCAGCACCCGTTGACAAAGGCGATGCGCCCGCGCCTGCCGATGACCTGGAGGGCTTCTGATGGCAACGCATCGGCCTGCGCGACGCCCGGACCTCGAAGTCCACTTGGGGGCAAGTGGCTTGGTCGTGGGGCGCCTGCACTTGGGCAGCGGCCGGCGCAGCGCGTTCAGCTACGACGAAGGCTGGCTGCAGGATGTCCGGTTCTTCACGCTGTCGCCCGATCTCCAGCCGGTGGCCGGCGTGCAGCATCCCCGTCAGGTGTTCTTCCTCGCGCTGGAGGACACCGCGCCCGACGCCTGGGGCGAGCGTGTGATCCGGCGCGCCCATGCGAAGCTGCGGCAGGAAGACCGCGACACGCCTGCACTGGACCCGGTGGACTTCGTGATGTGGGTGGACGACGAGGCGCGCGTCGGCGCGCTGCGCCTGTTCGATCCGCAATCTCGCGCCTACCTGCGCGCCGGCGGAGCGAACCGGCACGTACCGCCACTGGTGGAACTGGACAAGGTGCTGCACGCGGCCCGCGCCCTGGAGGACGGAACGGAAAGCGCGCAGGATCTGCGCTACCTGCTGGGGCAAGGCACGTCGCTGGGTGGTGCCAGGCCGAAGTCCACGGTGCGGGACATCGATGGACGCCTGGCGGTCGGCAAGTTTCCCAGCCAGGCGGATCGGCGCGACGTGATCCGGGGCGAAGTGTTGGCCATGCAACTGGCGGCCAAGGCCGGCATCCGGGTGGCGCCGGCGCGCGTGGAAGTGATCGGCAGCACGGCGGTCGCCGTCATCCGGCGTTTCGACCGCACCGACGACGGCGCTCGCATCCCCTACGTGTCGGCCGCGACGATGCTCCAGTCCGATGGCCGCGATGCGACGCATGCCTACACCGAACTGGTGGATGTGCTGCTTCAGTCGGGCGCCGATCCGATCGCTGACATCCATGAGTTGTGGCGCCGGCTGGTCTTCAACTTCCTGATCTGCAACACCGACGATCACCTGCGCAACACCGGCTTCCTGTACGACGCACGCCAGCGCGGCTGGCGTCTGTCGCCGGCCTTCGACCTGAACCCGATGCCGGGCGACCGTCGCGAGAGCAAGACCTGGCTGACCGAGGACACTGGCGTCATCGATAGCCGGGACATGCTGATGGCCGCCGCGTCGTATTTCAGGCTGGATGCTGTGCAAGCGCAGGCGATCTGGAGTGAAGTGGCCCAGGCCGTGGCGGGCTGGCGCGCAGTGGCCCGGGGATTGGGCATGCGCGGTACCGACCTGCTGGATTTCGAGCCGGCGTTCGTCGAATCGACCACGCCCTGACGACATCGGCAGGACATACCGCTACGGCCGAGAATCGTCCTGGGCTGTTGTCGCCAACGCCGCGCATAGCCAGCGATAGCCGATGCGTTCCTGTTCCAGCCGCAGCTGTGGCCGGATTCGGTCATTACGCAAGTCGTCGTAGAGAGCTGCCTCCTCATCGACCAGTCGGGGCAAGGGCAACATATGGCGTTTGTCGAGGGGCTCCTCACCCCATTGGAGTGCGTGGGCCATCAGGGTAGAGCGGTCCATGAGGAACGAAGCGGCTAGCGGGAAATACTTGCGCAGGCTGTCCAGAATGGCAAAGCCATGGGTATCGATGTCTCCCCAATAGTGCAGAGAGGCGCGATGCAGCCAGTTGGCTCGGGCAAGCGCTCCCCAGCCATAGCCGGCACCGAACACGACGATGGCACCGGAGACCGGTGGGAACGCCAGGAAGTTCACCTCGTTTTCGGTGATGAAAACACGCTGCGCAGGCAGGGCGAGCGTGGCGAAGCTGTCCTCATCCAGGGTGATGTCGGTCAGTCCCGTGCAGCCGGGAAGCTGGAGCAGCTGCGGATCGAGCAAGCGCAGGCGGATGCGAACGGGCTTCTCCAGAAAGCCGTAGCGACGGGCAAACCCGGCCATCCCGGTTGCAGCAGGCTCGATGGCTTCAGTCGGCAAGGCCAGGTCCAGCCATTGGCCCAGTATGCCGCGATGCGCTTCGATGAACTTGCTGTCCACGCCCGGCGCGTCGACCTGCCGAAGATAGACGCCTGGGCGCGGATGGGCCTGCACCCAGGCTACCACGGCCAGCAGGCGCGGCCAGTGTTCGGCCAGTGCCAGGGTCTGCAACGGTGATCTGTGCAGCCATGGCAGCAGTGCGGGTTGCGCTTCGGCAGTTTGCTGCCAGAGTGCCTGGAACCGGCGGCCATCTCCGGTCTTGCCGATCATCGCCAGAGCGTCTTCCAGCGTATCGATCCAGAGCGTGTCCGGCAGGCGTTGCCGGCCCTGTACCCGGTGCGTCCACTCGCGCCACTCGATGCGCACGCGTGGCATGGCGCTGATATCGCGCACCCAGCCGCGCACGGCATCGAAACGGTTGCTGAGATCGGCAGCGGAAGGCGACTTGAGCGACAGCCGCAACGGCCAGCCCAGCGCGCCGTCACCGACCACGGCACGCAGCAACTCGCCGCGCTGCCACAGCCGTTCGATTTGCGCGCGAAGGTCGGCGGGCCGGCTCCATGTCATGCAGCGCCTCCCGTGGCGGCAGCCTTCTGTGCCCGGTATTCCTCGATGCTCAGGCTGCGCAGCCGCGACTCGCGGCCGCTTTCGTTGTGCACGAAGCCGACGCTGGACACGTAGGGCTCGATGATGTGGATCTTCTGCAGTGGCGTGATGATCAGCAGTTGCAGGT
The DNA here is from genome assembly GCF_029845405.1 of Pigmentiphaga sp. GD03639. Taxonomy (NCBI): domain Bacteria; kingdom Pseudomonadati; phylum Pseudomonadota; class Betaproteobacteria; order Burkholderiales; family Alcaligenaceae; genus Pigmentiphaga; species Pigmentiphaga sp. GD03639. The sequence continues at coordinate 7,497 of NZ_JAOCLR010000049.1, forward strand.
TGAGCTGGCGGAACAGTTCCAGCCCATACTGGGCCGACTCATCCGAGCCGCGCCCGAAGGCTTCGTCGATCACGACGAAACGGAACGAGCGCGAGCGCACCGCCCCCCATTCCAGGCCGAACTGGTAGGCCAGGCTGGCGGCCAGCACGGTATAGGCCAGCTTCTCCTTCTGCCCGCCGGATTTGCCGCCGGAGTCGGAATAGTGTTCGTGTTCGGCATCGTCCTCGCGCCAGCGCTCGCTGGCGGAAAACAGGAAGCCGTTGCGCACGTCGGTCACCTTCTGCATCCAGCGCCGGTCGACCTCGGCCAGCCCCTCGCGGCCGCGGAAGCGGTCGATGATGGCCTTGACCTGCAGGAACTTGGCCTCGGAATACTGCTCGTCTTCCGAGCCGCTCAGCGCGCCTTCGGTGCAGGCACGCAGATCCTGCAGGAAGTCGCGGATCTCCGCATCGGGGCTGGGTTGCGCCAGCAACCGGATGTAGCGTCCGGGGTTGTAGTCGATCACCTGCAAGGATTGGTTGATGGCATCGACCCGCTCCTTGATCGTTTCCCGCTCGCGCGCGAGCTGGGCGTTGAAGTTGGCGATCTCGTTGATGGTATTGACGTTGAGCAGCTCCTTGAAACGCGCCTCGAAGCGCGGCAGGTCGTCGCGCTGCAACTCGTTCATCAGGCGCTCGAACTCGGGCAGCGCGGCCAGGCTGATGTCGATCTCGGCGGTCTCTGCCTTGAAGGTCTCCTTGAAACCGCGCATGGCGTTGATGATGCGTTCGGTCAGGCGTGTCAGACGCTTGTCTTCGGCATCGATGCGCGCCTGCAAGCCGTTGCGCACGTCCTGTTCGCGGTTGTCGCAGGATTCCACCGTGAGCTGGTGGTCGCCCAGGACTTCGGCGCGCCAGCCCTCAAGGGTTTGCAGCAACTTGTCGTCAAGTGCGGCTTGCGCCTGGATTTCGAGAGCCTGTGCGTGCTGTGCCAAGGCAGTTTCGTGCTTGCTGCGGATTTCTCCGCGCTTGCCTTGGGCCTCGCCAAGATCGCCTTCGATCTCCTTCAGGCGTTCGACGACCTGCGCCAGTTGGCTTTCCAGTTCCCGCAGGGTATCGGAGGCCGCCTTGAGGCGGTCGCGTTCCTCGGTCAGGCGGGCCATCTCGCGCGCCGGCGCCTGCCAGTCGATCTCGCTGTAGCGGGTGAAGACTTCGAGCTTGGCCAAAGCTTCCAGTTGCGCCTGGCATTGCCCGCGCAATCGCTGCGCGTCGGCAATGCGCAGACCGATATCGCCCATTCGCTGTTCCAGGCCCTCGCGTTCGTCACGCAAGGTGCGCAACTTGTCGGCGTTGCTCCAGCCCAGCACGTAGCGGCTGCGATCGTCGATGCGGCGGCGGTCGTCCTTTTCGTGGCGCCCGCTCGGGTCCTTGATCTGTCCGGCGCGGGTGATGGCGCGGGTCTCGCGGCGAAACTGCTCGGTGCTGTCGCAGCAGGCCAGGTCGAAGCGATGGTGCAGTTCGCGTTCCAGCCAGTCGTAGTGCGGCGTGTCGGGCTTGATGAGCAGCTTGCGCACCAGCGACTGGGGGTGCAGGCTGACGGCCTGCGTGGACTTGCGTGCACGCACGTGGAAGTACACCAGTCGCGTGCCAAGGTGCTGGCGCTCCACCCAATCGGCCACGTCCTTGTAGTGCGCATCCGGCACCAGCAGGGACAGGCCGAAGCCATGCAGCAGGCGTTCGGCCGCGCCCTCCCAGTCGCGCTCGTCCTCGCGCACCTGGATCAGTTCACCGGCAAAGGGCAGGTCTTCCTCGGCGATGGACAAAGCGGCGCACAGGGCTTCGCGGATGCGCACCTGCGCCGCATCGATATTGCTTTTGCGACGCGCAAGGCTGTCGATCTCGTCGCTGAGCGCTTTGTGTTCTTCCTGACCCCGTCGCAGCGCATATCCGTCTTCATTGATCTGCGTATCGTGGTCCGCAATGCTTGTGCGCAGCGCTTCGGCGTGTTCTCCGATGGTGGATCTTTGTGTCATGAAAGCAGCTTCGTCTCCCGGCGCTGCTTCTCCAATGCGCGTCAATAGCGTGGTGTAGGCGTCCGCTTTCTCCTGCCGTTGCTGTTTCTCTGCCTCCTGCTGCTGAATGGCGGCAGCGAGTTGTTGCAGTCGGTCGCCGCCGTTCTCGCGCAGTGCGCCTTCGAGCTTCCCCTGCTCGATTCGGGCGTTGTCTCGTTGCTCTCCCAGTTGCTTGATGCGGGCATCCCAGCGCATCGCATCCTGAGTCAACAATTCCAGGCGCCTCTCCAGCAATGCTGCCTTCAAGCCGGCGAAGTATGGGCGCAGTGCATCGCGTCCTTCGCGCAGCGCCTGGATCTCGGCAGCTATCTGCCCGTGGCGACGGCCATCCTCCATCAGCGGCGTCAACAGCTCGATCTGGCGCTTGGCCTTGAGTACCGACTGGTGGGCGCGATCGAGGTCATCGAAATGGCCGAGCAGTGCCTCGACTCGGCTGCCCACGTCGAACGGTTCGAGCATGTGGCTGCGCACGAAGTCGGTCAGGTTGCCAACCGATTTCATGGAAACCGTCTGATGGAACAGTTCCAGCGCCTGCTCGTGCTCGATGCCGAAGCGGCGGCGGAACCAGGCGCCGTAGGGCGGGAAGCTGTCGTTCAGTTCGCAGCCCATCGCGCGCAACTTCTTGCGCAGGCCGTTGATGTCGCTGCCGAATCCGGAAAAGTGCTCGGTGATGGACAGTTCCCGCTCTGCCGTGACGAACAAGCGCGCCGGCTGGCCCTGCGGTTCGCGAAACCAGAAGACTTGCGCCAACGTGACCGCCTGGCCGTAGCCTTCGTTGCGGAAGACACCCAGGATCACGCTGTAGCTGGTGGTGTCGCGCAGCGCCACCGGGCGAGCGCTGCCGGTGGCTTCGTTGCGTTCGCTCTTGTAGTGGCCCAGCACGTAGGATCGCAATGATCGCTCACGCGTTTCGGCGCCCGCAGCCTTGTTGTAGGCGATACGCTGCGCCGGCACCAGCAGGGTGGTGACGGCATCGACCAGGGTGGATTTGCCCGAACCGATGTCGCCGGTCAGCAGGCCGTTACGCCCATCGAGCTCATGGCGCCAGACGCGCCGGTCGAATGTGCCCCAGTTCAGGACTTCCAGCCGCTGCAGGCGAAAGCCGACGCGGCTGTCGTCGGCCACGAAATCGAGCTGCTGTGGCGAAAAATCGTTCATCGGCCGGCTTCCTTGTCGCGATCGCCACCTGACAACGCGGTGCGATAACCCTCCAGGCGCGCATCGAAGTCGGCCAGCCACTGCGCATCGACGAACGCCTTGAGGATGCGCCGCACCTCGTAGCGGGGTGCCTGCTGACTTGCACCGGCAGCGGGCTTGAGCTTGCGCAGATAGCCCAGTTCCACCACCTTGGTGATGGTCGAATCGACCTGGTCGATGAGGCGCGCCTCGTTGGTGCCGTCCGGCAGGAACACGCGCATCAGTTCGGCGATCTCCTCGCGCGACAGCACCAGCCGGGTATCGCCGCCGCCGGCGTCGGATTCGGCCAGGCGCTTGCGCAGCAAGGCCAGCATCAGGCTGACCGGATAGGACAGCGGCCGTCGTGCGATCAGGCGTGGCAGGCGAGGTGTGGCGTCCGCATGCTCCGGCTCCGGCTGGCTTTTGAGGAAGGCGTAGCCCTCGGCTTCGTCCAGCACCAGATCCAGCAACAACACCGCCGCCTGCTCCCGTACACGCGCCTGCAGGTTCAGCAGACTGGCCCATAGGCGCTCGTCGTCCTGGCGGTACAACACGCTTTTGAGCAAATGCACCATCAGTTGCGAGAGTTCCGCTACCACGGGCGGGCGCGATTCGGCACTGCCTTCTGGATCATCCTGATGCATATCGTTCATGGGTCTTTGCTCTGTCCGTCGCAGCTTGCATTCAGCGCGTAAAGATCACGCGCGGCATTCGCGCCCGCCGTCGTACCGTCGAGCCATCGCTGTCCTGCATGGCCCATTCGACGATCTCCTGCGCATCGTCATCCACCGTGGCCCTGAGGCCATCCAGCCCGCGGTTTCCCGCGTGGGCCAGTTCCAGCCAGGTGACCAGTTCGGCCAATCCCTGTTGCAGCGGCTGAGTCTCCAGCAACGCGCGCAAGCTGATCTGCGACTGTTGCCGCAATGCCTGCCGCAGGGCCTCACGCAAGCGGGCCTTGTCCACGACGTGCTGGTCGAACAGGCGTGCGGTGTCGATGTCGTCGTCCTCGCCGGATTCAAGTATCAGTTCCGCCAGGCGTGGCTTGGCATGGAGCGCAAACAGGGGGCGTTCCTGCGGCAAGGCGATGTCCGCGCCCATCTCGTCGAGGAGCATCACTTCGCCGGCCGGTGGCGTGTCGCGCAATGCAAGCGCCTTGATCTCGATGCTGCGCAACAGTTCGAGGATGCGACGGTTTTCCTGGAAGGCCCGGTCATCCAGGAAGCGGCGCAGTTGCTGCGACAACTGCGCCACCGTGCGTTGGGTATGTTCGCCCGCTTCCAGCCAATCGTGGTGAACCCGGCGGGTGCGCGGCTCCGGCTTGAGCGCGGCCACGGCAGGCAGGCCGAGGACTTGGTCGAGCCGTGCGGACAGTTCTTCCTGGCGACGGCTGGACATCAGGAAATCCCAGAACGCACGGAAGCTGCGCCCCTGGTCGGAATCTCCGATGGCATCGCGCTCGCCCATGACTTCGTCGAGCAAAGCCCCCTTGCTGCCGTCCCACAACGCGATTTTCTCGCGGACGCTGCGGTCGAGCTGGCGGAAATTGTGCTCCACCTGACGGAAGTCGCTCAGCAGTTCGCGCGCCAGTTGCTGAAATTGCAGGAAGCGATCCTTGATGGCCGTGTCATCCATGAGCGGCACATCGCCGGACAGGACGCGTCCGATCTCGGCATCGATCTCGTCGCGCTTGCGACGAAGTTCCTCCAGGCGCCTGGCTGGATCAGCCTGGCTTCCGGTGCTGATCTGCTCCAGCAGCGCGAACAAGGTCAGCAGGCGCGATTCGGTACCGACGAAAGGCCGCTCAGTCAGCGACACCAGCCAGGCGATGGCCTTTTCCGTGGCAGGGGTAAGGTCGAACTGGGCCTCGTCGGTGCCGGGCTTGTAGAACTTGCGCAGCCAGCCCTTGTCTGGCGCGCACCAGTCATTCAGGTATTCGGTTGCGGCTTTCGGATACACCTCGGCGCCGAGGGCTTCGCGCAGGGCAAACAACTCGTCTTCCAGCATCTCGGCCAGATCCGCTTCGCTCGTCACCCGCACGTTCGGCGCGACGAACACCCGGTACAGGAAGCTTGCCACCAATGGCGCATGTGGCGAGGCCAGCAATCGCCATGCAGGATGCCGATCGCGGTATGTCGTGAGTGTGAGGTGGTCCAGTGCCATGATGGGCTGCCTATTCGAGCCGTTCGCTGACAACGACGTCTCGATCCAAATGTACGGATCGGCTCGCCCAGAAAGCGCGAATCAAGGCGGCGTGGTCACTCATGCGAAACCGCCTCCAGGTAAGGGCGCATGACATTTGCGACCCGACAGACCTTGGCATGGCGCCATAGGTCATCGGCTGAAGCCTTGCGTGTCTTCCAGGCAGCCTTCAGCGCCTCGATGGCCACGTCCAGGCCGATCCGGTTGCGGTGCTTGAAGCAGTCCGCTACGGTTTTTGCGGCACTGTAGACCCGCAGTCTGGCGCCATCGCGTTCGTGCTCATCGATGCCCGAGGCATAGGCATCACCCGCCATCTGCACCATCTTGATCAGCGGATGCTCGATACGCGGGGTGTGGCTGCCACGAGGCATGGCAATCCAGACCTGGCGAGGCCGTTGCGTGGTCAGTTCGTGGAACTGGAGTGCCGTCAGCAAGCAGAACACGGCCTTGGGAACCTTGACTGCAATCGTGGCGAGGTCCTCGTGCGCGGACATGGGGTTGCCCGGCAAACGGTAGAGGCCGCGCCCGACACGCTCCAATTGCCCGGATGTGGACAGACGTGTCAGCACCACCCGCGGCGCGCCGATGGTGTCCAAGTCGCTGGTGCGCAGGAAGCCCTGCTCGTGGAGCAGGGCAAGAGCGCGATGGGCATGTGAGGATCTTTCCATCGCTCCAAAGATGTTCCTTGATTTCGTTGATCTTATACATCAAACGATAGAATGAAACACGTCTGCCTGGAGCGCGTGTTGATGACGGACCGTGAATGTCAGCAAACAAATGCGGACAGGATCTGGTTGCCGACGCGGTACGCCCGGTACATAATCTGGCCTGATTCCGTAGCGCCAACGGAATAAACCCGTTATCAATCAACGATTTGAGTGCGGCGTGATGTTCCCTTCACCCGCTCCACTGCATCATTCTGCGGACTTCCGCAGAAGTCCAAGAGAGTCTGCAAGTCGTTGCCACACAAGGACTTTTCCTCTCTTTGACGTTCTGCCGCGGTCCACTGCGATCCATCTACAGCCGGGACTTTTAAGTCCACAAACAAGTCCATTTTTGCGGGCGCGGCTGATTCCGGATTGTTGATGGAGGGGCGAGGTCGACGTGACCAGCATCTGGTTCCTGACTCATGTTCAGGAGCAAGAGCATGGCACTCTCAGACCTGGCCGTTCGGCAGGCCAAGGCAACTGGCAAGGCATACACCCTCCCTGACTTGGATGGCCTCTCCCTGGCCGTCACGGCTGCAGGGGGCAGGACTTGGCACTTCCGCTACTACTGGGCGGGCAAGCAGAAGCGGATGTCGCTCGGCACCTACCCGGAGGTGACGCTTCGCGAGGCCCGCAGCCTGCGCGACGAAGCGCGCGCCCTGCTGGCCAAAGGCACCAATCCTCGCGTTCACCGCAAGCAGAAGCGCACCGCTGTCCGGCTCGCCGACGAAAACACCTTCGAGGCGGTGTATCGCAAGTGGCTCAAGCATCGCGGGCTCAGCCTCAAGGAAGGCCGGCAGACGACCCTTTCGATACTTCCGCGCATCTTCGACAAGGATGTGCTGCCCGCCTTGGGCAAGCGGTCGGTCTATGAGATCAAGCGTCCCGACCTATTGGAGGTGATCGCCAAGATCGAGAAGCGCAAGGCGCTCTCCGTCGCCGAGAAAGTCAGGACGTGGTTCAACCAACTGTTCCGCTACGCGCTGGTGATCGTGCCGGGCCTGGAGCAGAACCCTGCCTCCGATCTCGATGTGGTGGCGCTGCCGCTGCCACCCGTCAACCACAACCCGTTCCTGCGCATGGCCGAGCTGCCGAAGCTGTTGCAGAGGCTGCGCAGCTATCGCGGCAGGCGGCAGACCCAGCTCGGGCTGCGGCTATTGCTGCTGACCGGCGTGCGAACCGGCGAGCTGCGACAGGCGACGCCGGATCAATTCGATCTGGACCGCGGGCTGTGGATCATCCCGCCCGACGTCGTGAAGCAACTCCAGTTGGATATGCGCAAGAAGCGGCAGCAGCCAAAGGACATCCCGCCCTACATCGTGCCGCTGTCGATTCAGGCCATGGAGATCGTCCGGCACCTGCTGGATGAGTTCAAGCCGGCCCAGCGCCACCTGTTCCGACACGACAGCGACTTGAAGAAGCGCATCAGCGAGAACACGCTCAATGGTGCGCTCAAACGCATGGGCTATCAGGAACGCCTGACCGGACACGGTATCCGCGGCACGATGTCCACTGCGCTCAACGAGATCGGCTACCCGAAGGTCTGGGTGGATGCACAGCTCTCGCATGTCGATCCCAACAAGGTCAGCGCGACCTACAACCATGCCGAGTACGTGGAGCAGCGTCGCCGCATGATGCAGGACTGGGCCGATCGGCTCGACCTCTTCGAGCAGAACCAGGTCGAGGCGGCCAGCATGCCGCTCACCGTGCATCTGGAAGGCGTTCCCGCGTTCCCGAATGAGCAAACCGCAAGCGCACCCTCCACGCCGGTTGCCGCTTCGCCAATCCTGCTCGTGACGAAGCCCGGCGACGCCATGCCGTTGGTTTCTGCCGCCGCACATCGGCTGCCGGCGGTTCCGCCCCCTCGATCGGCCGCGCCGCTGGTGCCTTCGGACATTCAGCGCGAGAGGATGGAGCTGTTCGATGTCTTCGAGGCGCCGCACAACCTTCCCGTCGCTGCGTTTGCGAAGATGGCGGGCAAGTCCCGCAGGTGGATCAGCTACGAGATCAAGGCGGGCAACTTGCTGGCGTTGAACGTGGGCAACCGCGGCCAGCGGGTGCCGGACTGGCACCTCGACCCACTCAAGCACGAGCTGATCCAGTCCGTCCTCAAGCTGACCAGGGGTGCGGACCCTTGGCAGATCTACCATGCACTGCTGCAGCCGCGCTCGATGCTGCGGGGGCGTTCGGCACTGGAGGGCGTGACGGCCAGCAATCTCGACAAGCTCGTCATGGCAGTGAGCACAGCCGTGAAGGAAAGCGAATGGACCCCGCCGCGAGTCGGGGTCGCCTAGCAGCAGGAATGCGGGATCGTGGCGAAACCGCGATTCCCGCGCGTCTGTCAGGACACCAGGCGCGCGCGGCGGGCGAATCTTGCCTGGGTGTCCGACAAGGAAGCATCGCGGCGGAGCAGGTAAGCCATCACGATCGTTGGTGCGCCGGCCAGCGGCCGCACGGCGATGCCTCGGCGTAGGTAGCTCGCCAGTCTCGCGGCAGGCGCAATGGCGATCCCGTACCCGGCGGCAACCAGCGTCATCGCCACATCGAATGTCTCCACCGTTTGCTCTCGCTCTTGCAGCGCGTTTTCGAACACACGCTGCACGGTCATGCGCCATGGTTCATCGGCCGTGGACTGCGAGCAGATCAAGGGCTGCTTGAGCACTTCCTGGCACGGCACTTCACGGTAGGCCAGCAAGTGGGAGCGCTTGGCCACGGCGACCGCCAGCGTGTCATACCACAGCGGTTCGCATACCCAGCCAGGCCACTGCCGGGCAACCGCAGACAAGGCGAAGTCGAAGCCGTCGTCCGGCATCTCCGCGCCTCGACCGGGATCTGTCCAGCCGGCCAGGACGGCATGGGTCTCCGGCTCTTCGGCACGCTGCATGGCGAGCACGTCGGCGAGCTGGGGAGGCACCCATTCGCCGAGGACGGCCATGCGAATTTCGGCGGTGATGTCACTCGATTCCACGTCCAGCTCCCCCCAGGCGGTGAACTCGTGGCAACTGATCTCGAAGCCGTTGAATGAGTTAAGTTTAACGTGGTTTAAATCGTGACCGTGTTCGACGCTCTTGGCAATGCCAAAGCGTTCGATCCAAAGGGGCCGCCCCACCGGCACCACTACCTACGAAGCGGAACCAGCCATCGCGTTTGGGGCTGCCGTGCGGGAAGAAAGAACCAACCAGGGCATCGCTCAGGAAACGCTGGCCCACATGGCCGGCATCGAACGGTCGCACATGGGCAAGATCGAGCGCGGCGAGCATGTCCCCACGCTCCCTCTCATCCTCAAGATTGCCCGTGCGCTGAAATGCAGTTCCGCCCACTTGATGACTCTGACCGAAGCCAAGCTGGCAGAGTCGGCCCCATCCGCAGATTGAAGCCGGCCCGCACAGCGGTCGCATGACTACGCCTGATCGTCGTCCTTGCCCCCAAGGGCTGAATCTTCGCGCTTTGCGGCCTCGTTGACGAGCCGCAGGTATGGGTTGTCTGGCGGCGTCGCCTGGAACAGCGCATCCGGGCTGGCGAGCAGGTAGCCGTGCAGCCGGCGCGACTTGCGCGGCCCCGTGACTTCGCAGGTCCAGATGTTCAGCCCGCTCGGCTGCTTGCGGTGCTGTCCCAGCTTCTCGAAGCGCTTCTGTACCCACTGCCACCCCTCCAGCTTCTCCTGCTTGGCCAGCGCGGCGACTTGAAGGTACTCCTGCGCGTAGCGCTGGAACACGCCGGGGCTGACGAGGTAGGTCGTACCGGCGACGGTATGCACCAGGGCCTTGGCGTCGTTGATGATGAGCTTGCGCGTCTGGATGCTCTGACGCAGCCAGGCCATGAAGTGCGCCCCGGAGGGCTCCGCGCGATCCTGGGAAGGCGCGAGGCCCATCTGCGGCGGGGGCACGGTCGAAGGGGCCGGCTCGGGCTCGGCCTCGGCGATCTCCGGCGCTGTGGATGGAGCAGTGTCGCCCAGCAGGTCGAGCAGCGCGGCCACGCCGGTGTCCGTGGCTGCGGATGCGATCGGCGCCGTGCTCGCGGGTGCAGCTTCGGTGCCTTCCACGCGCGGCCCATCGGCCACCGCCGGCGCCAGCGGCGGCGGCTCCGCCTGTTCCTCTTCGACCTGCACACGGCCTGCGAACGGCGCCGGCCGGTCGACGGCATCCCAGATCATCGCTGGCGAGAGTTTCAGGAAGGTGAATGCGTGCGACCAGCCCGCGTCGCTGGTGACGGTAGCCTTCCAGATCGCCATGCCATCCGGCGTCGGTTGCACGATGCCGTGATCCTGCAGCACGTTGAACACCGCCGTATTGCTGGCCGGGATGCCGTCGATGCCCTGTGACAGCAGATGTGCGCGCAGCTTGTCGGAGACGGTCTTGCTCACCAGCCACAAGGCGTCCTGGGTCAGCCAACCGTCCGCCGGGCCGGCCTGGTTCAACTTGAACGCTTCCTTGAGCAGGTAGCGCAAGCCGTCGAGCAATTTGCGTTGCAGCGCATGCTTGGGCGCCGCCAGCGCCTTGCTGGGATCGCCGCCGAGTTCCTGGGCGACCGATGCCTGGTCGGCCTGCACGACCAGCTCGCCGAGCGTGCCGGCATGCTCGTACTGGCCGGCCAGCACGTACAGCAGCGCGGCCCAGAGGTCGGGATAGCCGCTGAGCCAGTCGAAGATGTCCCGATCGAGAAGGCGCGCGTAGAGCAGCCCGGTGGCGGCGCTGTGCAGGCGGTACTCGCGCTCCTTTCGGTAACGGAAGCGGTAGGGCTTTCGCAGCGGGCCGTGCCAGGGATGCCAGACGCTGCCGTCGGCATGTTCGACGTGCAGATCGACCGCAATCTTGCCGATGTCGTGCAGCAGGGCCGCGTAGGCCGTGCCTGCGGTCCAGGCTTCGGCCTGGGCCGCCTGTGCCTCCGGCGTGACGCCCGCAGGCAGCAGGTATGACTGCCGCAGCTTCAGCGCATAGGCGACGATCTCCAGGCCGTGGTCCAGCATGCCGCCCGGATAGGCGTGGTGGTGGTTCTCGGAGGCCGGGAACTGCTGGACCAGCTCGGCGTAGCGCTCCAGTGGGGCGAGGTAGAGCGTGGCGAACTGCCGGCGCGAGAGCGATGTGCGCTGCCAGATGTGTTCCAGCAGTTTCTGCCGGCGCGGCGTGGCCAGCAGCGATGCGGCCGACTCCGGCCGCATCGACCCTTTCGGAGTTTCGATGGCGGAGGTGGGCGGCGTGCCGGCGGTGGGTGGCACCCGTTTGCGCTGGAACAGCGAGAGCATGACGAACCCCGGATGACGGGCTGCTCGGGGCGCCTTTTGGCCTTTTCAGGATAGGGCCTTTCCCCTTGGCACCCTTCCTTTGCCCCTTCCCAGCCCTTTGGCCTTTGTCGGAAGCCTTTGGGTATAGGGCCGCTGCTGCGCGGGTGCCACGATGAATGCGGCATGGGGCAATCCCGGCAAGTGGGGCGCTGCGGGACGTTCGTCAGCTCTGGCCCAAGCCGGTGTCGAGGGCGGCGGATTGCGCTGCGAAGTCGTCGGGACGGCGCTTGCGGAAGGTTTCGAGATTGGCGAGCTTCCAGCGCAGTGCCGGCAGTTGAGCGGCGTGTTGGCATTGCACCAGCGACCAGTCCGGTTCTGCGCGCACCAGCCCGCTCAGAAACTGCTTGTGAGCGGTGCTCAGTCGCTGTGGCAGCTCGCGCCGCACCCTGGCGCGAGCTTCGAGCAGTGTCTCCAGGGAGCAGTCCACTTCGGTCATGCCGACAAAGGCCCGCTCGTACTCGCCGGCGATGTCCTTGTCGTTGCCGAACAGCACTTCGTGGGGCGGCCGGTTGTGGCCCGCCAGATAGATCACGAAGCACTCGACCATGCCGTCGCTGATGTCGCCCGATTCGTAGAGCTGCCACACGTCGAACAGGTCGCGGGGGTGCTGCCGATCCAGCGCGGCCACCAGCTTGCTGGCGTACAGCTCGTCCGGTGCCAGAACCGGCAGCTCGAACTCGACGCCGAACAGATCGCTGGTCTTTGCGCTCAGCGGCCGCCGCTCGACGGGCAGCACGCTGCCGCGGAACACGACGTTGACCTCGATCTTCACCTGGCTGGCGTCGTTCTCGACGATCAGCTTGGTGTCTCCCAGGTCCTTGGCGCGAACCAGGCGTGTCTGCACGCCCAGTGGCGCAACGCGCGCGGCGATGGCGGCCAGCTCCTGGTTGATGGCTTGCAGCGCTTCGTCGCGCGGCGTCTGCCACGGGAGGTACACCACGTCGATGTCCACCGACAGGCGCGGCATGTCCCGCACGAAGAGGTTGATGGCCGTGCCGCCCTTCATGGCGAAGATGTCGTTGGCGAACACGTCGGGCGCGACGGCCAGCAGCAGGCGAACGGTGTCCGCGTAGGTCTTATCCATGAGGTCTCAGGCTCAGCAAGGTGCCGTCATCGAGCCGGCTCATCCAGCGCGTGTTGCTGCCGGTGCGAACCGGGTACTGCTCCAGCAGGGCATCGACGTCCACGAGGCTGGTCTCGCGCGCCCAGGTCAGGAACAGGCGCACGGCCTTCACGCTGGCGCAGCAGGACAGCAGTTGCCCGAGCAAGTCCTTGCGGGGGGAACGCAGTCCATCGAAGAGGTTGCGGGCCTCTTCGAGGCTCTGCTTGACGCCGGCTTCGTACAGCAGCTCCAGCACGGCACGCTCGGGGGCTGCCACCCGCAGATCCTCGGGCAGGCCAGGCGGCGTGGTCAGGGTCTTGCCGGCCAGCGCCGTGTCCGGCCAGTCGAACAGGCGGGCGTGGACGTAGCGGGCCGGAAAGCGCGAAGTGAACCAGGCCGGCAACGCGAAGCGACCGTCGCCCCACAGCACCAGCGCCTCCCGGCTGCCCAGGTTGTGCCGCACCCCCTGCAGGGCCAGGGCGCTCTTGCCGCCGACGTGCAGGCCGGGCACGCGCTGTTGCAGGAACTTCAGCGCACCGTAGACCCCGAACTCATCGTTCGGGAAGGCATAGACGCCATGGGCCAGGCGCACGAGCCACCCGCCGTCGGCATAGTGGGCGGCGAGCTGGGGCGACACCCCGAACTGGCTCAGGGTGGCAAGGTCGAACGGCGCCCCGCGGGGGAGTCCCGCCTGCAGTCGCTTGATTACCTGGTGCCGAGAATGTCCATCCATGTTATAAAAATAACACAGAATCCAATCGACCCCTAGAGCCATTGCAAGAACGCGCAGGGAAAGTAGCATAAGGTTTGATTTATCGTGCAGAATCTAATCGACCTGCGGACCGAGCCACCCGGCTCTGCCGGCCGCAACCCGCCCTCCTGATCGCGGTCTATGCTGGAGGGCAGGCCACGGCCGGCCGCTCCGCGAGGTGAGGCACCACTGAAGCCGAGGCATATGAGCATGACCACCAACATGCACAACGGGCGCTGGAGCCACCGGCTGGGCCGGGGAGCTGGCCGTGCCTGGCGTGGATACCTGCGCCGTGAGCAGCGTGTCGCCAGCTGGCTGGTGACGCGCGGCGTGCCCGCGGGCGCGGCGACGGCGGTGCTCTGGATCGTCAAGCTCGCCGTGCTCGGTGCGCTGCTCTACTCCGCGTTCTGGCTGGCCCTGCTGCTTGCCTTTGCGGTGACTGCTGCATGGCTCGTGCAGCACGACGACTCTGATCAAGAGGAACCGCAACCCGAGTGGAGGGAAGGCCCCAACGGCTTCGGGCTTTATGACAAGAGCGACTGGCGCATCGACCCGCATGTGACCGACGACGACTGAACGGCGGTCACTTCTTCGATACGGCGCTCATTGCCATACCAGCGCCACGCCCCCCAGCGCCCTTGGCGTCCGAGGTGGCGGTGGACAACCCCTGCACGATATTTCCCGTGCGAACGCCTGCCCAAGCCAATGCCATGACCCAAAACGTCGGCAGCACGATGAACATCATCGCCATGACGAAGTTGAGCAGCATGTCGCCAAAGGCGTTGTTCAAGCCGATCAGCGGATCGAAGTTCGTGTGCGGCCTGTCGGCGCCAAACCCCCAGCCGTAGAGCGCGTCCAGGATCGTGCTGTCGATCCAGCGCGCGAGCTGGAACCAGAAGTCCACGAAGAACAGCGCGAACTGGACGCAGCTCACCGTCACCACCGTCTTCAGGTCGTAGGTGCCGATCAGCAGCACCAGCGGGATGCAGATGACGAGCGCCATCTTGAGCATCGTCAGCACCATCGGCAGCGCCTGGCGCACCACGTCCATCGCCGGAAAGAAGCCCAGCGAGCCGACGGTCAGCCCCAGGTCGCTCGCGCCGCGCGTGACGATGTTCGGCAGCGTCTTGTCGATCTGGCCGCCGTAATCGGTGTAGACGGCGCCCTGGTTCATCTTCTGCTGCCGCGGTGAGACGACGGCGCGGATCACCGAGTCATTGACCTCGCTCTGCGACAGGAAGCCCACCCAGCGCCCGATGCGGGTCAGCAGGTCCGGGTCGACCTGTGCCAGCAGCCGGCTGCGCAGTCCCTGGCCGCCATCGGCCCACCACTGCCGGCAGGACGGATAGCCGCCGCCGCTGTCCACCTGTGCCAGCCCCGCATCGCGGGTCGCGTCGTAGGGCCAGGCCGTGCGTGGGGTCCTGGCGCGATAGGTGTCATAGAAGCCGGGCGTGTCGAGGAAGTAACTCGACCCGATCCAGGTGACGTCGTTCATCTGCTCGTCGGAGAGCGTCGGCCGGTTCATGAACAGCTTGGCGCGCGACGGCCCGTAGCAGTCGTGCGTGAAGTCGGCGACCTCCTGTGCCAGCACCGGATCGTCGATGCGCGTGGCATCCACATCCATGCGAATCTGACGCAGGTCCGTGCCGCAGGGAATCGCCGCCACCGCGGAGCCCGTCACGGCTTTCGACAGCGCGTGCATGAAGAACCACCACACCGGCACCAGCGCGCTCTGGTCGTTGAGCGCCGTGTAGACGTTGGACCAGCCCGTGTCGTTGGGCAGCGGGACACTGACCTGGCATTGCGCGGAGCGCGTGGTGTCGAACCTGATCGTGGCGAGATCCACCGGGATGAACGGGATGCCGGCGAACATGATGACCACGATCGCCACCCACACCCGGTTCTCGATGCGCATCGACGACAGCACGCCCTTGTTGCCTTCGTCCGCACCTTCGCTGCGGGCCTTGAGCCACTCCTGGATCACGATGGCCACGAACGGCAGCGCGAACACGCCGCTGGCCACGAGAATGCTCCAGATGCCGTTGTTGACCACCCAAGCCACCAGGGTCAGGTAATACTCCAGGTAGTCCGTGGTGTAGAGCGTCATGCCTGCCTCCCGGTCTCAGCCGTGCCGCAGCAGTTGGCTGGCTTCCAGCGCGACCACGGAGATCACGGCCGCGATCTCCGTGCGCAGCAGGCGCTGATGCGTCTCGCGGGACGGCTCCCGCCGCAACAGGCGCCGACGCATCCACCACCAGCCGTAAGCCGTCGCTCCGTAGAGGCACAGCCGCCACACGAAGAAGTGGCCGGCGTGCGCCTGCAGCCAGTGCTGCCAGCCCTCGACGCCGCCGACCACGTGGATGCCGGCGATGTTCACCGCCACCGCGGCGGCGACCACGAGCAAGGTCCACAGCAGCGCCACACCGACGCGGCGGTTGAACAGCCATGGCAGCCGCAGCCAGGCCAGCCGGCTCATGGCGTACCGCTCCGCGGCCTCTGGACTTCCCGCAGACGGTCGCGCGTGGTGTCGCCCTCGAAGACGCCGCGCGAACCGGCAGCGCGGGTGCTGTGGCGCTGGATGATCGCCATCGCCGAGTTGCCGGCCAGCGTGCGCCGCAGCTCCAGCTCAGTCTTGAGGTTGTTGATCTCCTGCTCCAGCGCGCTGTTCTCCTGGTCTACCGCCTGCACGGCCAGTTCGTTGGCGGCGACGTTCGGCTCCTTCTTGCCAGTGAGCAACGTGCGTTGCAGCAGCAGGGCCTTCTCCAGCACGCTGGACAGCGCCGCCTCCGACGCCAGGCGCTTGCCCAGCACGTCCTGGTCGGGTTCGTCACGCAGGGCCTCGATCACGCCGCGGGTGATCGGCAGCGAGCTGCTGCCGGCCGCGTCGAGATTGGCCAGCGTCGTCGGCCGGGTGCCCGTCACCAGTTCCTGCAGCGCCTGCAGCTTGGTCTCGTACTCTTCCTGGATCATTGGCGTCAGCCCGACGCCAGGCGTGGTCTGGGTCTTCGTGCAGTTTTCGCAGGTGCGCTGCTCGCGTTCGCCCAACACGCGGGTCGCCCAGTCCGCGGCCGCCTGGGGCGAGGACCAAGTTTGGCAGGTCAGGCGGTTGCCGCAGGCGCTGCGCGCGATCGACGAGGTATCGGTGGTGCTGCGCCCGTTGAGCAGGTTGTAGCCCGCGCGCGTCACATCGCCGACCACCTTGATCGAACTCTGACCGGAGCCGCCCGCGTTGCCGCCGCCGACCCATGGCACGCCGTTGTTCCCTTTGTTGGACTCGGCCTGCTCGATGGCGGAGACGGCATCGGTGCTGCTGACCGCATCCCGCAGCGCCATCCCTTCGGCGAGCTGGTCCCAGCCGGCCTGGCCTCCGGCCATGTCCGCCATGCGATTGGCGATGGCCCGGCAGGTCATCTTCGAGCGGTCGAAATCCAGGCGCGCCTGGAGGATGCCGTTGGTGAGCAGGTTGTACAGCCCCGGGTCGGCGCGCTGGATGATCAGGGCCGGCAGCGAGGCCACGGCGCTGGTGGCGTTCTGGATCACGTTGCTCATGATCGTCTGGAAGCCGTTGGTGATGCCGTTGAGCTGGTTCTGCAGCGTCGTGGTGATGCTCATGTCGCCGCAGATCAGGTTGCTGTTCCAGCCGACGCCGACGCCGATGCTCTGCATGTTGCCGGCACCACCCATCGACACGGCCCGGCCGCCGCCGATGCTGTAGAGCACGTCGTCGCCGATCACGCTGCCGCTGACGTTCACGCCATTGGGATCGATGCGGGTCTGCGCCCAGGCGACGCCGACGACCAGCGTGATGGCCGCCACGAGCAGCGTGGCCCGCAGGGGCGACTTCGCGCGGCGCAGGAAGTGACGGAGGGAGGCGGTCATCGTGGGTTCCTCACATGAAATCGACGCTGCCGAGGAAGACCTGGCCACGGCGCCGGCAGCAGGAGTACGGCCGCCACAAGGCCCAGGCGTAGTCGCCTTGCTGGGCCTGCACGCGGGTGCGGCTGTGCGGGAAAACCACGCAACTGTTCGAGAGCGTGGGCGTCAGCTCCTGCCACTTGCCCGTCGAGGCGTCGGTCTCCATCAGCGCGCCGGCCGGCCAGTAGCCGTCGCGGGCGTTGGCCAGCAGAGGCTGGTACACGTGAATCTGGTTGCGGCGCGTCACGATGTCGCCCGCGCGCTGCGCGACCACGGCGCCGCTCTTGTGGTCGTCGGTCTGGTGCAGGAAGCCACCGCGGGGATACACGTTGCCCCAGAGGTTCAGGCCGGTGCGCGTACCGATTTCGCGCCGGCCGGGGATGAGCGCTTCGGGGTAGAACGCTTCCGGGATGTTGTAGCGCCAGGCGATCGTGTCGAGCGTGCTCAGCAGATACGGCATGAAGGCCGTGCCAGCGCCTTCGCAGGTGTAGCCGGAGGCGCTGGCGAACTGGCTGAACACCAGCCCGGCCGGATGGCCGATGACATCGGCGTTCTTGAACTTGGCGAGGTTGTTCTCGTTGTCGTGATTGGTCGTGCCGTCACCGC
The DNA here is from genome assembly GCF_029845405.1 of Pigmentiphaga sp. GD03639. Classification (NCBI taxonomy): domain Bacteria; kingdom Pseudomonadati; phylum Pseudomonadota; class Betaproteobacteria; order Burkholderiales; family Alcaligenaceae; genus Pigmentiphaga; species Pigmentiphaga sp. GD03639. The sequence continues at coordinate 25,284 of NZ_JAOCLR010000049.1, forward strand.
CAGCCTTGGCGGTCGGGTTGGGCATGCTCATCGCTCTGACCTCCAGCCACGGGTTTTCGCCAGTGTTCGAGTAGCTCGACACCACCGCATCGGGGACGTAGTGGCGCACCTTGACGGAAGTGCGAACCGAGCAGCCGAAGGGCGTGCAGTACAGCCAGTAGCAGATACCGACCACGCGGTATTCGAGGCAGTCGGGGGACAGCGCCGACGAGACGATGGTGGCGGTGTCCAGGGCGAACGTCGACGTGGCCGTGCTCAGCAGCAGCGAGGCGACGGTGGCGCGCAGGCGCCGGCGTGCCAGCAGGAGGCTCATGGCTGCGTGCTCCGGTAGGCGTTGATGCGCGCGACGGCGCGGGGCACGTCGGGCTCGCCGTAGACCACGTAGCGTCGATCGACCACCACGGCGGGAATCTTGGCGATGCCCAGTCCCCAGGCATCCGCGACACCTTGGTAGGCGTGGCCGATGCGGCGTTGAAGGGCCTCGCCGCCGTCATGCAACCGCTGCCGCACCAGGGCTGCAGCCTGTTGCGGGTCGGCCGGTAGGTGCGCGGCGAGTTCGACCTCGATGCGCGTGGCCTGGTCCAGCTCGATGATCCGCACGCCGGCTGGAGCCTGCACCGGATGACGGCTGTCGGTGACGACGAGCACGTCGGCTGCTGCAGTCTGGGTAAACATGAACAGCACTGCCCACAGTCCGGGCGCAATGCTGATGGTCGGCAGCCGGGGCGAAGCCTTGAAGACGGGGGCCGGCATATCGGGCGTCCTTGGAGTCGATCAAAGTCACAGTCGACTTCAAGTGCCGATCTAGCGCGACAAAGAAACCGCATCCGGCCCCTGCCGGTTTCATACCCTATGCCGTTGTGAGCGTTGTGATTGCCTCCTGTCGGAGGCGGAGATCAGGTGCGGGACGCTGAGGTGCCCGCGAACCCAAGAAACGCATGCTGTAAGCGAATCGGCATCGACGGCTTGGAGCGTGCGTGTAGGCTCTGCCAAGTCCCGTCACTGATGTCGCTCGGGGCGAGGCGATCTACCGAGCGCGAAACTCTTCTCAAGTAAGCGTTGACGCCATCCGCGGATTCCGAAGGAACGCCGGCAAGAACGTACCCCACCATGAAGCCGATAGCATGGTTCTCGCCGTACTTCTCCTGGATGAATCGATCCATGCCCTCGACGACGTACTCTCGACACAAGTGAGTGTCCGACCCGGCGATTCGTTTGCATTCGATGATCGCGTGCGGATCATGCTCCTGCGTGCGCAAGAAAATTTCGACGAACGCCAGCGGGATGTCGGTACGTCCGTCTGGCAGCATCACGTTGCTTTTAGATCGCGATTCCGTGCCAGGCAGCACCATGATCTGCTTCCACGGGGAGTTCTTCAGCGCAATGCGCATCCCGTCCCGCAGGCGCTCGGTCATGATTACCTCTCCAGCGTTGGCATTCACGTCCTCGGCTGCGCATGCTCGCTGCCAACCTGCGGCCAGTGTCAGCAGAATGACCGCCACAACCTCGGGCTCAAGTTCAATGAACTCTCTGCCCAGTGCAGGAGGTGTCTCATAGGGGATCCTCAAACTTTGCCCCCTGAAAAGCTCTCCGCGACCACTGCATCGGCATCTTCCAGTGCCGCTATGCCCATCCAGTAGCGCCGCGCTGCTGGCTTGATGATCACGACTTCGTTGCGTCCGTGTACTCGCAATTCCCGCTCTGCACTGAGCGCGGTCGCAATCTTGACTTTCAGGCGCCTGCCGATACGTGCCAGTACTTCACCCAATTCGCCTTGTGGTGCCACGACGCTCACGCTCGCATTACCCGGCCCCTCTTCCAAGACAAAGCGCACGACGCGCAAGGCCGAACTGCTTGGCAAGTCGAGCACTTCGGCGCGCATGTGCCGCTTATTGCGAACGGAAAGCCAATCCTCGATAACGGACAGGAACGTCTTGGCATACGCCGTGACCTCAGTACGACTGTCCGATGGCTCCACGGATGATTCGCGGCCGGTTTCCCATTGCCACCCGGCGCGAAGGAGGCCGTCTCGAATGACAGTTCGGTCGGCATCGTTCAGTTCGTACAGATCGAAGACAGCTTCGTCCAGTTCAGCCCATCCCCTCTCGTCGGTGCCGTTGGCGCGCAGATTCTTCTCAATCTGCAGCAGGCGCTGGCCAGCCTCAGATTTCACTGCGCTCGTGAAATTAGGCACCGGTAGGAAGCTGAGGTCGCGAGCCAGCAGCTTCCTCTTGTAGATTCCAAACTCTGCAGCGGTCAGATAGAAGAACCATGTCGCAAAAGCAGAACTCAACACGGTGGCAAGCAAATGTGCCGTCCGCGTGTGCCCTCTCGGAAGAGACACTGCGAAGTATGAGTTCGTGAAGACGAGATCCCGCTCGGAGACGGCCGCCAAGACGCGTGGACTCCCCAGAAGCATTTCCTTCACGATGAGAAGCGGGGCTTGATATATCTCCCGCGATCGTGGCCATTGTGCCTTCGATTGGCTGAAAGTCGGCAAATCATCGGGAATGTTGAAGTGCTGCATGTCTTTGACTTGCAGTACATCCAATCCTTTTAGCGGGCGAGCATCGCGCGTCTGATTCTCTGGGGCCCCGCGAATCAATCCAACCTGGAAGGTAGTGTCGAGTAATGAGAGTTGCTCGCCCAGATTTCTGTGGGCCGAAGTCAAGTCATCCAGCAATAGGAGGTCACGGCGCCGGCCAACGGCTGCTGCCTTGAGCTTCAACGGCTGTTCTTGGATCTCGTCGAGTGTCAAAGTGATGACGTCACTCGGCGCCACCTCGAACGAATGAGTCCTTGCACCGCTGGGCGTCCACGGGATCTGAACGACCGTGACCTGATCCGTTCGCTGCTTCGGTCGATGACGGGCAAAGAGAACCACTGCGGGCATAGCCGCTGTCGCGAAGAGCCAACTGCACAAATTGGACAGATTTACCAAGGTGATCGGAGCCACGGCTCGCATCACATGCTGAGCTGCTGCCATGCCGGTGCCGCTGCGGCTGAAGAACGGCATCGCGCTAAGAATGATGCCGAAACGGGTCTTCTCATGTGAGAACTCCGCCGCTCGCAACACGAAATCCAAGCCTTCACCGCGCGGTTGCGCAGGTACGCCCGCAACCCTGGTCTTGCGCCGCGCTTCGGTTCCTGTCTGCCCCCTAAAGCTCCAAGGGGGATTGCCCACGATAAGGTCGAACTGCTTCAGCCCTGTCGGCGTCGCCAGCACGGCCTTGCCATCTCCATCACGTTCGACAGTACGAGCGTCACCGACGAGCAATGTCCTGCCGATCAATGGCTGGAACTTCAGGGACTGCGGTGGTTGCGGGTCAGGGTCCAGCTCAAGCGCAGCCAGGTACAGGCTGAACGCAGCGACGCGAATCGCGGCTTCGCTAATGTCTACGCCATACACCTGCCCGTAGAGCGTCGAGCGGATCAGCTCCCTCGTGGGCGGCTGACCTTGCGAGCGAAGATGAACCAAGCGCCGCAGCGCTTCGACCAGGAAGACACCGGAGCCGCACGTCAAATCCAGCACCGACTCCCGTCCAGATAGACCATCCATGACCTCATCGAGGACCAGCGAGACGACGGACAGTCGCGTGTAGTGCACGCCGTTTCGCAACGCTTCTGTGCGCTTTCCTCCAGTCTGCGGCTCAGCATGTGCAAACTGCTCGTAGATCGAGCTGATGAGCTCGACCGGAATCACGTCGAACTGGTAGGGGAAGAAGCTGAGTTGCCCGCTTTCAGGATCGACAGCCTCCAGGAACTCCGCAACCCGCGTCAAATGGTGAGCGGCTGGTGTCGTTTTCACCGACGAGGGCGGAAACATATCGCCGTTGAAGGTCTGGGCCAGCCATGCGAACAGCTTGCTGGTCGCTGGCCGGTCGCGCAGGATCGCCGGCAACGCCGTGCGGCCGCATACCCGCTTCAACCGCGCCGCACTGACGATCTCGCGGTCAATCAGGTACTGGGTGAAGATCACGCGCCCAATCAAGGCCTGCGCCGCATCGCGCGCGAGATTGCCTGCGACCAAATCGCGTTCGAGACATCCAAGGTCAGACAGGAGCTTCTGATCGACGCTGGTCTTGCGATCGATGGCCGGCACCTGGGCCCAGAATTGGCCCGTCTCGATCGCCAGTCGGCCGGCCAACTCGTCCAGTTCATGAAGCGAAGCTTCGATGTTCTCGAAACGCCGAATCAAATGTCTCTGGGCATCGCCTTCTTTCGCGGGTGTGCCGAAACCGTTGTACAGGTCGATACGCTGCGGCGAGATCACCCACAGCAACGGCGCGAACCCCTCGTTCCAGACCTCTCGTCGCCACTGGCTGACCAGATCGTCTGCAGGCGCGCTTTGCTCAAACTTGAAGTAGACGGTCAACGACGACGCGCTGCGCCACAATGCGTCCGGAACAAAAACGCGGCCGTGGCGCGAGGACTGCGCCTCAGCCCCCAACCGAAGGCCGGGCGCGGGTCGCCCGTCCGGCAGGTAGCCGGTTGCGGCGAGCACCTGTTCCAGCGTGGCAGTGTTCACGCCCTACTCCGGATAGCTTCGGGTGGAAACGGCAACGCTGCCTGGCTCGGCGTCGGGACGATCGGCAGCATGTGCTGCTGAAGCCGCAT
>NZ_JAOCLR010000050.1:0-28313 GCF_029845405.1 Pigmentiphaga sp. GD03639
CATGGTGGCCAACAGCAGCGTATAGCCATCGGGCGCCGCCTTGGCGACGATGGCCGCGCCGATGCTGCCGCCCGCGCCACCCTTGTTCTCGACGACAACAGGCTGGCCCAGCACTTCCGACATGCGGGTGGCCAGGATGCGGCCCATCAGGTTGACCGTGCCGCCGGGCGCGAAGGGCACGACCAGCGTGACGGGCTTGTTGGGATAAGTCTGGGCCTGGGCCCCGGGGCAGACGCCCAGGGCTATCGCAAACATGGCGATGGGCTTGAACATGGTTGGTCTCCTGCACATGATTATTAGGTGAATGAGGGATCCGTGCCTACTTCGCCTCGGCGGCGACCAGCGCGCGGATGCGTTCCTGCAACGACTCCCGGGCGTCTTGGATGCGCCGGGCCGTCCGGTCGATGACGGTTCTTTGCTTGTCCAGGCGGGCGCGCTGCTCGCCCAGGTGCTCGAGCACGCGTTGCGGCGCCGGGCCGCCCAGCGACTGGCGGGCGGCCACGTTGCGATGTGGGTCCAGGCAACTGGCCAGGTCGTCTTCACGCAGCTCGATCCGCCGCCCCAGTTGTTCGCTGGCCGCCGTCGCGATCATCGCGGGCGTGATCTGCCTGGCCGACAAACCCTGGTCCAGCGCCTGCCGCACGACGGCGCCGATGATGTGATGCGCGTCGCGGAACGAGGTGTCGGCCTTGCGGACCAGCAGGTCGGCCAGGTCGGTCACCGTGGAGAAGTCCTCCGCCGCGCGCGCAGCCATGCGCTCGCGGTTGGGCTCGACCCGCTCCACCAGCAGCTTCATCAAGGTCAAGGCCTTCAGCGCTTCCTCGCAGGCCTCCCAGCAGGTCCGGGTGCTTTCGCGGCTGCTGTCGCCCGAGTGGGTGAAGTGCGTGGACTTCACGGTGGAGAAGGCCGCCGTCGTCAGGCCGATCAGGTGGCCCGCCTTGCCCCGCAGGTTCTCCAGCACCGCCGGGTTCTTCTTCTGAGGCATGATGCTGGACGTGCTGGCGATGCTGTCCGGGAAGGACAGGAAACCGAACTCCGGCGTGGACCAGATGTAGAAGTCCTGCACCAGACGGCTGCACGTGATCATCATGATCGATAGCGCCGCGCTTAGCTCCAGCGCAAAATCCCGCGAGGCCACGCCGTCCAGCGCATTGGCCAGCGGCTGACTAAAGCCCAGCATGGAGCTGGTCAGCGTGCGGTCGATGGGGAAGGACGTACCGGCCAGTGCGCAGGATCCCAGGGGCGACGCATCCGCCGTATCCAGCGTGTGCAGCACGCGATCGATGTCGCGCGACCACGCATCCACCAGCGCCGACAAGTAGTAGCCGTAAGTGATCGGCTGCGCGGCCTGCATGTGCGTGTAGCCGGGCATCACGCAATCGGCATATTGCTCGGCCCGATCCAGCGCGGCTTGCGCCAGGCCGATCAACGCCGTGCCGATGCGCATTCCGAAGTCCCGCGCCCGGATGCGATCGATGGTCGCGCCCATGTCGTTGCGGCTGCGCGCCGTATGCAGCCGGCCGCCCACGTCCTGGCCCACCAGCTTGATCAGATGGGCCTCGTAGTTGAAATAGGCCTCTTCCCGCGCCGGGTCGAGCTCCACGACGTCGGGGCCGTCGGCCTGCATTTTCAGCAGCGCCTTGGCGAGCTGGATGGACGTGCTTTTGTCCAGGATTCTCTGCTCGTCCAGCATCAGCAGATGGGCAAGATTGATCTGGTGCAGCAACTCGAAATTGGCGAAGAACTCCCTGTTCAGACGCGGCAGGAAAATGAACTCAATCACCTCCTGCGCAAGGGGTTGCTTCAGGCGGGCACTGACTTTGGATTCCATGTTGGGGGCCGGTAATGAATGCAGGAATGCAGTCTCCGTCTCGGCCAACCCATACGTCAAATCACAGATTGACGGCTTCAAATACAAAAATGACATGATCGATGCGCATGCATCGGAATGGAATCAGCTCATGAACTTCAAGCAGGTCGAAGCCTTTCGCGCGGTGATGATGACGCGGTCGATGACCACCGCGGCGGGGCTGCTGCATACCTCGCAACCGAACGTCAGCCGATGGATTGCGTTGCTGGAGAAGACACTGAGGTTCGCGCTGTTCCAGCGCCTGGGGACGCGCCTGATTCCCACGCCGGAGGCAGAGGCTTTCTATGCGGAAGTGGAGCGCGCGTTTATCGGACTGGAGTCGTTGAACGACAGCGCCAACTCGATCCGGCTGCGAGGCAAGGGGTTACTGCGCGTCGGAGCGGTGGGGATGATCACGCAATGCGTGATGCCGGATGCGATGCGGATCTTTCGGGAGAAGGTCTCGGACATCCCGGTGGTGGTCAATACGGGTGGGTCGGATGTCGTGGCGAAGTGGGTGGCGACGGGATATTGCGATATCGGGTTTTGCTCGATACACACCGATCTTCCCAGTTTGCAGTATGAGCGGATCAACACGGCTTATGGCGTGGGGATCGTGCCGAGGAAGCACAGGCTTGCCAGGAAGAAGGTGCTAAAGCCTTCTGACTTCGATGGGGAGAACTTCATTTCGCTGCCGGCGGGGAGTTTCAATCGGGCGGCGATTGATCGGCACTTTGTTCCGGATAAGCGGGTGCTATCGATTGAGACGCCTTATGCGACGACGATATGCACTATGGTAGCGAAGGGGTTGGGGGTGTCGATTGTTAATCCGGTGGTGGCGAGGGCGTTGCGGATTTCGGGGGCTTGTGAGGTGGGGTTTTCGGAGAAGGTAGAGCTTTATAGTTATGAGGTGAAGTCGGAGAATTTTCCGGTTGGAGCATTGGCCAAGCGGATGGGGGATTGTGTGAAAGAGGTTTTTAGTGGGTTCAACAATGCTCTAGTCAATGTTTGAAAAGACGCTTGGCTTCGTCCCCAATTTGTATAACGCGACGGGATAGCCCGAAAAAACAGTACCTCTGACGATCTTTTTCTTTCACTGACAGCTCACGACCCATTGCCGGCATCGAGGCCGACGATGCTCATGAGGTAGGGTAATCCCCCTGCTATCGGACGTACTGCTATTTCATTGAATATATGCATCTTTTGATGGCAGATTGCGAACCAATACAAAATTGCACGATTTAGGATATGGCCAGAAGACCGCTCATACAAAAAGGGATTGCCGAACTCGAACAGATGTTTGACAAACAAAAGGGCGACACCGAGTTCCTCAATACTTTGATCGCCGAGCTTTCCCAGAGAAGCGTTCCGCGTGCGCGCGACCTAAAGCGGCGAGCGGCCGAGGCAGTCAAAAATCTACAGCAGAGAGATACACCAACAACGTCGCCACCGGTCAGCGATCCCAAACCGGCAGCATCGACAAGTGCCGCGCCTGTAAGCTCCCGCCCTTTCGAACGCGTGGATCGCCCAAGCGGCCCATTCACCAATTGGCCGGACGACATTCTGACGGCCTGGACGGCCATGGAAGTGCTTTCCCCCCCTTCTTACCGACGGCCGGAAGATTTGGCAGGTGGAGACAAGTATCGTATCGCGCAATTCAACCGTGGTGCGCTGCCTTGGGAAAACGGTGGCGAGCGAAGCCGCCCCAACCAGCGGCTCTATTATCAGCTTATTCTCGGCAGCATCGATATGGAGGCCGCCGTCAACGCGCTGCTGAAGGTCTATACCGACACGCGAGATGAGCGTCCCCAAACCCGTGGCGAGGCCGTTCTCGCTACGATCATGCTCGATAAAAACGGCCTGCCGGTCGAGAATGAAGCCGTTTCCATCTCAAGCTTCGGCTGGGGCGTGCCTGTTGCCCTGTCGGGCCGATTGCGTGACCTTGGGCAGTGGTCTCAGGTCGAAAAGGCACTGATCGAAGAACTTACCAAACAGATCACGGCCGAGGACAAGGACGGTAATCCGCTGCCGCTCGATCAGCGCCGCATCCAGCTTGCCTACGAATGGCTGCTTCAAAAACTGGAAATCCCAGCCGAATTCGCAAAGCCGCCGGCCTTTGCCGTTCGATCGTATCAATACTTCAAGCTGCAAGACCCGCCTGAGGCGATCCTGCTCAATTCATTCTTCCTGGATGATCTGGCTACCGCACGAGGGCACGTGGCGGCAGGCAGCGCAACTGCCAATCTGAAGCGCTATCTACAGGTTCTCAAGCCGCGCCAACGCCGCAACCTGATGAAGGACAACGCCGCTCTCGCGGATGCGCTGGAACCGCGAAAATTCCCGGCCGGCTCGTGGCCTGCGAACGGCAGACATCCGCTGGCGCTTCTTCAGCAATGCGCCGTCAACCTCGCCATTCACGATCTGAAGGATGACGGCATTCTGGCGGTCAACGGACCGCCAGGTACGGGCAAGACGACGCTGCTGCGCGATGTCATCGCAGCTCTGGTGACCGAGCGAGCCCAGGTCTTGAGCGGTTTTGACGACCCCGAAGATGCATTCATCCATTCCGGCGAGAAGATGCGAATGGGTAATGCGTTCGTTCATCTTTATAGTCTGGACAAGCGGGTCAAAGGCTACGAGATGATCGTAGCCTCCTCCAACAACAAAGCAGTCGAGAACGTCAGTGCGGAACTGCCCGGCATCGAGGCTATCGCGTCCGATGCTCCGGGTTTGCGCTACTTCAAAACCGTATCCGATGCGCTGTTGCAGCGGGACACATGGGGCACGGTTGCGGCCGTCCTCGGCAACAGCAAAAACAGAAGCGATTTCCGGCAGACGTTCTGGTGGGACGATGATGCCGGCTTTCGTCGATACCTGATGCAGGCGGCCGGCCAGCCGCAGCTTTTGGTCGAAGAGACAAGCGAGGGCACCCGCCAAAGGCCGCCGCAGATCGTCGTGAAGGAAGATGCGCCGGAGGATCAAGATGAGGCTCTACGGCGCTGGAAGAGGTCACGGCAGAATCTTCAGAAAGCGGTGAGGTCCGCGAAGGCGGCGCTGGCGGATTTGCAAAAAGCCCACGACCTTCTCCGCGCGATAAGGGCCAAAGAGGCTTCGGTTTCCGGTCTTGAGGCCGAAATCGCATCGCGAGCACGTATCTTGGCCGAACTCGAAACCGCAGCGGACAACGCGGTTGGCCTGCGGGATCGGCAGCAGAAGACCGTCGATGCCTTGCTGGGCGAGCGGGACGCATTGATACGTCTTCGCCCCGGCTTCTTTAGCAGGCTACTCGGCACGACGGCATATCGTTCGTGGCAATCCTCCCACAAGCAGATTTCGTCGCGTTTGGGTCTCGAGCAAGGCTCACTTCGGCAGCTTGCGGCGCGGGCGCAGGAGACACTGTCGGGCCTTGCTTCGGAAAGAAGCAATTTGCAACACCTACGGGCTTCACTCGCTGCCGGGATGGAAGCGCTGAATCGTGATCGGACACAATACGATGCAATTGCCCGTCAGTATCCGGGTGCATTCCTTTCCGATGAGTTTTTTGCGCAGCGCCACCGCGAAAAGCAGATCAGCGCGCCATGGCTTGACGAGCAAACGGCGCGGCTACGTAACGATGTATTTGAAGCGGCGATGGCACTGCACAAGGCGTTCATCGACGCAGCGGCCAAACCAATCCGGCACAATCTCAATGTACTGCTCGACAGTTTCGGCACCCGCTCTCTCGGCAGCCCTGAAAAGGATGCCTTGATACCGGACCTTTGGTCCACGCTGTTCTTGCTGGTGCCGGTCGTCTCGACGACATTCGCCTCCGTCTCGCGCATGTTCGGCAGGATTCCGCTCGACGCGTTCGGCTGGCTTCTCGTAGATGAAGCCGGGCAGGCCTTGCCGCAAGCGGCGGTCGGCGCCCTGATGCGGACGCGCAGGGCGGTTGTTGTCGGCGATCCCATTCAGATTGAGCCGGTAGTGGTTCTTCCCGACAAACTCACGGAAGCCATGTGCAACCAATTCAGCGTCGATCCCTTGACGTTCAATGCGCCGGGCGCGTCTGTCCAGACGCTTTCTGACAGCGCGACAGAATATTACGGCACTTTCGAAACAACGTTCGGGACGCGGGAGGTCGGGGTGCCCTTGCTCGTGCATCGACGCTGCGCGGAGCCGATGTTCAGCATTTCCAATTCGATCGCCTATGAAAACCTCATGGTGCAGGCAAAAGTCTCCAGGAATTCGGCGATACGTGATGTTCTTGGCCCTTCACGGTGGATCGATATCGAAGGGCGTGGGCAGGAAAAGTGGTGCCCGCAAGAAGGTGACGCGCTACTCGGGCTCGTGCAGCAGCTCCGAGAACGAGGATGCACGCCGGACTTTTATATCGTGACGCCGTTCGTTGTCGTGCAGGACCGTACCCGCGAACGTCTGCGATCGAGCGGCGTACTCGAGGGCTGGGTTGAAAACCCGTATCAGTGGATGCGGGATCGCGTGGGAACGGTGCATACCGTGCAGGGCCGGGAAGCCGAAGCCGTATTCTTCATTCTTGGCGCGCCCGATGCACAGCAAAGGGGTGCGCGCGGCTGGGCTGGCGGTCGGCCCAATCTTCTGAACGTAGCAACAACCCGCGCGAAGGAAGCCCTCTACGTCATCGGCAATCGCTCGCTATGGAAAGCGGCGGGAGTCTTCCAGGCGCTGGACGCTTATCTCAAGGGAGCTTAAGGACAGCCAGAGGTGGCCGATGGGTGTTCAGAGGGAGAGCAGGAATCGCCCTTTGCTCGATGGGGTTCGGGCGAGAACCGACATCTCCTCCGGCCGCCTCCATGCGCGGGAGCATGGCGCGGGTCCATGGGGCGGCGGACGCCCCTGGTCGTGATCCATCTTCGAGAAGATGGCGCTCATCCAAACCGTGCAGCGTTGGTCATGGGGGTGTCGGGGAGCAGGAACACTCATTGACTGGCGGTGCAGCGGCCAGACGCCCGCGAGTGATCGACCGGCGATACGGTCGGATGGCGCGGGAGGGCTCAATGCCCGATCCGCACCACGGGCCGGGGGATGCAACGGGGGTGCGCAGCGACCCCGACTGTGCTTAAGAGGTTGAATCAGGTGGATAGCGCAGCCTGATTTCGGGCGTCTGCGAATGTCTGCTTCTGGCCGAAAGTGGTCCTTAGTCCGGCTCTTCTAGCTCACCGCGCAGTGATTGCATTTAACTTCTATCCTATATATCAGGGGGGCTTGGCTGGCTCCCCTAAACCAAAATCCCCTCCCTCCTCAACCGATAAGCCAACTGCGCCCTAGTAATCCCCAACAATCGAGCCGCCTTACTCAAATTCCCCCCCGCCCGCTGCATCGCCACCCGCATCATCCCCTGCTCCAACGTCCCCAGCGGCACATTCCTTTCGATCAAATCCCCACAAACCAGATCGATCTCCCCACCTTCCCCTTCCACCACCTCCCCACCATCCGCCACGCGCCCCGCGCAATCCCCACCCGGCAACCTCTGCCCGAACAAATGTGTCGCCTCGATCGGCTCCCCATCCGGACTCAACAACACCGCGCGCTCGATCACGTTTTCCAGTTCGCGCACATTCCCCGGCCAATGGTGATTCAGCAACTCCTGCATCGCCCGATCCGTCAGCCCGCCCGGCTTCTTGCCATATAGCCCGCCGTACTTCTGCAGGAAGCGGCTGGCCAGCACCGGAATATCCGCCCGCCGGTCGCGCAGCGGCGGAATAGTGATGGGAAAGGTATTCAGCCGGTAGTACAAATCCGGCCGGAAGCGCCCCTCCTGCATGGCTTTCTGCAAATCCACGTTCGTGGCCGCGACGATGCGGACGTCGACGCGCTGCGTTTTCTCGCTGCCCAGGCGCTCGATCTCGCCGCTTTGCAGCGCGCGCAGCAGCTTGACCTGGATAGCCAGGGGCAGGTCGCCGATTTCGTCCAGGAACAGGGTGCCGCCATTCGCGCGCTCGAAGCGGCCGGACCGGGCCAGATGCGCGCCGGTGTAGGCGCCCTTTTCCACGCCGAACAGTTCGGCCTCGATCAGGTCGGCGGGAATCGCGCCGCAGTTGACGGCGATGAAGGGCCCCTTGGCCCGTTCGCCGTTGTCATGCAGCCAGCGGGCGAAGACTTCCTTGCCGACGCCGGTCTCGCCTTGCAGCAGGACGGTGATGGGGCTGCCGGCCGCGCTGCGCAGCAGTTCGAATGCCGCCTGGAAGGCGGCGGACGCACCGGCCAGGGGTTGGTTGGCCGGCTTGCGGGTAGACGAGGAACGCAGGTGTTCGAGGCCGATGGAGTATTCGATCAACTGGCCGGCGAAGGGATGGGGCGCGAAGTAGTTGAGGTAGGCTTCGTCCTGCCACGCATCGGCGGGCTGGCCGACGATGCGGCAGTGGGTATCTCCCTGGGCGCGGCACTCGATTTCCTTGTAGACGATGGGCGAGCCCATGAAGGCGCTGGAGTAGCCGGACGCATAGCCGATCTGGGTCCAGCACGCCGGGTCTTCGCCGTGGCCGTATTCCTGGACGTCGGCTTCGCATTCCCAGGAGTTGCGCCACAGGAATTCGCCGTAGAAGTGGTTCCTGGCGAGGTCGATGCTGAGTTCTATGGGTTCGACCTGGACGACGCCTTCGACGGCGTGCAGCTTGGGGCCAAGCAGGAAGGCTTCGTTGGTCCGCATGCCGGCGCGGCGGCGCTTGACGGCGTAGGCGCCGTCGCGCATACCGGAGGCGTAGCCCATGCGGACCAGGAGGCCCCGGGTGCGCTCCACGCCCAGGGAGTCGAACAGTTCCTTGCGCAGGGCGCCCAGGGCGCGGGCGTGCAAGAGCAGCATGCGCTCTTCGTCCAGCCAGATATGGCCGGACGCGGTGTTGAATTTGAGGGAGGACAGGGGGCTCTGCAAAATCGTCTCCTGCCGGGCTATGCCGTGGTGTTATGCCGTATTCTCGCACCCCGCGCGGGGGCGCGCATCCGGCATTCACGAGCAGGATACGAGGGTTGACCGCAAAGCCCCTTGATCTATGTCATCCCCGGATCCGCCCCCACAGATACGCCACCGCCGCCACCACCGCCACCGACGTGATGGGGTGCTGGCGGATGACGTCCTTGGCGCACAGCAGCGCTTCCTCCAGCGCGTCGCTGCCCTGCTCCAGGGCGTCCGAGGCGGCGTCCTTGGCGCGGTGGGCGGCGCGGGTCACCGTGTCGGCGGTGGCGTGCGCGGCCTTGTCGACGGCTTCGGCGCCGTCTTCCAGGACATCCTTGGCTTTTTCCACGTTGCGATCCGAGGCCATGTCGTGCTCCTGTCGTTGGTTGGATGGGTTCGCCTCCAGTATTCCCAACTATCCTGGAACAAGCCGCAACGGGGTGCAACAGGCGTGCGCCCGCCACCGATACCTCGCGGGTATCGTCGCGGCAAAGCCGCCATCTCCTCGGCCGTGCCAGGGCCTCCTAAGATCCGACGCGGATAACGACACCAAACGGAGACAGGCAATGACACGACGCAAGCATGCCATTCTTGGCGCCCTTTCGGCCCTGCTGCCCATCCTTGCCGCCTGTGGCGGCGGGGGCGACGGCGGCATCGACGTGGCCGGCGGAACGGTCCTGCAGAACGCGACCGTGGTGAACACGCGCGACGGCTCGCTGGCAGCCGGCATGAACGTCCACGTGGAGGGCGGGAAGATCCGGCGCATCACCTCGCAGCCGCTGCGCGCCACGGGCGGGGCGCAGGCCATCGACGTCTCGGGCAAGTACGTCGTGCCCGGCTACCTGGACATGCACGCGCATGCCGTGGAAAGCGCCGACCGCGATCCGCCCTATTGGCCGTTGATGATTGCCAGCGGCATCACGGGGTTCCGCGAGGAGTCGGATTCGCCGGCCAACGTGGAGCGCGGCAAGGTCCTGAACCAGGACAGCGCCGCGGGGCGGGTGCTGGCGCCGGAGGTCATTTTCCACGGCGGCGAGGCGCACCTGAATCCCGCCATCAGCGCGCGTGACGCGAGCAACGCGGGCGCGCCGTCCTTCGATCACCTGGGCGCGGGCTGGGGCCTGTTGATGGATTGCTCGAGCGAGGAACAGACGCTGCGCGCGGCGGCCCTGGCCGGGTCGCTGAAGCCGCCCTTCCCGCCTACCTTCGTCACCAATCCACGCGCCTACGACGGCGCCCAGAACGCACCGTATTACCAGCGCATCCTGGACACCTACGATGAAGCCAGGTGCGTCGAGCTGAGCAAGGTATTCGCGAAGAACGGCACCTGGCAGACGCTGACGCTGATCCGGCTGCGCACGCAGGTCTACGGCAACGATCCGCAGTATCGCGATGACCCCAACCTGGTCTATGTCGACAAATCCACGCGGGCGATCTGGCAGCAGGTGGGCGATCAGTTCGACAAGCTGCCCGCTAGCGCGGTCACCACGCTGCGGCAGTTCTACGAATTGCAGAAGCGGGTTTCCAAGCTCATGAAGCAGAACGGCGTCAAGATCATGGCGGGTTCGGACTTCAGCGGCAACATGAGCATCTGGCTGGTGCCGGGTATCAGCCTGCACCAGGAGTTCCGCGAGCTGGCGGCGGCGGGTTTCTCGCCGCTGGAAGTCCTGCAGATGGCGACGCGGGATCCGGCGGAGTTCCTGGGGCGCCAGTCCAGCCTGGGCTCGGTGGAGGAAGGCAAGGACGCCGACCTGGTTGTGCTGGACGCCAATCCGTTAGCGGATGTGGCGAACCTGGACAGGATCCGCGCCGTGGTGCTGAAGGGCCGGTATCTTTCCAGTTCGGCGCTGGACAAGATGAAGGCCGATGCCGCCGCGGCGATCGCGCGGCAGTAGGGTTCTCGCACCCGGTTTGCTGGCAGCTAACTTGTAATCGAGCCGATTGGCACCCTTGCCGATCACGGGCCATGCCGATAGCACATCGTAGAGCGGCGTCAGTTGGTAATGCGCCTGAGGCAACAGATGAATGGAGAAATTCTTGGCATGCCCGTCCGTGGCCGCCAGCAGCCAGAACAGCAATTGGGCCTGCAACAGTGTGCGCAAATCCGTGTCGCGGCGGTCGGAGTTGGCCAGGCCAAAAAATCGACAACACCGATAATCCTGAAATATCGATAGTGCCGATACTACGTAAAAAAGCCCGGAATGGAAAACCATCCCGGGCTACCAAAGCGCCCTTCGGCGCCACGTGCTAACTACTACTCAAACACCGCGGCGGCCGTCGCAACGGCCTGCCGATTACTTCTTCAGGTCCAGCGCCACGTCGACGATCATGTCTTCCTGGCCGCCCACCATTTTCCGGCGGCCCAGCTCGACCAGGATGTCCACGGTCTTCAGGTCGTACTTGGCGGCGGCGGCTTCGGCGTGGCGCAGGAAGCTGGAGTACACGCCGGCGTAGCCCAGGGCCAGGGTCTCGCGGTCGACGCGGACGGGGCGGTCCTGCAGCGGACGGACGATGTCGTCGGCGGCGTCCATGAGCTTGTACAGGTCGCAGCCGTGGTTCCAGCCCATGCGCTCGGCGGCGGCGATGAACACTTCCAGCGGCGCGTTGCCGGCGCCCGCGCCCATGCCGGCCAGGCTGGCGTCGATGCGGTCGCAGCCTTCTTCCACGGCGACGATGGAGTTGGCCACGCCCAGGCTCAGGTTGTGGTGGGCATGGATGCCGGTTTGCGTTTCGGGTTTGAGCACGTCCTTGAACGCGCGGAAGCGGTCGCGCACGTCGTTCATGTTCAGGGCGCCGCCCGAGTCGACGACGTAGACGCACGAGGCGCCGTAGCTTTCCATCAGCTTGGCCTGCTCGGCCAGCTTCTGGGGCGTGTTCATGTGGCTCATCATCAGGAAGCCGACGGCGTCCATGCCCAGGTTGCGGGCGTATTCGATGTGCTGCTTGGAGACGTCGGCCTCGGTGCAGTGGGTGGCCACGCGCACCACGCGGGCGCCGGCGTCATAGGCGTTGCGCAGGTCGTGCACGGTGCCCACGCCGGGGATCAGCAGGGTGGCGACCTTGGCGTGCTTCAGGGTGTCGGCCACGGCCTCGATCCATTCGAGGTCGGTATGCGCGCCGAAGCCGTAGTTGAAGCTGGAGCCCGACAGGCCGTCGCCGTGGGCGACTTCCAGGCTGTCGACCTTGGCTTCGTCCAGCGCCTTGGCGATGTCGCGGACGTTCTTGATGCTGTACTGGTGGCGGATCGCGTGGCTGCCGTCGCGCAGCGTGACGTCGGAGATGTAGAGTTTCTTGTTGCTCATGGTGATGTCCTCAGGCGGCTTCGACCAGGTGGGTCTGCGCGAAGCGCTCGGCGCACGCCAGGGCGGCCGAAGTCATGATGTCCAGGTTGCCGGCGTAGGCGGGCAGGTAGTGCGCGGCGCCTTCGACTTCCAGGAACACCGAGGTCTTCAGGCCGGACAGCTTGCCCAGGCCGGGAACGTTCAGCGGCGCGCTGGCGGGGATCTCGTCGAACTGCACGCGCTGCTTCAGGCGGTAGCCGGGCACGTAGCTCTGCACCTTGGCGACCATCTCGGCGATGCTTTCCTCGATGGCCTTGGTGTCGGCCATTTCCGACAGCGTGAACACGGTGTCGCGCATGATGAGCGGCGGCTCGGCCGGGTTCAGGATGATGATGGCCTTGCCGCGGGCGGCGCCGCCGATCACTTCGATGGCCTTGGAGGTGGTCTCGGTGAACTCGTCGATGTTGGCGCGCGTGCCGGGGCCGGCCGACTTGCTGGCGATGGACGCGATGATCTCGCCGTAGTGCACCTTGGCCACGCGCGAGACGGCCTTGACCATCGGAATGGTGGCCTGGCCGCCGCAGGTGACCATGTTGATGTTGGGCGAGTCGAGGTGCTCGTCGATGTTGATCGCGGGGATCACGTAGGGACCGATGGCGGCGGGCGTCAGGTCGATGACCTGCACGCCCTTGGCCTGCAGCAGTTCATTGTGGCGCTTGTGGGCACCGGCCGAGGTCGCGTCGAAGGCGATGCGGATCTCGTTGAAATTGGGCATGGACAGGAGGCCGTCGATGCCGCCCGCCGTGGTGGGCACGCCCAGGCGCTCGGCGCGCGCCAGGCCGTCGGATTTCGGGTCGATGCCGACCATGGCGCCCATTTGCAGGTGCTTGCCATAGCGCATGATCTTGATCATCAGGTCGGTGCCGATGTTGCCCGAGCCGATGATCGCCACTTTGGATTTGTTGTCGTCTTGCCGCCCCATGAGCCGCTCCTGAGTGTGGTGATGCTGATACGGATTCGACCGATAGTATCTTCCAGCCGGACGGAAATAGCCTTGCTTTTTTTGGGCATTCCACCGCTCTTGAAAGAAGATTCTTCCTTCCAGAAGTCCTTTCAAGGAAGAAATCCCTAGACGGGCGCACGGGCACCCGAAAAGGCCCCGGAAACCCCATCAGGGGCTACACTGGCGGGGACAGACCCTCCCATGTCCCATACCGATACGCTCCTCGCGCTTTCCCACCCTCTCGTGGCGCTGCTGATCGCCGCGCTGCTGGGCGGCGCGTGGCGATTCATGGGGCGTCCCGCGCACCTGCTGTATTTCATCGGCGCCTTCGCCAGCTATGCGACGGCGCTGATCCTGCAGATCACGCTCTGGCCCGCCAACCTGACCGTCAACATCGCCGCGACGGGCGTGCTGTACGGCGCCGGGGCCTTCCTGTTCGCCGGCGGCATCGCGCAACTGGAACGCCAGCGCCTGCCATCCTGGCCGTCGGCGCTGATCCTGGCGGCCATGCTGGCCGTGCGCCTGTGGAGCATCCGCGATCCGGCCTGGTCCGGCCTGCGCATCGGCGCGCTGTACACGGCGGTGACCCTGCTGTTCCTGCTCGCGCTGTGGCGAATCCGGCATCTTGCGCGGGGGACGGCGCTGGAGCGGCTGCTGTTCGGCTTCCTGCTGCTGGGCATCCTGAGCCTGCTGCCCCGCGTCCTGCTGACCATGAACGCCAAGACCCTGGACTATGGCTACGACGGCGGCATGTACTGGGTGCTGACCCAGCTCAGCTTCTATCTTTTCAGCGTCGGCGCGGCGGTGCTGCTGGTGCTGTTGACGGCATTCCGCACCATCGCCCATTTCAGCCTGGTGTCCGAACGCGATGCGCTGACCGGCCTGCGCAACCGGAACAGCCTGCTCGATTTCCTGGCCAGGAGCCGCGGCACGGCGGAGCGCTACGGCCTCGTCATCCTGGACGCGGATCACTTCAAGCAGATCAACGACCACTACGGCCACCCCGTGGGCGACGCGGTGCTGCAGGCCATGGCGGGCGTCCTGGCGCAGCACGTGCGCAAAATGGACGCCCTGGGCCGCATAGGCGGCGAGGAGTTCATGCTGGTCCTGCCGGGGGCGACGCTGGAGGAAACCGAGCAGGCCGCGGTGCGGTTGCAGGCGGCCCTGGCACAGCACGATTTCTCTTCCATCGTGCCCGGGCTGCGCTGCACGGCCAGCTTCGGCATAGGCAGCTTCGAGGGGGACGTGCCTTTCGAAGCATCCTACGCCCACGTCGACCGGCTGCTGGCGCTGGCCAAGCGGCAGGGCCGCAACCGCATCGGCAAGGACGCCACCCAACCCGCCGAGGCGGTCGTCACGCAGGCAATGCCCCCGTTGGCTGCCTTTACAGGAGAAGATTCTTTTTCTACGATGAATCAATGAAAAAGAATGCTCCAACCGAATCCCTGGACCAGACCGACCTGCAGCTGATGCGCCACCTGCAGGAAGACGGCCGCCTGTCCAACGCCAAGCTGGCCCAGCGCGTGGCGCTGAGCGAGACCCCCTGCTGGCACCGGCTGCGCAAGCTGGAATCCGAAGGCTATATCCAGGGCTACCAGGCCATGCTGGACCGGCGCAAGCTGGGGCTGGGCGAACTGGCCTTCATCAGCCTGAATTTTTCGCCGCACACGGCGCAAGCCTTCGAGGCGCTGGAGCAACTGGTGGCGGCGAACGACCAGGTGCTGACCTGCCACCGCGTCACCGGCGAGGCCGACTTCGTGATGATGGTGGTGGCCGAGGACCTGGACTCGGTGCGCGACTTCATCGACAAGGTGCTGCGCACGCTGCCCAACGTGGCCACGGTGCGCACCAGCCTGTCGCTAAGGGAAGTGAAGTTCTCGAGCAAGCTGCCGCTGCCTGCGTGAAACTTCAGCCTCCGCGCAGTCGTGCCGCCGTGGCCTCGTCCGCCGGCTTGGCCAGCAGGCCGCCGCGGTCGTTGAACAACACTTCGTAGCGCGCGCCGTCGAACATGGGCATGAAGGTGGCGCTGCCGTACTCGGCATCGACGTAGGGCAGCCAGCGCGAGAATTCGCGTTTCAGCACCCACAGGTCTGGCAGGCGCCGGTCGTCGTCCAACGCGTACACGGTGCGCAGGACGCTGCGTTCGCGCTCGATGTCGTCATAGCGCCCGCCGATGCGGTCCAGGCGGTACAGCGAAGGCACCCCGGCCAGCGCCGCCGGCAGCCGCCAGCGCAGCACGCGCGCATCGATCTGCCACGCGTCGCCCGACAGCACGAACTGCCGCTCGCCCTGGGGCGCGCCGGCCGGCCCGGGCGGCAGCGCGACAGTGACGCGGTAGCGCTGCGGGCCTTCCTGCTTGAGCTCGATGGTGGCCACCTGCCGGTCTTCGAACAATTGCAGGTAGCGATGGACCGTGAAGGCCAGCAACCCCGAGACCAGGCTCAGGGCAACCAGCGCCAGGCCAAGCAGGCGCCGCAATGGCCGCAGCCCGCGCGACCCGAAGGCCATGCCGAGTCCGGGAACGGCAAGAATGACCGCCGCCACGGCGATCCAGAGAGAAGGGCTCAGCGCATCCACCCGGGGCCTCCATGTGTATTCCGGGCATCATGCTCGCACAAACCGGGGGAATGCGTATGTTACGGGTTACCACCGGAGGCTCCGGGCCGGGAGCGCCCGCTGGGGCTGGCCCTGGCTTTTCGAGGCCGTGGCGTTCATCCGCAGGACGACAGCGGGGCGTTGTCCACGATCCTGCGCGCCAGGGTCCCGGCTTCTTTCGCCAGCTGGTCGGGGTCGCAGATGCGGTTGATCGCCACCTTGAACGAGCAGATCAACGCGGTCCTGGGCGAAGCGGCCACCAAGCGGCGCATGCAGGAACTGGGCGTGGCGCCCAGCCCCGACACGCCCGAGGACATGGCGGCCTTCATGAACACCGAGGGGCGGCGGTGGCAGGCGACGGTGCAATCGGCGAACGTCAGCTTGCAATGACGAAAGAGGCGGCCCCGCGCCGCCCCTTCCTGCTCAGTCGTCCAGGAACTCCCGCACCATCCTATTGAACTTTTCAGCGTGCTCCCACTGCGCCCAGTGCCCGCAGCGGCTGAACACGTGCAGTTCGGCATCGGGCAGCCCCCACAGCAGCCGCAGCCCGACGTCCATGGGTACGAAGCGATCATCGCGCCCCCAGATGACCAGGGTCCGGGCCTTGATCTCTCCCAGGCGATGGCCCAGGTCCGGGTACTGCTTGGGATTCACTTCCGAACTCTTCACGAAATTCCGCAAATGCTCGCGACGGGCCAGCATGTTGTCCAGGCGCGCCTGGAACAATTCTTCCGTCAGGCTGCCGGGATCATAGACGAACACGTTCATCATGCGCTTGAGATTCTCGATGGTCGGATCGCGATACAGAGCGCCGATCAACTTGAGTCCCTCGGTGGGCATGGGCACGAATTGGCTGGGACCGCCGGTACCACCGCCCATCAGTACCAGCTTGCCGGTGCGCGCGGGATTGCTCAACGCGAAGGCTACCGCGCTGTGCGCTCCCATGGAGTTGCCAATGATGTGCGCCTTGTCCAGGCCAATGGCGTCCATCATGCCCTTGAGCGCCTGGGCATTGAGGTCCGAGCGCGAGCCGGTGCTGACGACGGGGTCGCTCTTGCTCCAGCCGGGGAAGTCCAGCAGGATGACCCGGTAGCCGGCCTCAACCAGCGGCTCGATATTGCGGTTGAAGTTGGCCCAGCCGCTGGCGCCCGGCCCCGCCCCATGCAGCATGACCACGGTCTCGCCGCCGCTGCCGACGTCGTTGTAGTGCAGTTGCAGCTTCTGGTCGCCAGTATCGATGCGGACGAACCTGCTGGTGGAGGCCTCGCTGAAGACGGGGGTTGGCGTGGACATGATGTCGATCTCCTCGGGTCGATGGGTCATTTGTCCTGCATGAACAGGATGCCGTAGCCGGCGATGAGTTCCGGGATGGCCTGGTAGTGCCTCAGCCCACAGGGCAGCGGCCGGGATGGCAGGGCCGCGCGGGCGACCAGCCAGGTCTTGGATTCATGGGCGGACAAGCCTGCCTCGCAGGCGATGGCATCTTCATTCCAGGCCGCCAGGGCTTGCAGGTCTCCCCCGGCCAGTGCGTCCATCCAGCGAGCATCCCACTCCGGGTTGAGCGGTTTCATGTCCGGCGCGCCGCCTGCCAGGGCCATACCAGCAGCCATCACGCGCGCGGTCTTGGCGTCACGCTCAGCGGACGTGGGCTCCTGCCGGACGATGATGCGTTCGCGCACCGCGGGATCGGGATGCGCCAGGGTCGGAACCGGCGGCTCGTGCGAAAGGCCGCCCGATCCGATCAGCAAGGTTCGACGCGGCAGCGCGTCCAGGAAGCGGCCAAGCTCCTGGCCCAGCTGCAAGCAACGGCGCAGACGTGGAATGCCCGGCTGGGCGACAGCGTTCAGGAACAAGGGGACGACCGGCGGTGTATCCAGGTCGCCCCACAGGAACTGCAACGCCTGCACGAAACCGTGGTCAACCTGCATGCGACGAGACAGCGCGATGTCGAAACCCGCATCCATCAAGTGATCCGCCAGTGCCAACACGGTGGATTCGTCGACATTCAGTGCGCCGGCCGGCGTCAGATAGTCGCCCACCGAGCGCGCAGCGCTGCCCAGGCAGAACGGCGGCATTAATTCATTGAAGAAGCCGTTGTAGTGATCGGGCCCGGCCAGCACCACCAGCTGAGGATCGAAGGCGCGCACCAGTTCGCGGGCCTGGGCGATGGCCGCATCCAGCGTCCTCTGGACATCGCTGGCCAGCGGGTTCAATCCGAACAACGGGGTGTGCGACATCCCAAGGAAAGCTCGCGTCGCAGTCACTCGATCACCTCATGCTTTATCCGCAAAGCCTGGACTTTAAGGACTCGAAGCGCCCATAGGGGTGCACATTGTGCACCTTCGTGCACGTGATCGTTGATGTCCGCAACAGCCACCCATAGGATGCGCCGGTCCAGAAGTAGGAGTAGAAATATGAATGTCCGGCTGGAATCCCGTCCGTTCGCCAGCATGGTGGACGAACAGCCCAACGAGTTCCGCGTCGCCACCGCGGCGTACCGCGGTCCGGAGATCTTCGAGCAAGAAATGGAGAAGATTTTCTACCGGACCTGGATCTACCTTTGCCATGAAAGCGAAATCGCCGAGCCCGGCGATTTCAAGTCGACCCAGATCGGGACACGGCCGGTCGTCGTCGCGCGCGGCCGCGAAGGTGGCGTGCACGCGTTCCTGAATGCCTGTGCGCACCGCGGCGCCACGCTGTGCCGCGAGGAAAAGGGCAATACCCGGTCTTTCGTCTGCCCGTATCACGGCTGGTCTTTCCGTCCGTCGGGCGAACTGCTCGGTATTCCGGACGAAGCGCGCTATCCGACTGGCTTCGACAAATCCGACAAGAACCTCAGGCCCGTTCCCCGCATCGCATCCTACGGAGGCCTGATCTTCGGCTCCTTCAATCCTGGCGTGGAAGACCTGGAGACATTCCTGGGCGGTGCCCGGCGGCACATCGACATCTGGCTCAAGCGCGCCGCAGGCAGCCGCTACCGCCTGGCCACTTCGCACAAGTACGGCTTCAACGGCAACTGGAAATTCCAAGCCGAGAACGTCCACGACGGCTACCATCCGGGCTTCGTCCACAAGTCGGCGTTCAATACGGTACGCAAATTCGACGGATCGTTCGAGAACCGGGAACTCAAGGCTTCGGTGCGCCAGCAAGGCCACACGCGAGGCTATCCCGAAGGGCACGGCACGCTGGAGGCGGGGGCACCGCTGGAGTCGGGCGGGATCGATCCGCGCGTGCGGCAGGCCTACAACGACCAGTTGAAGACCTTGTACGGCGAGGATGAGACCGCCGAGATCCTGACCAACCGTCAATTCCTGATCTTCCCCAACCTGGTGATCTTCGATTTCAACATTCGCGTGGTCCAGCCCATCGCGCACGATCGAACCGAGGTCTATTCCTATCCGGTGATGATCGAGGACGCGCATGAGCAGCTCAATGCCAATCGCATGCTGGACGCCCAGACCAGGGTGGGTACGGCGGGCATCCTGTCGGCCGACGATATCGATGTGTTCGCGGGTAACCAGAACGCGCTGAAGGCCAACTGCTTCGACTGGATCACACTCAGCCGCGGGCTGGACAAGGAGGAGATCCTGCCGTGCGGCGAGCACGTCGGCGTCTATAGCGACGAAACGCCTCAGCGCGCGTTCTGGCGTGCCTGGCGCTCGAAGATGGCATCAGCCCGCTGAACAATCCCGCCCGGAGCATCCATGTCCCATCCCATCCATCGACTCATACATCAAGAAGCGCGTCTGCTGGACGAGGGCCGGCTCGACGACTGGCTCGCGCTGTACGCCGACGACGCCACCTATTGGGTGCCGATCGACGAACACGCCGACCCGTTGAAGGATTCATCGGTCATCTACGACGACCGCCTGCGCCTGGCCATGCGCGTCGAGCAGATCATGCGCCAATCCCGCGTGGCGCAGTCGCCGGCATCCAATACCTTGCGCATGATCACCAACGTGGACGTGGCCGAGAACGGCGACCTGGCCTCCGCGACATTCGCCCTGCTGCTGACTGAAGTGCGTTCTGGCGACTGGCGCCAGAACGGCCTCGGAGAAACCCGGCTCTTTCCCGCCCATTGCACGATGACGTGCAGCCGGACCGCGGACGGCTGGAAGATCCAGCACAAGAAGATCGTGCTGCTGCATCGCAGACAGCCGATCGTGGGCCTGTCGTTCATCATCTAGCGGCCTGGCCGCGCGGAGTGCCCTCGGGCTCCCATATCAGGAGACATCATGAAAAACTTCGTTCCCCACCTGGCCGCTGCACTGCTGCCCATGGCCGGACTGTCGGCTCACGCCGCCGGCTACCCCGACAAACCGGTGACCATCGTGGTGCCGTTCGCACCCGGAGGTTCATCCGACAGCGCCACGCGCACCCTGGCCGAACAACTGAGCCAGAAGTGGAAAAAGCCCGTGGTGGTCGAGAACAAGCCGGGCGCCTACGGCAGCATCGGTGCCGGCCATGCGGCTCGTGCAGCCGCCGACGGCTATACCATCCTGCTGGCCTCGGTATCGGTCGGCACCATCAACCTGTTCCTCAAGAACCCGGGCTTCGATCCCGTGAAGGACCTCACGCCGGTCACGCTGGTGGCCCGCGGAGACTACGTACTCGCGGTCAACAAGATGCTGCCGGTGAACAACATGAAGGAACTGGCCGAGTATGCCCGGGCCCACCCCGACAAAGTCAACCACGGTGCCTTCGGCAGCGGCTCCATGCTGGCCTTCGAACAGTTCTCGGAGTCCATGAACTTCAAGGCGCAAAACGTCAACTATCGCGGCGAGGCGATGTCGCTCAACGCCTTGATGGCAGGCGATGTCCAGGTCATGCTTGCGACGCTGAGCGCCGCACGCCCATTCATCGAGGCCGGCCGGGTCCGTCCGCTGGCCATCCTGGCACGCGAGCGCTCGCCCATCGCCCCGGGCGTGCCCTCGGCGGACGAAAGCGGAGGTCGAGGCTTCTACGTCGACTTCTGGTTCGGTTTCATGGTACCCAACGGCACGCCCGACGCCGTCAGGAAGCAGATTGCCGCCGACACCGCGGACATCCTGAAGAAGGACGACGTCCGGAAGAAGCTGTACTCGCTCGGCCTCGTCGCCACCTCGTCCACCCCCGACGAGTTCGGCAAACTGATCCAGTTCGAATCGACCCGCTGGATAGAGACTGCCCGGCGCACCGGCCTGCAGGCGGAATGAACGGCAGGAGCGAGCAATGCTGTCTTTGAATAAGATACAGCCAGGCCTGAACGGGCTGGCAGTGCTGGACCGGGACGTACGCGCGCCGGATGCAGGCGAGATGCTGGTCAAGGTGCACGCAGCGGGCGTCTGCGGCACGGACATGCAGCTCTATGGTGGCGCCGGCGCATTCGCCCAGCGGCTGAAATTTCCCACCGTCCTTGGCCACGAGATGTGCGGAACGGTGGTCGAGACCGGCGCCGGTGTCGTCCACGTCAAGGTGGGTGACCTGGTCAGCCTGGAAAGCCACATTCCCTGCTGGACCTGCCGCGCCTGCCGCACCGGCCGCGCCCATGTCTGCCCCCACACGCGCTATCCCGGCATCGACATCGATGGCACCTTCGCCGAGTACGTCACGGTGCCGGCCGCGATTGCATGGGTCAACCCGCCAGACGTATCCCGCGAAAAGGCCGCGCTGTTGGAACCTCTGGGCATCGCCGTCCATGCCACGCTGGAGGGTGGCGGAGTTTCTGGCCGCGCAGTGGCGGTAAACGGCTGCGGCCCCATCGGCCTGATGAACGTCGCGGTCGCACGCTACTTCGGCGCACACACGGTGATTGCGGTCGATCCGAATCCAAAGCGGCGAGAGGCCGCGCTGCGCATGGGCGCGGACCGTGCCATCAATCCAGCCGCCGAGTCCGCGGCCACGGCCGTACGAGACATGACCCGGGGAGAAGGGGCGGACGTCGTGATCGAGTACACGGGTCACCCCGATGGTGTGCACAATTGCTTCGCCATGGTGGGCATGCTGGGCGAAGTGCGCTGGTGCGCGACCCCTGGCAGGTCGATGGAGTTCGATTTCGGCGCATGGCGCAAGAGTCGCCCCACCATCCGCAACATCCACGGCCGCAGGCTGTGGGAAACGTGGGAGGCCGCCGCGCCGCTCGTCTACGGAAACCGGATAGACCTGGACCCCGTCATCAGCCATCGAATTCCCCTGGCCGAGGCACCTCGCGCCTTCGAGCTGATCCTGGCGGGCCAGGCGGTCAAGCCGCTCATCCTGTGCTGAAAGCAGGCGCTTGCCCTTGACCGCGGGGTCACGCCGGTCGGCCCGGGACCGGACGCCATCTATCGTAAGATCGACGCATCGTTCCCCGATCACGAAATCTGCACAGATGGCGCGAAACCTCGACGGCGGCTACCGGCTCTGCCAATCTCTGGTGAAGGGCCTGGACATCCTGGCTGCGCTCAACCGCAGTTCCGGCGGCTCGGCCTCCATCGCCGAACTGACCCGCACCACCGGCATGCACCGGACCACCATCAAGCGCCTTCTGGAGACGCTGCGCGAGGCCGGCTATCTGGAATGGGACCCGGCCACGAACCTGTACCGGCTGACATTCCGGGTGCACCAGTTGAGCTATGGGTTTCGTGACAACGTCGCGATCACCGAAGTCGCCTGGCCCATGATGCGCGCGTTATCCAGAGCCATCGTCTGGCCCTGCTCCATCGTGTCGCTGGAAGGCGATGAGATGATCGTTCGGGCATCCACGCGCTCATACAGCCCTCTGTCCTTTCATCCCGGCATGCCCGGCCGCCGGCTACCCATCCTGACCACCGCTGCCGGCCGCGCCTACCTGGCTTACGCACAGCTGGAAGAACTGGCAGCCATCCTGGACCTGCTGCAGGGCCGGACCGACGACTACGCCAGGCTGGCGGCCGACGACCGTTTCGTCCAGACGCTGATCGCCCAGACCCGTGAGCGCGGCTATGCCTTGAACCAGGGCGAATGGACGGACGAGCCGAAATTCGGCGGCGTCGCGGTGCCACTGCGCTTCCAGGATCGGGCCGTGTCCTCGCTGAACGTGATCTTCCTGTCGCGGGGAGTGAAGGACGACGCGGCGCGACGCAAGATCGTGGACCATCTGTTCGAAGCGCAAAGGGAAATCGAGGAACGATTCGCGGCGCATAGGCAGCAGATGGGCTAGGCGGCGAAATTTTCCGCCAAAGGGAATATTGGACGGCCCGCCCCCGTATACCGTTCAAGCACCCTTCATCAACCACCAAGGAGTATCCCATGGTAGCCAGGAAAACATCGCTTCTGCCCTCCCTGCTGCTGGCAACGGCGGCCCTGTTCGGCGCGTCGGCCGCGCAGGCGGCCCCCGCCCAGGCGAAGGACGGCGTGCGGGCCGGCGGCAACGGCATGACGCTCTACGTGTTCGACAAGGACGTCGCCGGCAGCGGCAAGAGCGTGTGCAACGGCCCGTGCGCGACCAACTGGCCACCGCTGATGGCTACGGCCTCGGACAAGGCCGAGGGCGACTACACGGTCATCACGCGCGACGACGGCAAGGCCCAGTGGGCGTACAAGGGCAAGCCGCTGTACTTCTGGGTCAAGGACCAGAAGCCGGGCGACAAGACCGGCGACGGCGTCAACAACGTCTGGCACGTCGCCAAGCCCTGACCTGACCGGCCCATGGACAGCCGCGCGGTGACCGCCCTGCTTCCGCGTCTGCGGCGCTATGCCCGCGCGCTGGCGGGCGATCGCGCGGCGGCCGACGATCTCGTGCAGGACACCCTGGAACGCGCGTGGGCGCGCCTGCACACGTGGCACATCGGGCGCGACCTGGGCGCGTGGCTGCTGTCCATCATGCACAACCTGCGCGTGGACCAGTTGCGGGGACAGCGGTTGAACACCGTGCCGTGGAACGAAGCCCTGGACGACATGCCGTCGCGGCCCACGCAGGCGGACGGCATCGAGCTCGAGGACCTGGAGCATGCGCTGGCGCAGTTGCCGGAGGAACAGCGGGCGGTCCTGCTGCTGGTCGCGCTGGAAGGCATGCGCTACACGGAGGTCGCGGACACTCTGGGCATCCCGCTGGGGACCGTCATGTCCCGGCTGTCGCGGGGGCGGGAGCGCCTGCGGCAGATCCTGGACGGACAGCCGCCCGCGGCCGGAACACTGCGGATGATCAAGTGAAACCATGATGCCCATCACCGAAGCCGATCTGCATGCCTACGTCGACGGCGAGCTGTCGCCCGCGCGGCGGGCCGACGTGGGGGCCCATCTGGCCGCCCATCCGGACGCCGCCGTGCGCGTGCGGGCCTGGCAGGAACAGAAGCGCGCGCTGCAACGGCTGTTCGAGCCGGTACTGGACGAACCGATCCCGCCCGCGCTGGAAGCCGCGGCGGTCCCGCCAGGCGCCCGGCGCAGTCGCCCGCCGTGGCCCGCCCTGCGCATTGCCGCCGGCCTCATGCTGGCCCTGCTGGGCGGCATGGCGGGCTGGTGGGGACACGGCCGCTACCAGGCCTCGGCCCTGGCCGACGCGCGGCCGTCGTTGCCCCAGCAGGCCGCCATCGCCCACGCAGTCTATAGTCCGGACGTGCGCCGGCCGGTCGAGATCGGCGCGGACCAGGAAGCCCAGCTCGTCACCTGGCTGTCGCGGCGGTTGGGCCGGGACGTGCGGGCGCCCAAGCTGGGCGGCCTGGGCTTTGAACTGGTCGGCGGCCGCCTGCTGCCCGGCAGCGAAGGCCCCGTGGCCCAGTTCATGTACCAGGACGCCGGCGGGCAGCGCCTGACCCTGTACGTCAGCACCGAGCGCGACGGCAATCCGGACACGGCCTTCCGCTTCGCGCGCGAGGGCGGCATCAATGTCTTCTACTGGATAGACGGGCCCTTCGGCTATGCGCTGTCGGCGGGGGTTTCCAAGGACGAGCTGGCGCGGGTGGCGTCGGCCGTGTACGACCAGTTGGATAAGCGGTAGGTATCGCGGGCTGTTGCCAGGGCATGCCGATTCAAGCATCCCTACTTTTGATTTGTACGGCAATTTGCCGTATGATCGAAATAGGAGGACAGCACCATGTCTACAGCCGTTTCCACCGCTCGTCTCGAAGCTCGAATCAGTACCGACCTGCATTCGATGCTCAAACGCGCCGCCGAACTCCAGGGCAGGACCATGACTGATTTCATCGTTGCCGCGGTTCAGGATGCCGCTCAGCGGGCTATCGAACAGGCCGAGGTCATTCGTTTGTCGCTGGCCGACCAAGAGTGTTTTGCTCAGGCTTTGATGGAGCCCCCGCCCCCCACCCCGGCCTTGAAGCGCGCAATGGCTCGTCGCCGCAAACTCTTGCGTGCTGAATGAGGAATGCGCCTTTCCTGGTCGGATCCCTCGATGCGACTCATGACCGTACAGCATTCAATTGCGATTCGGAGCCTCTGAATCGCTACCTGCGAGAACAAGTGTCGCAGGATGTCCGCCGCCGAGTGGCGGCCTGTTTCGTGGCCATGGCCGATGGGCAGCGCATCGCGGGCTACTACACATTGGCCTCGGCCAGTCTGCTGCTGACGGATCTGCCAGCTAGTGTCGGCAAGAAACTGCCCCGCTATCCGACCGTACCCGCCGTTCGCATGGGACGCCTGGCCGTGGATCAGACATTCAAGGGCCAGGGCCTAGGCGGCGCGCTGCTAGCCGATGCGCTTGACCGGGCCGCCCGTTCGGAAGTCGCCGCCTACGCGCTGATGGTGGACGCCAAGGACGAGGCAGCGGCGGCTTTCTACCGATACCATGGATTCATCGCTTTGCCGGACTCGCCGCGCACACTCTTCCTGCCACTGGCTACCGTACGTACGTCCCGAAGCTGATCCGTCAGTGTCCGCCATTCTCCAGATCGTTCTGGCCACGCGTCGCCCACGTCGTGGTGCGCTTTTCGATGGCGGCCGCGATGGTGTACATCGCGATGCCCATGACACTGGTCACGATCAACCCGGCAAATACCAGCGGCACGTCGAAACTGGCGGAAGCCGCCATCATCAAATGGCCGATCCCATGCTCGGAGGACACCGTTTCCGCGGTGATGCTGCCGACGAAGGCCACGGTGATCGCGATCTTGAGCGAGGCGAAGAAATACGGCATGGCACGCGGCAGCCCGACCTTGCGCACGATGTCCAGCGGGCGCGCGCCCAACGCGCGCAACACGTCGCGCTGCTCCGGCTCGATGGTGGCGATGCCGGTTGCGACGTTGACCACGATGGGAAAGAAGCTGATGGCAAATGCGGTGATGATGGCGGGTACGGTATTGACGCCGAACCACAGTACCAGCACCGGCACCAGCGCGACCTTGGGAATGCTGTTGAACGCCACGAGCAGAGGATAGAGCCCGCGGTAGACCAGCGTGGACGCCCCGATGGCGACTCCGGTGACGATGCCGAGCACGACGGCGAAAGCGAACCCTATTGTCGTGGACACCAGGGTGTGTCCGGCGTCGACCAGCAGCGGCTCCCACCACTTGATCATGCCCTGGGCGATGGCCGAGGGCGGCGGCAATACGAAATCCGCGATGCCAAGGCCGCGAACCGCAGCTTCCCAAACCAGGAAGAACCCCAGGATGACCAGCCATGGCAGCACACGCTCCAGGCGGCGCCGGCGTTTCAGCGCAGCCGCGCGCGCGGCGGCCCGGCTGCTGCGCGTGGCTCGACGCACCTCGTTGATAGGCAAGGCATTGTCACGCTGCATGTTCGACCTCTTCAAGACTGTCTTGCCGGCCACGCGCGACTTCGATGGCTTCGCGCAATTCATGGACCAGGGCATTGAATTCAGGCGAGAACGTATCCTCGCGCCTGCGCGGACGGGGGAACGGCACCACGTGCTCGGCGATCACCCGGCCCGGGCGTGACGACATGACCACCACCCTGTCGGCCAGGTAGACCGCCTCCCGCAGATCGTGCGTAACCAGCATCACCGTAGGGCGCCGGGCCATCCAGACGTTCTGCAGGACCGACCACAGGTCCTCGCGCGTGAAGATATCCAGGGCGGCGAACGGTTCGTCCAGCATCAACAGCGCCGGCTCGTGGATCAGCGCCCGGCACAGCGACGCCCGCTGCTGCATGCCGCCCGACAATTGATGCGGCAGCTTGGCGCCGAACCCGCCCAGCCCGACCAGTTCGAGCAGCTCCTGCGCCTTGGCCACGTAGTCGGCCTTGTGGGCGCGCAGGCGGCTGCGATGCCCGGTCGCGACTTCGAGCGGCAGCATGACATTGTCGAGAATCGTGCGCCACGGCAGCAGCGTGGGATTCTGGAACGCCATGCCGACGATCGACAGCGGCTGGTCCACTTCCTTGCCATCGATGATCACACCGCCGTCGGTCGGCAGCCATAGGCCGCTCATCAATCGCATCAGGGTCGACTTCCCGCATCCCGACGGCCCCACCACCGCGACCAGTTCGCCGCGGTTGACGGTCATGTTCAGATTCTCGAGTGCAAGCGTGCCGTCGACCCCGCCGTAATGCATGGAGACGTCATACAGTTCGGCAAAGGGACGGCCTTCAGGAGACGGGCTGTTCATGGGTGGATGTCCTGGAAAGTTCAAGGGTTTCTTCGCGCTTCTGCAGCCACCACGCGTAGTTCTGCGGCAGCAGTTCGTGCGGCCGCGCCAGGCCCAGCTCGCGCGCCGCGTGCGCCGCCCAGTTCGGGTTCCACATCATCTCGCGCGCCAGCGCCACCAGGTCGCAGTCGCCCGCCTGCAGATAGCCTTCGGCCTGCCGCGCCTCACGGATCAAGCCCACGGCCATGGTGGGGATGCCCACCTCCTTGCGGATGCGCCGCGCGAACGGCACGTGGTAGCCCGGCACGCGCGGCACCACATGCAGCGTGAGCGGACCGTCGATCCCGCCCGACGAGCAATCGAACATGTCCACCCCGCGCTCCTTCAGCCGGCCCGCCAGCACGATCGTGTCCTCCAGGCTCCAGATGCCGCCGCGGCCATCCACGCACGACCCGCGGAAGAACAGCGGCCGGTCGGCCGGCCACGCAGCCCGGACCGCCTCGATCAGCTCCAGGCCGAAGCGCATGCGTCCTTCGATGTCGCCGCCGTAGCCATCGGTGCGATGGTTGGTGATCGGCGACAGGAACTGCTGGATGATGTAGCCGTGCGCACCGTGTATCTCGCAGATGTCGAAGCCCGCGTCCAACGAACGCTTGGCCGCATCGACGTGCGCCTGGATCACCGCCCGGATGTCGTCGCGATCCATTTCCTTGGGCACCATCGCCCCTTCCTTGAACGGAATGGGGCTGGGAGCCAGGCCTGACCAGGGCGGGCGGCCCTGGGCGGCGTCCGCCTCCCCCAGCGGCGAGAAGCCCTCCCACGGCGCCCGCGTCGCCACCTTGCGGCCTGCATGGCCCAGCTGGATGGCGCTGACCGTACCCTGCTCGCGCAGGAAATCGGTAATGCGGCGCCAGGCCTTGGCCTGTGCATCGGTGTAGATGCCCGGGCAGTCGTAGGTCTTGCGCGAGCGCTGGGAGACCGAGGTCTCTTCGCAGAAGACGATGCCGGCGCCGCCCAGCGCGAACTTGCCCAGGTGCACCAGGTGCCAGTCGGTGGGGCAGCCATCGACCGACTTGTACTGCGACATCGGCGACACGACGATACGGTTGCGTGCCGTCACGCCCCGCAGCGTCAAGGGTTGGAACAACATCGGAACGTCCGTGTCCGGACCTTGGTCAGGAGAAAG
>NZ_JAOCLR010000051.1:0-25112 GCF_029845405.1 Pigmentiphaga sp. GD03639
CGTCAAGGCCCAGTTTTCCCCTTTGATGTCGTGCACGACCACGGACTGTGGCCAGGACAGGAGCGTGGGCACCACCAGCCCGACGCCTTTGCCACTGCGGGTGGGCGCAATGGCCATGACGTGCTCGGGGCCGTCATGGCGCAGGTAGGCCGGCGCCTTGCCGTCCAGTCTGCCGAGAAAGACGCCGGCCGGGCGCAGCAGGCCCGCCTGTTCGATATCTTCAGCCGTGGCCCACCTTGCCGATCCGTAGGTGGTCACGCGCCGGGCCTGCCGTGCCCGCCAGACCGATATGGCAATGGCCATGCCGATCGGCAGGATACCGCCCAGCGCGGCCAGCGCGCCCCCACGCATGAAGATCTCGGGCGCGTAGGCATCGAAGGCGTACCACCACAGGAAAAGATCCCACGGGTGGTAGACCGGCACATCGCCTAACGTGAACCACGGCAAACCGAGCTGGCTCTGATAGCCCAACGCGCCAGCCGTCCATTGCGTAGCGCCCCACAGGCACGCCAGCGCCGTGGCGAGCACTGCGATGATCTGTCCAAACAACACGCCGGTCGGCATACGGTCCTCCTTCCAGGTCGGTCCGTCCCGCGTCCGCCTTCGCGGCACGCAAGCGTGTCGGGGCAGGCACGCGGAAACGTGCCGCCAGTCTGGAAGCGAAGGCGCATCATGCAAACCGGGCCGGGCGTAGCGTGGCGTAGTCGCCAGCCTCGGCTGGGTTCAGTCTCGGCGCACGGCGGATCGCACACGGGTGTCGGGCGTGCTGTGTGCGAGCGAAGGCGCGGCCTGGAGCGAAACTGGGCGCAGGCCGGCGTGCCGTGTCATGGTCTTGTCACAAGCATCGACAGACCATGCCAGGGTGTCAAATCAAACTGGGAAAGACGGCGTTGTGTTGCAGGTCATACAGCGTCTGTATGGACCTCCGCCACGCTGCGGCCCAGCGCCACGAACCGCGCCATCGAGGCACGAAGGTCATCATGGCGGGCCGCTTTGGTGGCCGCGAAGATGGTCAGCCGGGCATCGGGATCGACCACGGGCACCATCGCCACGTCCGGGCGCTGCAGCGTCCGGGCATGGTTGGCATCCAGAAACCCGACCCCGCAGCCCGCGCCGACCTTGACGATGAACCCCGCCAGACTATCGACCGGCTCGGCCAGAATCGGCGTAATGCCCCGCGCCTGCAGCAACGGCTCGATCTGCGCACGCGGGCCGGGTTTGAAGCGCGCGTGACAGAAGATCAGTGGACAGGCGGCCGCATCGGCCAACGTCAACGTCTCGGCCTGCGACAGCGGATGCTCGGTGGATACGGCTGCCACGATCGGATCGCTCCAGAGCGGTTCGATCGTTAGGCCTTCTTCCTGGGCCACGCCGAACGAAAGCCCAAGGTCGATACGCTCGATCAGCAGGGCCTCATGCTGCTGGAAAGACGGGAGCTCGGTGATGCGCAACTGGACATCGGTACTCGTCTCTCGCCAGCGCTGGAACAGCTCGGACAGCCGGGGTTGCGCCATACCTTCGGCCAAGCCGACGCGCAGTACGGTGGGCTCGCCCCCGATCTGCGCGACGGTGCGACGCGCCCGCTCGATGGCGGTCAATATTTCGCGGGCTTGGTCGCGCAAGGCCTCGCCGGCTGGTGTCAGGCTCGTGCCGCCTTGCCGAGAGCGGATGAATAGCGGTACTCCTAACTCCTCTTCCAGTTGCGTAATGCTGCGGGACAGTGGCGACTGCTCGATATGAGCACGTGCCGCAGCTCTTCCAAAATGCAGCTCCTCAGCTAAAGCCAAGAAGTATCTTATATGGCGAATTTCCATTCCGTCAGTTACGCTTAATGGCGCGCTCTATTTTTTGCACCGCAAAGACCATCTCACGGAGAGCGCTGGATATTATGGAGTCGCTGCCTTTGCGCAAGCGCTGACTAGGCAAGCAGACAAAGGCGATGCCATCATTGCCGACGGCAAGCTGCTAACAGATCAAACTTTGGTTCGTATGCAGTCGCTTTGACGTCGAACAGTCCGAGCAATGTTGACGGCAGGTCATCGTGAGAGCGCGGCGTCTTTGTCGTGCGGCGCAAGCAAGATATATCGACGGCTAGAGTGTGCGACAGTGGCTCGGATAGCCACATCACCAAGGGCACACGCTTTTGCACATCTGGTGCAAGAACATAGGGCAAGCCGTGCAGATATACATTGCTCTCGCCGAGAGATTCGCCATGGTCAGATATGAAAAGGAGCCCAGTTTCATGACTGCTGATCTGCCCCAGGAGGTCGATCGCTTTGGAAACCACATAGTCTGCATAGGCAACACCGTTGTCGTAGGCGTTGACTAAAGCAGACGTTGTGCAAAGGCCAAGGTTTACGTCTGTACACACAGGAGCCCAGCGCATAAAGGTGGGCGGATAACGTAGTGAATAGGCCGGTCCGTGATTCCCCATCATGTGAAGCACGATGAGTATGTCGCCATTATTGGACTGAATTTTCTTGGCTAGGCCGTCAAGCAGATGTTCATCGAAACATTGAGTTTTTCGGCAATCAGGTAGAGCCTCGTTCAGCGATTCGAAGGGCAGGCCTTCGCAAACTCCCTTGCAACCAGCTTGATTGTCACGCCAGAGTGTAGTCACCCCCACCCTATTAAGCACGTGCAAGACCGATTCGGTAGCTCTGATTTGCCGCTCGTCGTAGTTCCTACGGCCACGGAATGAGAACATGCAGGGCAAGGATACCGCAGTGCTCGTCCCGCAGCTCTCTACATCTTCGAAGTTGATGACTTGACGTTGCGAGAGACTAGGTGTGGTCTGCCGTCTATATCCATTCAACCCCCAGTTCGCGGCCCTTATCGTTTCTCCTACTATCACGACGAATGCCTTTGGTTTGTACGGTACAGAAGGGGTAATGCGAATAGCGTCTGGCGCAGCTACAAGCTTAGGCGAATTTCCGCTGGGCTGGGCCTCGGTCAACACTCGTGCTGCGGAGGTGAGATAGTTTGCAGGCGTTACGAGATAGCGCAGTTCCTTTTGCTCACGAAACAAGGGAACTAAGTCACCTGCAGCGTTCCACAAGGCGCCAGTCGCTATCAAGATACTAAGCACGATGCAAACGCTCCGCCGGATCACTGCATGGCGATACCCGAATCGCTTCACAGGTAAGAGAATCAGAGCGGCGCTGGGTAGGGCGCCGAACACAAACACGTGCCAAAGCAAGCTATCGTTAGAGACCAGTTCTCTAGTCTCTGCGACGTTCGTTTCGAATACGTTCTGCAGCATCCCCTTATCCAGGTACACGCCATATGCATGCATGAGATATGCCGCTGCCGACGTGGTGATGCACAGAACGGGGAGTACGAACTTCGCTGCGGATCTGGGCACGAATAGCAGCAACAGTGACCACTGCGTTGCAATAAGGATCGTTGCAACGTTGACAAGGAGCCAAGGCAGTTCGTCGGGAGCACGGCCACTATGGCGGACGACCGCCTGCCAGAAGCTCGTGTTTGCCGAAAGCGCAAACCAAATACTTACCGCTAAAAGAAGAAGCTCGATAGATATCGGTGGAATACGCCACCGTAAAGGTGCGCGCGCCTCTCCCTTGCTCCAGAGCAATGGGAACAGTCTGAGTTTCATGGGTCGTGCCTATTCGTTGGTAGCTCGCATGTGGCTTCGGTCAAAGCCACGATATGCACGAGTCAGTTCTCGGTATGCCTACTCGCCGAAAGACTTCTGCTGCGCAGGACGAATGCACGCGCCGCCGTCGAAGGCGACACGCACATAGCGGGGGGAGGTACTGCTGAATAGGCGCGAGGTCTATGTAGACTGCTAGAGCGTCCCGATGGGACGGCTATCGATCACGCGATTCAGCTCGCTAGCCAACAGACCATTGCGGTCGATCTGGACTAGGAGCGATTGTTGATTGGTAGTGCTGAGAGACGGCGCCAAACTTGACGCGGCGGGGAAGGATTTGGGCATCCGTATCGAACTGAGGCATGATGGCTAGTAAGCCAAAAGCGTGGCATACCTCGCACGAATGGTGTACGGCCTTGGTCTTAGATGTATGTCCCTGTGAAAGGTGTATATCTACATGGTGGCCGGGGTGGCCTCTTTCGGGTCCTGCGGAGCCATGGTTGCAGTAGCCAACGCTTGCGCCGAGTATGCAGCGCACGAGAAGCGCTACGAGGATGATCGCAGTTGTAACGATCATCCGTCGGCGATTAAGGCCCCGCCTTCGGGGTGTTGGCGCAGAACGCCGCTCAGTGGCGCCGTACATCACTGCAGGGTCTCCAGCACACTACTGCGATAAACATCCTGCTATGGTAACCCAGCCAGTAGGCGCTGCAGTAGAGAGGACGGCTCCTTCTGAAAAGCGCAGGTCGTCCCCACCTGCGTGTAGGCCGCTGTGTGGCTGTTGAAGATAATGAAGCGGGTCTCTGACGAAGTAGATTCTTGCTCTACGTCGCGTTTGCCGCGATCTGCCTGCTAGGCTGCTTGAGCTTTTCCAGGACGAACCAAGGACAATTGCGATTGTGCGTACCCAGTACCGTTGCCACATCTCCTCGTTGCAACATCGTCGGTTCCGAAAAGAGATAGACCGATCGCGTCCAGCTCGCCGCGGCTGCACGATTGTCGGGGGCATTTTCGAAGGTGCTTTTGTCGTCCAAATAGACGCGAATCCACTGGAGGATGCCAACGCATTTCCCATCGCGCGTGGCCGATATTTCTATGGATTTCGTCTGCCCCGCCCAAGCTGTCTGCCTTCGGAAGTCGAATGAAAACGCTTCTACCGGATCGCTGAGCAACTGAGGAGTAAGGTCTTCACGGGCTAGCGGCTGTCGCTTTGGAATGATCGAGTTGAAGGGGCGCAGATCGAAGTCGCAGACATCGCCAACAAATAGGTTGTCGCAAAGGGAGTCTCCGCCCACCAATGCAATCATGATACTGGCGGCTTGCGGGATGATTTTGGTCGTAGGCGCCAAGATTCGTCGTTTGGCATCTTCAATGGCGCCGAGAACATGTTCACCGAGCAGTTCGCTCGAGAATACTTCAGAGACGAACACATCTGGCGAACGCGGAAGTTGGTCTCCAATGTGGATGTCACTGGAGTGCACTGGCACGACATGGATCTTCGAGGTGTAACCATTGCGTTTGATGACCTCAATTGCTGTCTCAGCGATAGTCGCATCCGCTTCGCAGGTGACTACTGTTTCTGCGCCGAGTTTGGCCGCCATCATGGCGAGCAGACCAGACCCTGTACCGATCTCGAAAACTACGGATCCGGGAGTAACGGCGCGGCTCAATGCGGCTTGGTACGCTTCGTTGCGCCCAACGTCGTTCATCATTGGAACGTGCCAAAGCGGAACCGTACGCATTGCTATGTCGGCTAGCGCGCGATGGGCAGGAATGAATGTCGGCGAGATAGTCAAAGCCGCTTGGTAATGCAGCCGGGCCTCTTCAATGTGGCCCGTCTGCTCCATTAGCATGCCTAGGTTGTGATGGGCTTGAACGTCGTCCGCTTGGTAGCTTAGTGCTGTCGAGTACGAAACAATAGCTTCGTCGATACGGTCTTGAAGCTGCAATAGTCGCGCGAAGTTGTGGTGGGCGATACCGAGGTTGGGAGCTAGGGAGATCGCGGTACGAAGACTATTTTCCGCCTCTTGATACCTAGCTATCTGCTGTTGCGCCAGCCCAAGATTACTCCAGAGGATGGCAGACTCCGGAGCCAGCGCGATCGCATTGGAGTAGCTTTGTATCGCGTCTTCGAACCGAGCCAGGGAGCTAAACGCACTGCCGAGGTTTGCGTGGGCCTGCGCAAGCGTGAGGTCTGCGGCGAGTGCGGCTTCATATAGCTTTATAGCTTCGGCGAAATGTCCTTTGCCGTGCAGGCTAACGGCACGATTGAAATGCTCCCGTGCAACGGTACTGCGATGGAAGCCTAAGCTGTTCGGAATACAGCATTGCTTGTATTTCTTCCCGCTACCGCAAGGGCACGGGGCATTTCGACCTGTCGCCTGCATACTCGCCATCATGCTTGATGAAGCAATAGACGATACCGTTCGGGGGATAACGCCTCGCTTGCTGCAGGATGACAAATTTGTAATTTTCCAGGCAGAAGGTCTGCCATCAATGCGCTGCACGGGGCGAGGCTCCGACTGGCGAGGCGCTATCTCGCCGGACCTTTGCGCCCCACGATGCTTGTGCTTTAGTTTGCATAGAGCTCTTGCATGCGGCGCTTCTCGTCCACGCTCATGTTGCGCAGTTCCTCGCGGACTTGGTCCCTGGTCTTGCCTTGCGGCAATGTCTCTTGCCCTCGTTCACTGTTCGGCATCTGAGGCTGGTTGCTCAGCCCTGCACGGCGCGGTTGTGCATCGTGGTTCGCCGCAAAGAAGAATCGCTCTTGATATATATCATCA
Organism: Pigmentiphaga sp. GD03639; assembly: GCF_029845405.1. NCBI lineage: Bacteria > Pseudomonadati > Pseudomonadota > Betaproteobacteria > Burkholderiales > Alcaligenaceae > Pigmentiphaga > Pigmentiphaga sp. GD03639. The sequence goes on from NZ_JAOCLR010000051.1 coordinate 6,397, forward strand.
TGATAAGGCGACTCGGCGAGCGTGACACTGGGAACTGCGATGACGAGCGTGGCGAAGAGGGCAGCTAGCGAGCGGTTCATGAGGAAACTCCTGTAGTAGTGATCTGCAGGAGTTACTCTAGACTTGAGGCGCCTACACGCTGCTGGCCGGATGATGACAGTTTTGCAATCTAACGGCCGCGAGCAGTTCCTGAACGGAGGAATCATCGATCTCCCCGTTGACTCGCACGGGGAGATCGATGAGCTAGCCGCTATGGGCGTTCCTACCGGGAATACTTAAGTGTTTCGATAAGCGAGAAGACGTAGGGCGTTGATGACGACCAGGAGTGTAGATCCCTCGTGCACGGCTACTGCAGGCCCAATCCCCAGGCCGAGGATGGTAGATGGTACGAGGATTGCGACGATGCCGAGACTCACAAAGACATTTTGACGAATGATTGATTTTGTGTGCCGACTGAGTCCTACGGCGAACGGCAGCTGTCTTAGGTTGTCGGACATGAGAGCGATATCCGCAGTTTCCAGGGCAACATCAGAGCCTGCCGCACCCATGGCGATCCCGACTGTGGCGTTGGCCATCGCAGGCGCATCGTTGACGCCGTCACCTACCATTGCGACTTTGGTCTGTTGGCGAAGCTTGCGGATGGCCTCGACCTTGTCTTCAGGCATCAGGTCGCCCCATGCTTCGTCCAGGCCAACATCTTTCGCCACGGCTTGAGCGACGTTCGCATGATCACCTGAGATCATGATCATGCGCGTAATGCCAAGCTCCCGTAGTCGCTCCAGTGTTTCCCGAGCCCCTTCGCGTGGCGTATCCAGAAGTCCGATGGCGCCAAGATCGCGATTGCCTCTACGGACCGCCATGCTTGTTCTACCCGCATCTCGCAATTGCCTGATCGCCGCTTGGGTGGAGGTACTCAGGGGTGGAACGTCTTGAGTGCCGAACATTTCGGCTTTGCCTATCAGGACTTTGTCGCCGTCGAGCTCGGCAGCAACGCCGCGGCCAATCAAATTCTCGAGGCTGCTAGCGGTAGGAATGGCGCGGCCGCCAAGACGCTCACGACCGTCGCGAGCAATGGCCGCGGCCAAGGGATGGTCGCTCAGAGATTCGACAGCGACAGCAACGGTCAGTAACTCCTCTTCACTGATGTCCTCTGCGGACAAAACGTCGGTGATTCGCGGCCGTCCTTCGGTCAGCGTTCCGGTCTTGTCGAACGCCATGGCATTGAGTGAACCCAGTTCTTCGAGAGGCGCACCGCCTTTGATCAAGACTCCCCCCCGGGCTGCGCGGGCGATGCCAGAAAGTACCGCGCTGGGGGTAGCAATAGCGAGCGCGCAAGGGCTCGCAGCAACAAGCACCGCCATTGCACGATAGAAGCTGTCGCGGAAAGGCTCGTCGATGACCACCCAAGCAAACAGCAGCGCAAAGGCCAACAACAGGACCGCTGGGACGAAAATCCGCTCGAACTTGTCAGTGAAGCGCTGTGTAGGAGACTTTCTTGTTTCGGCTTCGCTGACCATCTTAACGACACGCGCGAGGGCTGAGTCGGTCGACTTTCGGGTGACCTCGATCTCGATCGCTCCACCTCCGTTAATTGTGCCAGCGAAGACTCGCGATGCTGCATCAACCGTGTCGGGTTTGGACCGCGCAAGTCCTGCGTCGGCGACAGCGCGCTTGTCGACGGGAATGCTCTCGCCGGTGACGGGAGCTTGGTTGACACTGGAGTTGCCCTTCAACACAAAGCCGTCGGCGGGAAGCCTCTCGTTCGGTCGCACCAAGACGGTATCGCCGACAACCAAGTCCTCGACTTTGATTTCTTCGGTTTGGCCGTTGCGTCGGACGATGGCCGTATCGGGGGCCAGTTCAGCCAGAGCTTCGATCGCCCGCTTAGCTCGTCCCATTGCATAGTGTTCGAGGGCATGCCCCAAGCTGAAAAGGAATAGCAGCAGCGCGCCTTCTGCCCATGACCCAAGAGCTGCTGCGCCGGCCGCAGCCACCAGCATTAGTGTGTCGATCTCGAAACGCTTTAGTCGAAGATTGTCGACGGCTTCGCGCAGAGTGAAGAAGCCGCCAAAAAAATAGGCGAGGATATAGCAAGCTAGAGGGAGCCATGATGGAGCATCACCGATGAGCTTCTCAATGGCAACGCCGGCGCCCATCAGTACGCCGCAGGTCAGAGCGAAGATCATCTCTGTATTTGCGCCGAGGAGGCCGCCATGAGCATGAGTGTGTTCAGCCCCTTTCTCGTCGGAGGCGTGCTGATGGCCGGCAGATCCGTGCTCCGTTGTGGCACTAGACGGTCTGCGTGCTGGAGCAACTCCCAATGTGGCCATCACCTCAAGAATATGCTGCTCGGACGTTTTCTCGCGATCAAACTCAACGTGAACTTGCCCGGTCGAGCTGGCGGAGGCTTCGACTACTCCGGCAATCGCGCGCACACGCTCTGACACCGTATTGGCACGCCGCTGATGGCTTATACCCTCGACCTGCCAGAGAGCGTGCCCAAATCGAGCGCTGATCTCGGCTCCCGCTACTTGCGCGAGTTCTCGAATGCGAGCCAGAGGCACGATGGCCGGATCGTAGTGGATGCATAGCTTGGCCGGCGAAGAATTCTCGGCGGCTAGGACGTGCACCCTATCTACACCAAGCTTGGTGCTGAGCGTCGAGACGAGCCGACTAACGCACGCATCGGTCGAATCTGGCACTTCTGGCAGCACGACGGGTATGTCAAGCTCAAGCTTATCGGTCATCGGGGGGAGTCCTTATCATCTTGTTTTCATTTCGGGCGTCTCGCAAGATTTCGATGCCACCCTTGATCGCAATAAAAGCTGTGGCGAGCCCCACCACTAGGTCTGGCCAGTTGCTACCGAGCCACAGCACCATCAACCCTGCGATGAGAATGCCGCCATTGGAAACGAAGTCGTTGAAGCTGAAAGTGGTCGCGGCGCGCAAGTTGACGTCTGGCTCCTTCAGGCGCTGGAGCAGCCGCAGGCAGACATAATTCACGGCGCCAGCGACCGCCGACATGACCATCATCGTGAGACCGATTGGATCACTACCCTCGACGTAGCGCCGGCCTACATCGAGTACGATGCCTCCTGCGAAAATCAGCAGCATCACGCCTGATGCGCCCGCAGCATGTGTCTTCCAATTCTTGCCACGGCCCAGTGCGAGCAGACTTAGCGCATAGACGACCATGTCTGACAGATTGTCGACGCCGTTAGCGATTAGCGCGCTCGAATCTGCGAGCACGCCAGTTGCGAAGAACCCTGTGGCGATGGCCGCATTCAGTAGAAGCACGATCCAGAGCGTGCGTCGTTCGGTGGATAAGGTTTCGTTCATGTAGACCGTCTCTCACCGCTTCAGGCAAGCGATGATTGCCGCTATGACGGACGCCGTTTCAGCCACATCGCGCACCCTCACCGTATCCAATCCGATCTCGGTCGCGGGATAGTCGTTGCCGCCTGGATAAAGCGCGTCGCCGAGGAATAGCATCTCATCGAGCGGCACGCCACTTTCCGCGCTTAACCGTTTCAGACCGTAGCCTTTGTCGACGCCGGGTCGAGTGACATCGATCGACGTGGTGCCGCCCAGGGTGATTGATAGGCCGGGCAGTGCCGCACGCAATGTCTTCTGGAGTTGGGTGCGCCTGGTGCGATCAGGGTCCCACCGTTCTTTTTCCTTTAGAGGCGCATCTTGGCCGAGGCCAGAAAAGGTGATCTGGCTTCCGCGATCCTCGATTCGCTCTCCCCAAATGTGCTTATCGACAAGTTTCGCCTCTGCTAACGCCCGATCGAATGCTATTCGGATTTTCGTCTTCTCTATATCGTCGAATAGTTCGGCGTAGATGGCCTGCCACGCATCGTCGACGAATCGATAGAGCTTGGTGCCGGTGGTTGGCATAAGCCATAGCCGCGAGCGCGCTGTATTGTCGGGCAGACGTGAGGCAACCTGTTTGTCGAATTGCGGCCAGTCTCCGCCCGAGATTACGGCAACCTCGGCAACGCTAAGCAGACGCGAAAGTAGCGCAGCCATTTCGGTTGAGAGTGGCTGCTTGCTCTCGGTGAGTGTTCCATCGAGGTCGAAGGCGATCAATTGCTTCATGCCGTCTTTCCTGTTGGGGCGCTATGCGTCAGCGGCCTGAGCGCATAGACGGCGCAGAGCAACTGATCTTTCTGCCGGCACGAGCACTTCCGAACGCTGGTAGTCAAATTTCGCTCGGACTGCATCTGACGAGGAGTTGTCCTGTGCCACACTGATAAATGAGGAAGGTGCATCCCCGACCTTATCGGCGCCGTGTGCGAAGTAAGTTTTCCTGATGTCAACCAGAGACTGCATCTTATGCGCTGAGAGCTGCACACGCGTATCAGTCCGATCTGCAACTTTTGGCATGTTCACTGGAATCTCAAAGACCGCTGTATGGCGTGGGCTGTACTTCAGCGAGTATTTCATCTCAGTATAGGAGAACGAGCGACGTTTGATGCCGCTTTGATATTTGCATCCAAACATGAATTCGGTTTAAGGACCGGGGACGGCACCTAACGACAGCTATAGACTTCTTTCGCACATTGCCAGAGAGGTTCTTACCTTGCGGACTTGGGCTGAGTGCGGGACTGACGATCAGTGGCAGTGCTAGCTTGTTCAGAAGCCGGCAAGCTGGACTTGTAGGGATCTCACGCTCAGCTCGACCCCAGCGATATGTTCATCCTACGAACGCGCGTCCCGCGAGCGGATCGGTTTAGCAGTCCGTTGATATGGTGCGGACTTCTTGCCGGCGCTATGCCGGTATTCGAGCGCGGGCAGCTGCTACTCTTACAAGCTTTCTTCGTTCCAACGAGGTGCGATGCCCACCTGAAGCACAACAGACATAAAATTATTCTTGACCATGAAGTCACTTCAGGGTTCTAAATGACGGTCGGTTGTGCAATAGCTCGCCGGGCTCGCAAGTGGTGCGGCGCAAGAGATAACAAAATTGTCAGTAACTTGTTGGTCAATGGCATCGTAGACATCCAGTAAACTTCAGCAATGCGTCGACTCTTCGTCATCCTTCTGATCGTGCTTGTGCCGTTCCAGGCTAGCTGGGGGGCATCAGCGCGGTATTGCGAGCACGAGTCGGAGCAGGCAGTGTCGAGCCACTTCGGGCATCACAAACACATTCACATGGGTGAAGATTCGGGCAAGAGCGACGCCGGATGGTCCCATGCTGATTGCATGGCTTGTCATCTGGTCGCTAGCCATGCTGTCTTCTCTGCAGTTGCGTTCGTTGCGGCGAGTTCAGCGGCGTTTGTGCTGAGTGGTCTACCGCACTGGTCGCCCTTACCCAGCCCTGTTTTTCAACCTGAACGGCCTCAGTGGCGCGTCTCGCCTAGTTAGTCGGCGAGACCGTAACATCCTTCCTGTCTCGCCGAATTTCCAGATTTCGTTTCAGGTGAAATTCGATGCGATTCCTTGTATTGTGGTTGGCGCTGCTCGCCAATCTCATGGTGCCCGCATGGGCACAACCTTTCTCCAGCCTACCGTCGACTCAGGGAATTGAGCCTGCCGCTCCATTGACCCTGGATGCCGCACTGGCCTTGAGCGCCAACAACAATGCTGCGTTGCAGGCAGCGGCTAAGGAGGTCGATGCGCTGGATGGCAGCATCACCCAGGCGGGGTTGATACCCAACCCCGAGCTTTCCGTTAGCACGGAAGACACGCGGCGGGAGACGCGGACAACCGCCGCGCAAATCGGTATTCCGATCGAGCTGGGAGGCAAGCGGACGGCCCGCGTTGTTGCTGCCCAGCGAGCCCAGAGCGTCGCAGTGGCGAACTTGACTCTGGCCCGAGCCAACGTGCGCGCGGCGACGGTCGCCGCATTTTTCGAGGTACTCATTGCACAAGAGAGCGTAGAGCTGGCGCAAGCCTCTTTGGGTGTCGCGAAGAAGGCTACGGATATTGCTCGCCGTCGAGTAGCTTCAGGCAAAGTGCCTCCACTAGAAGAAACCCGCGCCCAGGTCGAGCAGGGCAATGCCGAGCTTGCGTTGACCGATGCCAGTACCCGTTTAGAGGGAGCACGTCGGTCCCTGGCGATGCTCTGGGGCAATAGCGATCCAGTTTTTTTGCGCGCGATTGGTGACCTCGAACAACTGCCCGACCGTGGTCCGGTAGATGCGATGCTACGTGATCTTGGTGCCTCACCGGAACTGGTGGTTGGGCGGCTGGAAATCGAGCGCCGTCAGGCTGTTGTCGATGTGGAGCGCTCCAAGCAATATCCGGACATAACGATTTCTGCCGGTAGCCAGCGCAACAACGAGCTGGGTAGGAATCAGACCCTGATCGGCATTTCGATTCCACTACCGCTCTTCAATAGAAACCAAGGCAATCTTTACGAGGCCAAGGTTCGCGCTGACCAAGCACAAGATCAGTACCGTTCGATCGAGATCACGATGCGAAATGAGTTGTCGCAGGCAGCGCTACGCCTGTCTCAGGCCCGGGCTGCAGCTCAGATGCTGCGCACGACCTTGCTTCCTGGAGCCCAGCAGGCGTACGACGTGGCGACAAAGGGGTTTGAAGCGGGCAAATTCGGCTTTATTGATGTGCTTGATGCTCAGCGGACGCTTTTTCAATCACGCATTCGCTATCTGACCACATTGGCTGATTCCTATCAGGCCGCCATTGTCATCGATCGGGTTCTCGGTCGCTAAGGAAGGTATATGTCGATTACTAAGAAGCAGGCTATCGTCGCGGCAGCCCTCGTTGCGGCCGGCGCCTTTGCCATGTTCGGAATTCTCTATCAGCCTGGTTCGCATGACGACGGCGATGGTCATGGTCATGGCCAGGAAAGTGATAACGGTACCCGCACTACCGAAGAAGGGCATGATGATGAAGGCGTAATCAAGCTCACGGCCGAGCAGACGGCTCAAAGCGATATTCGAGTTTCTATTGCAGGTCCCGGCACAATCACTCCGTCTACGCGCTTCCCCGGGGAAATCCGGTTCAATGCAGATCGGTTGGCACACGTGGTGCCGCGGGTAGCAGGCATTGTCGAAGCCGTCTCTGCCGATCTGGGGCAAACAGTCAAAGGCGGGCAGGTACTAGCGATGATCGCCAGTACGAGCTTGTCTGATCTGCGAAGCGAGTTGACGGCTGCACAGCGGCGGGCGGAGCTGGCCGATCAGACATTCAAGCGCGAAGAACGGCTGTGGAACGAGAAGGTGTCTGCTGAGCAAGAGTTTCTTCAGGCCAAAACCGCAAGAGAGGAAGCAAACATTGCTGTGCAGAATGCGCGTCAGAAGCTGGCGGCTGTTGGAGCTGGGCCGGTAGCTTCCGGACTCAACCAGTACGCGTTGCGGGCACCTTTCGAGGGTGTGATCATCGCCAAGCATATGACATTGGGCGAAGCCGTCACCGAGACCGAGCAGGCGTTCACGATCGCAGATCTACGTACGGTCTGGGCGGAGTTCATCGTTGCGCCCAAAGACCTTCCTGTGGTTAGCGTCGGAGAAAAGGTTCGAATCTCGACAAGTGCGTTCTCGCAGACCACCGAGGGAACCGTGGACTATGTGGGACCCCTGATCGGCGATCAGACCCGAACGGCCACCGCGAGAGTCACGTTACAGAACCCGGGGGCGTTGTGGCGCCCTGGGCTGTTCATTACGGCCGAAGTCATGGCAAAGCCTCAACCGGTGGCTATTGCCGTACCCGCGTCTGCGATTCAAACGGTAGATAACTCAAGCACGATTTTCCTGGTTGTTCCTGAGGGCTTCAAGGCTCAGAAGGTTCAGGTGGGACGCTCGGATGGTGTCTCCGTCGAAGTGACTGGCGGTCTCGCACCTGGGCAGCGCTACGCAGCCACCAATACTTTCACGTTGAAGGCGGAGCTCGGCAAGAGTGAGGCGGAACATGCTCACTGAACTTGACCGAGATGGCTCGCATCGCACGCATCTAGGCTCTCGCAGGAAAAATCATGTTTGAGAAACTAATTCGCTTTGCCATCGAGCAACGATGGTTGATCATGCTCGCCGTTATTGGGCTCATCGGCATCGGGGCTTATAACTACACGAGACTGTCCATAGATGCGGTGCCCGATATCACCAACGTGCAGGTGCAGATCAACACGGCTGCGCCTGGATATTCACCGTTGGAGACCGAGCAGCGCATTACCTTTCCCGTAGAAACGGCTATGGCGGGGTTGCCGGATCTAGAACAGACGCGTTCGCTATCACGTTATGGTTTGTCCCAGGTCACGGTGATTTTCAAGGACGGAACCGACATTTACTTCGCGCGTCAGTTGGTCAACCAACGCATCCAGGAGGCTGCGGCATCTCTGCCTGCCGGCATTACGCCGACTATGGGGCCGATATCGACTGGGCTGGGCGAGATCTACATGTGGACCGTAGAGGCGGAGCCTGGTGCAAAGAAGCCTGATGGATCCGAGTACACCCTTACTGATCTACGCGAAATTCAAGACTGGATTATCCGTCCGCAACTGCGCACGGTGCCGGGCGTCACCGAGGTCAACACGATCGGCGGCTATGATAAGGAGTATGTCGTCTCCCCCAACCTGGAGCGGCTTGCCGCTTACGGTTTGACCTTGGCTGACGTCGTGGCTGCGCTGGAGAACAACAACGTCAATGTTGGTGCTGGGTACATCGAGCGGGGTGGCGAACAGTACTTGGTTCGTGCCCCTGGTCAGGTAGGCTCGATTGAAGATATCGCCAACATCATCGTCAGTAGCGCGGGAGGGCAACCGATCCGGGTTAGAGATCTGGCGGAAGTCGGTATCGGCAAAGAGTTGCGGACAGGGGCGGCGACCGAAAATGGGCGTGAAGTCGTTCTGGGAACCGTGTTCATGCTGATCGGCGAAAACAGCCGTTCGGTCGCCCAAGCCGTAGATGTACGTCTGGCTAGTATCAACAAGACATTGCCGCCCGGTGTAAAAGCAATCACGGTCTATGATCGGACCAACCTTGTCGACAAGGCCATCGCAACCGTCAAGAAGAATTTGGTCGAAGGGGCTGCCCTCGTCATCGTCGTACTGTTCTTGTTCTTGGGCAACATTCGAGCGGCGCTGATCACTGCGATGATCATTCCCTTATCGATGTTGTTCACTTTCACCGGCATGGTTACCTATAAAGTCAGTGCCAACCTTATGAGCTTGGGGGCGCTAGATTTCGGGATCATTGTGGATGGAGCGGTAGTGATTGTCGAAAACTGCGTGCGCCGGCTGGCGCACGCTCAAGCCAGCCAGGGACGGCTGTTGACAAGGGAGGAGAGATTCGGCGAGGTCTTCGAGGCCGCACGCGAGGCCCGTCGGCCTCTGATCTACGGGCAGTTGATCATCATGATCGTGTACCTACCGATCTTCGCGCTGAGCGGCGTAGAAGGAAAGATGTTCCATCCCATGGCTATCACCGTGGTGTTGGCCCTATTGGGAGCGATGATCCTGTCGATCACCTTTGTACCTGCTGCGGTCGCACTTGTCTTGAACAAGAAGGTGGAGGAGAAAGAGAATCGCTTGATGTCGTGGGCACGCCGTGGATATGAGCCAATGTTGGCTTGGACCCAGGCCAATCCTTTGATCGTACTCGTGTTTGCTGGCGTCGCAGTCGTCCTTTCGATGGCCTTGACCACGAGACTGGGCGCGGAATTCATTCCCAACCTGAACGAAGGGGACATCGCCGTCCAGGCGTTGCGTGTTCCTGGCACAAGCCTTTCGCAATCCGTCGCCATGCAGCAGCTCCTGGAGAAGAATATCAAGAAGGTACCTGAGGTGGATCGGGTATTCGCGCGCGTGGGTACGGCAGAGGTGGCTGCAGATCCGATGCCGCCCAATATCGCGGATACCTACATCATCATGAAGCCGCTTGCTGATTGGCCGAAGCCGAGGCGGTCTCACGAGGAAGTGCTCGCCGCAATCCAGGAAATTGTTGAACAGGTGCCTGGTAATAACTACGAGTTCACGCAGCCGATCCAGATGCGATTCAATGAACTCATTTCGGGTGTGCGTTCGGACGTCGCAGTCAAGATTTTCGGCGATGACATGGCACAACTTGAGCGTTCGGCTGCGGAAGTGGTCGGCGTTCTATCCAAGATCGCGGGTTCCGAGTCGGTCAAGGCGGAGCAGACCACGGGCCTTCCCATGCTGACCATATCTGTCGACAGACAGAAGGCAGCACGATATGGGGTCAGCATGGCTGAGGTTCAGGAGACGATCGCCACCGCCGTGGGTGGACGCGAAGCAGGTATCTTCTACCAAGGTGATCGTCGATTCGACGTACTGGTGCGCCTGCCGGACGATGTTCGGAGCGACATCGAGAGTCTCAAGCGCCTTCCTGTCGCCCTTCCTAGAAGTGGAGATGCACGGACGGCCTTCGTTCCTCTTTCGGAGGTGGCTTCTTTCGATCTTGCTCCTGGCCCCAACCAGATCAGCCGCGAGAATGGCAAGCGCAGGATTGTAGTTAGCGCGAATGTCCGCGGGAGGGATCTTACATCGTTTGTGACTGAAGCCGAGCAGCGGATCGACGAAGCAGTCACGTTGCCTGCCGGCTACTGGTCTACATGGGGGGGAACGTTCGAACAACTGCAATCCGCGACAGCGAGACTACAGATCGTGGTACCTGTCGCGCTGCTGCTCGTTTTTGTTTTGCTTTTTGCGATGTTTGGTAATGTCAGAGACGGACTGATCGTTTTTACTGGCATTCCCTTCGCGTTGACGGGGGGCATTCTTGCCCTGTGGCTGCGTGGAATTCCGCTGTCGATATCGGCCGCCGTCGGCTTCATCGCGCTTTCGGGTGTGGCCGTGCTCAACGGTCTCGTCATGTTGTCCTTTATCCGATCCCTGCGTTCAGAAGGGGCAACGCTTCAGGAAGCTGTTCGGACGGGGGCGTTGACGCGATTGCGTCCAGTGTTGATGACAGCCCTAGTGGCCTCGCTCGGCTTTATTCCCATGGCGCTGGCCACAGGCACTGGCGCGGAGGTTCAGCGGCCGCTCGCTACGGTAGTAATCGGAGGCATTATCTCGTCGACTGCTCTTACGCTACTCGTTCTTCCGCTCTTGTATCGTTTGGTCCACCGAAAGGAGTCTGATGATGAGAGCAGCGTTCTGCCACAGCAAGACGTAGCTGTTTAGCCTACTTGGACGGACTGACGCCCCGACGATCAAGTCGGGGCGCTCTCATAGAGCAGAGCTGCTTCACACGGAGCAAATCAACTTTGACGAATTCTTGATTATCCGTTGATCAAGGCTTGGGGTAGCTCTCGCTACACTCCACCGCATCCGGACATCTCTGAAGGAGATTCTCTGCTGAGAACTTGGATCTGCGTTTATTCTCGTTTGGCGAGTAGCTATCTGGTTGGAGCAGTTGCGGCCACAGGTATGCACTGGCTGACGATGTTTGTATTGATCGTTTGCTCTGTCAGCCCCGTGGTTGCAACCTCCATTGGTGCGATCACGGGCGCCTTTGTCAACTTTGTATGGCAGCGCACGATAACTTTTCCTAGCTCCAGGACAGCGTTTTTACATGCACTACCTTACGCTTTACTAGTGTGTGCCGGCTGGTCGCTTAATTCAACGATTTTCAAATGGGTATTCGACAATTTGTCTACGAATGTTGCTTCAGCACAACTGCTGACCACCGCGCTCGTAGCCGTCTTCAATTTTTTTATGACAAGGCGGATTTTTCGCTCATGAGTGGCGCACTCTTGCCGCATTTCCCATCGGCACCGCTTGTAGTGACCGTCATCATCCCGGTGTTCAACGAATTAGCCGTGCTACCCGTCTGTTTGGCCCGGCTCAGGAATGTATTGGACTCGCTCTCGCTTTCGTATGAATTGCTATTCATCGATGACGGTAGCACTGATGGCACGTCCCTATACCTCGATCGCGTTGCGAGCGACATGGATGCTGTGCGTGTCATTCATCTGTCGAGAAATTTTGGAAAAGAGGCGGCGATGACAGCGGGACTTGACTATGCCCGAGGGGATGCCGTCATCATCCTCGATGCAGATATGCAAGATCCGCCAGAGCTGATTCCAGACATGATTCATGCTTGGCGAGCGGGCTCGGACGTTGTAGTAATGCGTCGACGGACCCGAGTGGGAGATACATGGATGAAACGTGTCTCGGCACATCTCTACTATCGAATCTTGAATCGGTTGAGCGAGGTCGCAATACCGCCGGACACCGGCGACTTTCGGCTGCTGAGCAGGCGAGCCGTTGCCGCGATGAGAAGCATGACGGAACGCAGTCGATACATGAAAGGACTCTTCGCGTGGATCGGCATGCCCACCACGACGATTCTCTATGATCGAGCACCGCGTGCGGCCGGCAAAAGCAAATGGGGGTTGGCTAATCTGGCGAAGCTTGGCTTTGATGGTATCACCTCGTTCTCGCTCAGCCCACTTCGCATAGCTTCCATTGCCGGAGCCATCATTCTGATTATAGGTTCGGTGCTTGGCCTCTTCGTCATAGCTCGTGCTTTGCTTTATGGTGAGTCGATATCTGTTCCGCTTGCGTTCGTTGCGCTGTTGGCATTCCTGTCCGGCTTGCAGCTCTCGACTATCGGGGTGCTAGGTACATATGTGGGACGAATTCATACGGAAATCAAACAGCGGCCGGTTTATCTGATACAGGGCATAGTCGAGCGGGCGCATATGCCGGCGCAGCAACGTCAGCACTGATTCGAATGGCATCTAACACTCGACTGATAGTCCTCCTGCTTGGTGCAGTGATCGGTGTTCGCGTTGTCGCGATGTACCTAGTGCCTTTCATTGATACATCGGAGCCCCGATACGCAGAAATAGCCCGTCTCATGATCGAAACGGATAACTGGGTGACACCTTGGTTCTCGCCAGGCGTGCCATTTTGGGGAAAGCCGCCATTGTCATTCTGGGCCCAAGCTGCGAGCTTTCGTCTATTTGGCGTAAATGAGATCGCAGGGCGGTTGCCATCCTTGATGGTCGCATCAGCAACTATCGCGCTAGCGTTCGCATATTTGCGTACGGTCCGGGATCTAGCTAGCGCGCAATTGACGGCATGGATTCTTGCCACGTCTTTACTCGCGTTTGTTGGCGCCGGCGCCGTGTTGACCGATCCTTTTCTAGCATTAGGAACCACGCTGAGTATGGTGTCGTTCAGATTGGCTGTGCTTAATCAGAGCCAAGCCTGGGGTTACGGCTTCTTTCTCGGTATTGTTATCGGCCTCTTGGCAAAGGGGCCTCTGGCCGCCGTCCTAATCGTTGGGCCAATATTGATCTGGCTGTGCTTGTCGCGGATGCATTGGAGCTCGTTGCGCAGCTTGCCGTGGTTAAGGGGGGGGCTGCTAACTGCGCTTTTGGTTCTGCCGTGGTACGGTATGGCGGAAATTCGAACCCCTGGCTTTCTCCAATACTTCATCATCGGCGAACATTTACTGCGATTCCTGGAGCCAGGTTGGCAGGGGGACCTGTACGGTTCGGCCCATCTCAAGCCGTTTGGCGCCATATGGTGGAATTGGGGGGTGGCTGCATTCCCATGGAGTTTGGTACTACTGGTGGCTCTGCTCGAGGCGGTGTTCAGACGCTCCACTTTCGCCGATATACCTATGCTTGTGCGCGACGATGAAGTGAAATACATGGCGTCGTGGGCGGTGTTTCCCATGTTCTTTTTTTCATTCGCTCATAACATCCTGTGGACATATGTACTACCTGGGTTACCTGCCTTCGCCATGCTCAGCGCCCTGTATATTCGCAGGAGGGGATGGTCTATCAAGAACAAGGGTGTTGTAGTTGCGGGCGCACTCGTGCCACTGATATGCCTCGTGCTCACCGGCGTGGTAAGTGATTGGCCTGATCGGGTGAAGTCAGAGCGATCGCTGATTCGTTATGCCCAGAGCCGCGGTGCTGGTACCGATGCGCGCCTTATCTACGTGGACGCAATGCCATTCTCAGCAAGATTTTACTCAGCAGGCAAAGCCGAGCAGGTAGCGTTGCGCGATCTCTTCGCAATACTGGCCTCCTCTGATCAACCGGTCAACGTGGCAGTCCCGAAGCTAGTCTTCAAAGAGTTCACTCGAATGATTCCTTCTGGCTGGAAGCTTGCGTATGAGAACAAACGCTATTTCCTCGTCGTGGTTTCGACAGCTGACATTCCAGAGTCATCCTCAAGACTCGTGCACCTCACCGCCCGCGCAGTATGATATGGACCGTTTGATCCGGGTTCTCATCGTCGAAGATCAATTGCAGTTGGCCGAAAATATTATGGAATATTTGGGCGAACAGCGTTATGCGCTCGACTTTGCTTATGATGGCTTGACAGCTCTACATCTGCTCGGCGTCAATCAGTATGACGTCATCATTTTGGATGTGATGTTGCCCGCCTTGTCGGGGATTGAGCTTTGTCGAAAGGTCCGCGGTGAGTTGGGATCCTCCACTCCTATTATTCTGGTAACTGCTCGGTCCGAAGTAGAGGACAAGATGGAAGGGTTTGAGAGTGGAGCCGACGACTACTTGGTGAAGCCGTTTGATCTGCGTGAACTCAAGGCCCGCATTGAGGCGCTGCATCGACGGTCTTCAGTCAGGAAAAAAACGATTCGCGCAGGGGTGCTTGGCTTTGATCAAGGAACGCTGACATTATCGGTAGAAGGTGGGCCGAGTGTCGAACTGGGATCGAGCGGAGCCGTGATTTTCGAGACCCTAATCAAGCGTTATCCAAGCTTCGTGAGCTATGAGGAGCTTATGGCAGAACTTTCGGTCAAAGATCGAGAAGTCGATGCTCATACATTGCGGACCCATATATACAACTTGCGGCGTCTGCTAAAGATAACCGTAAATGCTGACTTAATCAGAACAATAAGAGGGCGGGGCTACAGGCTAATTCAACCTGACGAAGAGTGAAATGACCCGGTCGATATCAACTCGGATTCAGTGGCTGGTTGCCTCCGTGTCGGGCTTCTGCCTGGCCGCCGTCGTGCTAGTGTCAATGATGGCTCATGAAGGTATTGAGCGAGCCATGTTGCGTACGGATATGCGGCAGATTCGAGAGGCGCTCGTTGGTGCGGTGACAACGGGTGCCCCGATGCAATGGTCATCGCCAGGGATGATGGCCCTCTATGTCCCGACGGAGTCACTAAGCCAGATCGAGCTCCCCGAGCTATTTCAAGGTCGGAAGGCACCCTTTTCAGACGACGTCTTTTTTAACGAAAAGACGTTCCTCGTCGCTATTACACCGGTGGAAGGTGGTACGTTCTATTTGGCCAGAGACATCACTCTCTTCGAGAACGAGATTGTCCTCCTTGAGCGAGGAGTGTGGGGCACGAGCTTTCTGGTTCTGATCGTGGCGTTCTTCCTGGCCAGAGTCGGGGGGCTGCGGCTTGTACGACCGATTCGCTCGCTCGCGCTGATGATTGATAGGACCCGGCCCAGCGAAACAATTGACAGAGTGCCCACAGAGTTTCACGATTCAGCGCTGAATTCCATTGCGGAGAATTTCAATATTTTTCTGCGGGAACTTGAAGCGTATATCGCTAGGGAGCGAACGCTTTTGCGATTGGCCAGTCATGAGTTGCGTACGCCGATTGCTGTGGTAACCGGGGCGTTGAATGTCATGAGAGACAGAGGGGGGTTAGGGGAAGCAGACTTGAAGACGCTGACACGCGCGCAACGGGCTGCTCAAGAGATGGCAGGTAACCTCGAAGTGGTTCTAAAGATGGGACGTAAGCAGGAGATCCCTACTAGAGAAGAGCGTTTTCATGTCGTCGAATTGTTGACCGAAGCGCTTGCCGATCTAGCGAATGTAGATGCTAGTACTTCTCGCATTTCCGTAGTCAAGCGACGTGATACCGTCACGTTCGCTGATCGATCTTTGGCGAAGATGCTCTTGGTCAACATTCTTCAGAATGCCTTGCGGCATACCGTGGGGCTCATCGCCGTGGTGGTGGAGAGAGACTATCTTGAAGTGTGCGATCAGGGCGGCGGGCTCGATGATGCCGGCTTTGACCTGTTGACTACATTGAGTAAAGACGACCCATGGAATAGGCGAAAGTCGTCAGGGCTGGGTCTGGTCGTGGTAAGCATTCTAGCGGAACGGTTGGCATGGCCTATTCGTGCGTCCAGGAGCGAGGGGGGCGGCACCGCTGTACGCATAGACTACTCCGAGAGCACTTACCCGTGAGCGGCGCTTCCTTATTCGATCTCTAGAGAAGTTTGGGAGAGTTGGCATGCGTGGGCAGGCGAAGCCCGATGCGCGTCGTTGTCTCGGAGGAGTGAGCGAATGCTTGGCCTCCATGCATCCTGGCGATCGCTGCGACGATCGAGAGACCAAGCCCGTGATTGCGCCGATGGTTGCTGTGATTTTCAGCGATTCGGTAAAAGCGTTGAAAGATGCGATCCAACTGCTCTGGGGGAATTGGGCTCCCCGTGTTCTCTACCTCGATCACGGTGTTCGTTCCTTCGCGCAACAACCGTAGCAGAATGACGCTGCCTTTGGTCGCATGACGTGCGGCGTTCTCGACCAGATTCGAGATGGCCCTTCTTAGCAGGGAGATGTCATATTCGCCCGCGGCATCACCTTCTGTCGTGATTCTGAGGTCCGCTTCTTCTAAAGTTTCCTCGTAATAGACGAGTACGTTGCGGAGTTCGTTCAAAAGACTGCTCGTCTGACTTTTTCTTGCCTCTTCACCTCGGTCAGCCTGAGCGAGGAAGAGCATGTCACTGATGATTGTCGTCATGCGGCCTAGCTCTTCGAGATTGGATTCGAGGGCGTCGCGCAGTGCTTGTTGGTCTGCAGAACTGATCAGCGCAAGCTCGCTATTCGCAGTCATGTTCGCCAATGGCGTACGAAGCTCATGTGCAACATCGGCATTGAACCCCTTTTGTTGCTCATACGCTTGGTCCAGCCGGTGTAAGAGTGCGTTAAACTGTTCTACGAGGGGCTGGAGCTCTACAGGTTGTAAAGAACCGTCCAACTGCGTATGGATCCGGCTGGTCGGGATTGCCTTGACTTGTCGCACCAAGTGCCCGACCGGCGCCAAGCCGCATCGCACCAAAAAGAATCCACATGTCGAGACGATGGACGCTCCGCCCAATGCGACGATGAATAAGGTCAAAGCGAGATGCCGAAGCAACTGGTCATCTCTCTGTGTAGACAGCGTAAGGATAGCCGTCGTTCGAGCTTGGTCGTCGCTACCTGTGGCGAGCATAAACTGATAGGTACGTCTAGATCCTCCTATCGAGGACTTGCTCGCATATGTAGGTACATCCGCTGCGGTTTTTAGAGTCAGCGAAATGTCCGCGCGGCCACCGAACAGGTCGTCGAGCTTGTGGTTGAAGAGATCTGCTTCGTGGGCGCGGGAGTGCTCCGCAGCCAGATGTTCCACAAGTTTTTTATATTGCAGAAGTTGGCTGGTTTGTCGATCGTCCAACTGGACGGCCGTTGCAATATAGACGATAGCACTGACCAAAGCCAAACCGCAGAACGTTAGTAAGGCCAAGCGGAAAGAAAGCTCTTTACCGAGTGAGCGTACCTTACTTGGGGGGGGCATCACGATCTTCGAGAATGTAGCCTACGCCACGTATTGTGTGTAACAAGGGCTTGGGAAAAGGTGTGTCGAGCTTGAGTCTCAGTCTGCGTATCGCTACTTCGACAACGTTCGTCTCGGTATCGAAGTTGATGTTCCACACGTGTTCGGCAATGAAGGTTCTCGTGAGCGCTCTGCCAGGATGTTCTAGGAACAGCTTGAGCAGTGAAAACTCCTTGGGACTCAAGTCCAGCACTTCGTCGCCTCGCCGGGCTCGGTGCTTGACCAAATCCACCTCAAGGTCAGCCATTTTGAACATGGTCTGGGGTGCGTCGGCCGATTCCGATCCGCCGCGGCGCAGCAGTGCTTCTACGCGGGCTATGAGTTCGGAAAACGAAAAGGGCTTGGTGAGGTAATCATCGGCACCAGCACGTAAACCGCGCACGCGATCATCAACATCGCTCTTAGCGGTTAGCATCAAAACAGGAGTTTTGCGCGTCCTACGGAGTACCTGCAATATGGAGAATCCGTCCACGCCTGGCAACATCCAGTCGAGCAAAATCAAATCATAGTCAAACTCGACAGCCAGATGCAATCCGTCCAACCCGGTGTGAGCCACGTCGACTTGATATCCCTCTTCCTGGAGGCCACGGGCAAGGTAGGCCGCCAACTTTCTTTCGTCTTCAACAACTAGCAGCTTCATCGCTGATTTTACAGGAAGTCAATATAACTATGGGGTGGGCGCTTGTTCCAGAATTAGAGCGATTCGTGCGCCAGGAGTAATCGAGGAGAGCTTCGCCTTGCTTGGCTGAGGCAAAACGCCAGCCTGTGCCTATATATATCATGTCTGTCGGGCGCGTGCGTTTGGTGTCGAGGGCTACCATGCGTGTTAGTTGGCTCTGATCGGAGGTAGAGACCCAGCCGACTCGATCTTGAGAGATCGGGCGAGAGCGAGTGGCTGAGGTCAAAAAATTACATTGCGCCTAAACGCTAGAAGCGATGTTGTAGACCAAGTGCAAACTGCCGACCGCTGAAATTACGAGACTCGGTGAAGTTTCGATAGTCGGTGCTAGTGAAGAACGAGTATAGGTCCGTGCGCTTGGACAGATTGTATTGATACCCCAAGGCCCATTGTTTAACCTCAGACTTCGTTGCCGTTTGATATGAGCCGAGCAGCTTGCCTTTACGCAGCGGTGCTGAGAACCCCAACGTCCAAGCCGTATCGTCATTGCGGGTGGGGGTAAC
>NZ_JAOCLR010000052.1:0-24125 GCF_029845405.1 Pigmentiphaga sp. GD03639
CCCCGCCAAGCCCACCCTCACCGGCGGCTCCGAATGCGCCCCAATGCGAGCCGCCCCACCCCACCGATCAAGGACTACGGCGGTGATGAGTGACGCCCATAATTGAATGTGATTTGCGTCAAAAGTGGGATGATGAGTTCCAGCCATGTGGCTATGCCCCGGCCGGGCAAGTCCTTACCATCGCTCCGTCGCCCCAAGTTCGCGAGGCGTATTGGAGAAAACGATGGAGGCAGGAGAGGCGCTGGTCGACTGGCCCAGCGAAGGCATCACCCGGGTGCCGTTCCAGGTCTTTTCCGACCGGGAGGTCTACGACAGGGAACAGCAGCGGATCTTCCGCGGCCCGGTCTGGCAGTTTCTCTGCATCGAGCAGGACATTCCCGAACCGGGCGACGTGGTCACGTCCTGGATGGGCGAGACGCCGGTGATCGTCGCGCGTGACCACGATGGCCGCATTAACGCCATGGTCAACCGCTGTGCCCACAAGGGCGCGCTGGTCGCGTTGAAGAGCAAGGACAAGGTCAAGAATCTGACCTGTGTCTACCATGCGTGGTCATACCGGCTGGACGGCCGGTTGCGGTCCATCGCTTTCCAGAACGGCGTCAACGGCAAGGGCGGCATGCCCGAGGATTTCGACGTCGAGGCGCACCGGCTGCAGCCGGTGCGCGTGCAGGCCTTCTGCGGGCTGGTGTTCGGCACGCTGTCGGACGAGACGCCGCCACTGGACGAGTTCCTGGGGCCGCGCATGAGCGCCTTCATCCAGCGCAACTTCGGCCGGCCGCTGAAGGTGCTGGGCCGGCATAGCCAGATCATCCACAACAACTGGAAACTGTATGCCGAGAACGTGCGGGACTCCTATCACGCGACGCTGCTGCATACCTTCTACACCACGTTCAAGGTCAACCGGCTGGACATGGACGGGGGCATCATCCTGTCCGACCGCAAGTGGCACCACATCAGCTATTCCAAGCGCGCCACCTTCAATCTCGACAAGGAGTACCTGACGGCCGAGGTGCACTCCGCCAAGTACGGCGCCAAGCACGGCGAATCGGCGCTGGAAGGCCCCGAACTGCTGGACGCCTGGGAAGAGTTCGACGACGGCATCACCCACAGCATCCAGACCGTGTTTCCCAACGTGGTGTTCCAGTTCACGCTCAACTCCCTGGCTATCCGGTTCTTCGTGCCCCAGGGCGTGGACAGGACCGAACTGAAATGGATATTCCTGGGCTACGAGCGCGACACGCCCGAGCAGTCGAAGATGCGCATCATGCAGTCGAACCTGACGGGCGCGGCCGGCCTGGTGGCCCTGGAGGACGGCTGCATCAACGAGTTCGTGCAGCGGGGCACGGTGGGGGCGGGCCAGCGCGCGGCGTTCATCGAGATGGGCGGCCGCGTGGCCGAGTCGAACGAGTCGTCGCGCGCCACCGAGGCCTCGGTCCGGGGGTTCTGGCACGGCTATCGCGACATCATGGGATTCTGACGGAACGCTGATCATGCAGACCACACTTCGTACTGCTTCTTCCCCCGCCGTGCGCGAGGACGTCCAGGCCGCGATCGTACGGCTGATGGCCGACTATGCCCACGCGCTGGACGACGACGAACTGGAGTCCTGGCCGGACTTCTTCACCGACGATGGCACCTACCGGCTGACCACGCGCGAGAACGTGGCGGCCGGGCTGCCCGTGGGCATCATCCATTGCGAGGGGCGCGGCATGCTGCGCGATCGCATCGCGGCGCTGCGTACCGCCAACATCTTCGAGCCGCATTGCTACACGCACGTGCTGGGACCCAGCCGGGTCGCCGCGGTGGGCGACGGCATCTGGCGCGTGCGGTCGAATTTCAGCGTCTATCGCACGTTCGAGAGCGGGGAATCCCGGCTGTACGGCGTCGGCAAGTACCTGGACATCGTGCATGCCCAGGGCGACGGCCCGCGCCTGCGGGAACGCGTGGTCGTGCTGGATTCGCGCTGCGTCGACGTGCTGACCGTCATTCCACTATAACGGGCGCGCCGCGCACCGGAGGAGACACATCATGAAGAAAAGCTTGAAAGCCGCCGGCCTGGCCGCCGCGGCATGGGCCGCCTGTATCGCGCCGTCGCAAGCCGCCGACGACACCGATTGGCCGCGGCATGCCGTGCGGCTGATCGTGCCCTACGCGCCGGGCGGCATCGCCGACCAGATGGCGCGCATCACGGCCGAGGCGTTGCAGGCCGCGTTCAACCAGCCCTTCGTCGTCGAGAACAAGCCGGGCGCCAGCGGCAGCCTGGCGACGTCCTACGTGGCCAAGAGCAAGCCCGACGGCTATACGCTGCTGGTGGGCCTGGCCGCGCCCCAGACCCTGAACCAGTTCATCTACAAGGTGGACTACCACGGGCTGAACGATTTCGCGCCGGTGGCGTTGCTCAACACCAATCCGCTGATCCTGGCCGTGCATCCCTCGCTGCCGGTCAAGACGGTGGCCGATGTGATTGCGTATGCACGCAAGTATCCCGGCAAGCTGAACTTCGGCGGCGCCGGGGGACTGACGCAGTTCGCCGGCGAGGTCTTCAAGTACGACACCAAGACCGACATGGTGCACGTGCCCTACCGGGGGGGCGCGCCGGCCGTGGCGGCCGCCGTGGCCGGCGACGTGCAGATGACCTTCGCCAACTATTCCGACGTGCAGCCCTGGATCGAGTCCGGCCGGCTGCGCGCGGTCGCCATCACCAGTCCCAAGCGCTATCCCCGCAATCCCGACCTGCCCACCATCGCGGAGTCGGGCGTGCCCGGGTACGGCATGGACGGCTGGACCGGATTGCTGGCGCCCGCCGGCACGCCGCCCGCCGTCGTGCGGAAGATCTCGGCGGTGGTGCGCAAGACGCTGAACGAACCCGCGATGAAGGACAAGCTCGGGGCCATGGGCAGCCCGCCCGGGAACATGTCGCCGGAGGAGTTCCGGACCTTCATGGCCGGCGAGATCAAGCGCTGGCAGGGTTTCGTGGCCGAGTCCGGCATCAAGGTGGAATAGGCATGGCCAACGAGCGTGAAGCCGCCCCGATGCCGACCGGACCACTGATCGCCGCCTCCGACCTGGCCCGCATCGCGGGCAGCGCGGGCGTGGCCATCCTGGACTGCACCAGCCACCTGCCCGCGGAGCGGCGCGACGCGCGCCGCGAATTCGAGGCGGCGCACATACCGGGCGCGCGTTTCGTGGACCTGGCCGAGATCAGCGATCCGGCGTCCGGCCTGCCCACGATGCTGCCGCCGGTGGCGCAGTTCGAGGCCGTCATGCGTGGACTGGGCATCCAGGCCGGGGATCTGGTCGTGGTCTACGACACTCACGGCATACGCACCGCGCCACGGCTGTGGTGGATGTTCCGGGGCTACGGCCACGAGCGCGTGGCGGTGCTGGACGGCGGGTTGCCCGCGTGGCGGGCCGCCGGCGGCGCGGTGGAGCAGGGCCCGGCCGCGCCCGCGCGGGAAGGGGACTGGAGCGCGATGCGCGAGCACGACGCGGTGGCCGATACCGCCGCCACGCGCGCTGCCGCTGCGCACGCCTCGTCCCAGGTGGTGGACGCGCGCAGCGCCGAACGCTTCCGGGGCCTGGCGCCCGAGCCGCGGCCGGGACTGCGCGCCGGCCACATCCCGGGCAGCGTCAACCTGCCTTACGAACAACTGCTCGACCCGGTTTCGCATGCCTACCTGCCTGACGACCGGCTGGCCGAGGTCATGCGGGCGCATGGGCTCGGGCTGGGGCGGGACACCCGCTTCGTCTGCTCCTGCGGATCCGGCGTGTCGGCCTGCGTGCTGGCCCTGGCCTTGCACAAGCTGGGCGAACGCGACGTCAGGGTCTACGACGGGTCCTGGACGCAATGGGGCAGCGATGCGGCCTTGCCGGTCGAGACGGGGGACGGCCATGTCTATGCCTTGAAGACCTACGTGGCGGCTCCCGGCAAGTTCGCCGCCATGCGCGACCGCTTCCTGTCATCGGCCGCGCCCCTGCTGGCCGAGCAAGGGTTGATGCTGGAACGAAGCTGGACGCCGCCCGAGGCGCCCGACACCTTCGTCTACCTGCTGAAATGGCGGTCGGGCGTGGATTTCGACCAGGCCTGGGATGCGTTCGCGCGGGATCCGCGCTGGCTGGAGGTCAAGCGCCGCTCGGAAGCGCAGGGACCCCTGATCGCCCGCCAGGAGTCTATGATGCTGGGTACTTCAACAGGGGAGATGCGGTGATGAGCGCGCAGGGCAAGTTCGATGCGGGGTCGGGCCTTTACTACACGGTGCAGGGGCCGTCGGCGGGCGAGGCGGTGCTGCTGGTCCATTCGATCATGTCCGACGGGGAAAGCTGGGCGCGGCAGGCCGCCTGGCTGGCGCGCACGTACCAGGTGGTCGCCATCGACCTGCCGGGCCATGGCCGGGCGCCTGTCGCCGGCGAGGTGACGCTGCCCGGCCTGGCCGATGCGATCACGCGGCTGGCCGACACGCTCGGTCTTGCGCGCTTCCATTTCATGGGCGTATCGCTGGGCGCCATGATCGGCTTCGACCTGGCCACGCGCCATGCCGCGCGGCTGGCCAGCCTGGTGGCATGCGATGCGCCGTCCAGCACGCCGGACAACTACGGGGCGCTGTGGGACGAGCGGATCGCGCGCGCCAGGCGCGACGGCATGGCGGCGCTGGCGGACGAGACCTTGGCGCGCTGGTTCACGCCGGCCACGCTGGCGGAGCAGCCGGCCCTCGTCGCGCGGGTCCGCGAGCAGATCCTGAAGACGCCGGTGGAAGGCTATGCGCATTGCGCGCGGGCGATCAGCCGCTTCGACTATCGCGACGGGCTGGCGCGCAGCCCGGTCAGGGCAACGCTGACGGCGGGCGAGGCCGACGGGGTCATCGTGCCGGCCATGCGCGAGCAGGCGCGGGCGATGCCGCATGCCCAATGGGTGGAGATACCCGGGGCCGGGCACCTGCCCCAGCTCGAGAATCCGGCCGCCTTCGAGGCCATGATGGCGGGGCACTTCGGCAAGGCGTAGGCGCCTGCGCGGGGTTCCCGCTGGCGTGACCAGGCCCTAAGCGTCCTGCGACTTGCGGATGGCGTCCGCCAGGTATTTGAGCATCGCCCGGGTGGCACGGGGCACGCTGGTGCGCGAGACGATGTAGGCATTGAGCGGCAGGCGGGGCTCCCACTCGGGAACGATGCGCTTGAGGCGTCCGCCGGGCACGTAATCGCGTCCCAGGATCTCGGGGATCAGCCCCACGCCGGTTCCGCAGGCCACCATCTCGCGCAGCAGGCGGATGCTGTTCACGCGCGCCCGCACCCGCCCCAGCGCGGAGCGGCCCGCGCCCGACGGCACGGTGTTCCACAGGCTTTGTCCGGACTGCAGCTCGGTCACCACCCAGTCGAGCGCGGGCAGCGTGGCCAGGGATATGGGCTGGGGCAGGCCGGCTTCATAGGCGGGGCTGCAATAGAGCCCGTAGCGGATCTCGCCCAGCTTGCGCACCGTCAGCCGCGACGGCTTGGGCTCGCCGAAGGCGATCAGGATGTCCACGCCTTCGCCGATCAGGTCGATGGGCCGCGTGGTGGTGTCGACCACGATCTGCAGGTCGTTGTGTTCCAGGGCGAATTCCGAGATGGCCTGCCCCAGCCACGCCGTGCCGAACTCGATGGGCATCGCGACGTTCAGCGTGCCCGACATGCTGGTGGCGCTGCGTGCGATCTTGCGCGCGATGCTGTCGCGGGCGCGCGCGATGTCCGCGCACTCCTGCAGCAGGTCCAGGCCCAGGGCGGTGGGCGAGACCTTGCGCGTATTGCGTTTGAGCAGCATCGCGCCGCAGCTTTTCTCCAGCGCGATCAGGCGGCGGCTGAGCGTGGCGCGCGGCACGCCCAGCTTGTGCGCGGCCGACGTGAGCGAGCCGCTTTCCACCACGGATTGGAACAGCATCAGATCGTCGAGGTCGAGTGACAGATGCATGTCGCGGCCTTACCCCTTTAGCGCTATGTCCTATTGCGTATAGGCATGTTAGCGCACGCTACCTAGACTTCGTTCCTATATCCATGGCGGGACGCACCCGCTGCGAACGTGGAGCGCGAGAGCATGGGGCGGGCGATGCGGAAGGAGAGGATCTGGAGCGGCGCGCGCAAGGCCGTGTGCGCGCTGTCGTTCGGACTGGCCCTTTCGCCGGCATGGGCCCAGGAGCCCGTGCCGGACGCCGAGGTGGGGCTGGTCGCGCAGGAGCGGCTGGCCGATGCCGACACCCTGCTGGCGCTGACCCAGGACGGTGCGATCCTGTATGCCCAGGATCCGGTCAAGCTCAGCGGCTACCAGTATTGCAGCCAGGCGGTGGCGCTGGCCGAACAGGGCGAGTTCCGGCAGAGCGTGCGCGCCGCCAGCAAGGCGCTGCACCTGGCCCAGGCCACCAACGATCCCAACCTGGCCGCGCTGGCCAACCGCGACCTGGCGATCGCCTACAGCTATGCGGGCCGCCTGGACAAGGCGGAGTCCTTCGCGCGCGAGGCGCTGCGGCATCCTCCCAAGGAACCCGAGAAGGTGCTGGGCCCGGTGCACAAGGTGCTGGGCGACGTCGAAGTCCGGCGTGGCGACTATCCCGCGGCGATCAAGAGCTACGAGACCGCGCTGGCGAACAGCTCGGAACGCTATGCGCCGCTGGTGCGCGTGTCGCTGGTCAACGCGCTGGCCGAGAACGGCGATGCCGCGCGGGCGCGGCAGGTGCTGGACGCCACCGCCCAGCCTTCCGACCCGGTCCTGGCCACGCAGTGGCAGCGCACGCGTGCGCGGGTCTTGCTGGCCGAGAACCGGCCGCAGGAAGCGGCGGACCTGTACCGCTCGCTCACGACGCGACGGACCGGCGCCGACAGCGGCTACTACCAGCTGTGGGCGTGGGACGGCGTGGCGCGCAGCGAGATGGCGCTGGGCAACAAGCCGGCGGCGGCCGATGCGCTGGGCAAGGCGCTCGACGGGGTGGACGCGGTGCGCGCGCGTTTCCGCAGCGACGAATTCAAGATGGGACTGTTCTCGGACATGCAGTCGGTGTTCGAGCGCGCGATCGGTCTGTACAGCGACCTGGGCAATGCCTCGGCGGCATTCGAGTTGAGCGAGCGCAGCCGCAGCCGGGCCTTGCTGGACGCGGTGCGCGGGCGGGGCAGCGTGCCGGATGCCGCCATGGCCACGTTGTCGCTGTCGGGGCTGCAACAGTCCCTGGCGCCCGACGAACGGGTGATCCAGTTCCATGTCCTGCCCGAGCGCCTCCAGGCCTGGATCGTCGGGCCATCCGAGCTGCGGGAAGTCTCCATCCCGATCGGGCGCGACGACCTGGCCAAGCTGGTCGACGCCTTTCGCGACCTGATCGTCAACGGCAAGCGCGGCGCGGTGGACGGCGCGGCACGGGTGGGCGAACTGCTGATCGCGCCGCTGGGCATCGCGCCCGGGCAGCGGCTGGTCGTGGTGCCGCACGGCCCGCTGCACTACCTGCCGTTCCAGGCGCTGCGCCTGAACGGCGCCTACCTGATCGAAAGCCACGCGATGTCGGTGGCGCCGTCCATGAGCATCGCCGTGCAGCTCGCGCGCAGGACGCCGCGCGTCGCGCCCACGCTGACCGCGTTCGGCAATCCGCGCATCGAGGACCAGTACGACCTGCCCGGCGCCGAGCGCGAGGTGCAGGAACTGGCGCGGCTGTTCCCGCAGAAGAACGTCTACATGGGCACCGCCGCCACCAAGACCCAGTTCAAGGAAGCCGCCGCCCGCGCGCCCCTGATCCACGTGGCCGCCCACGCGCAGGCCGACACCGTGGATCCGCTCTATTCGCGCATCCTGCTCGCCAACGAGGACGGCCGGCAGAGTTTCCTGGAGGCGCGCGAAATCCTGGGGCTGGACATGAACTACACGGCCCTGGTCACGCTGTCGGCGTGCGAGTCGGGGCTGGGCCGGATCGCGCAGGGCGACGAGGTGCTGGGGTTCACGCGGTCTTTCCTGTCCGCCGGGTCATCCAGCCTGATCGCCTCGCTGTGGCCAGTGTCCGACGACGCCGCGGAGCTGTTGATGAGCACCCTGTACGCCGAACTGGCCAAGGGCAACGACATCCAGCGGGCGATGCAGGCCGGCCAGCTTGCCGTCCTCAAGCGCAACAAGATGGCGCACCCGTTCTTCTGGGCGCCGTTCAACCTGATCGGGAACTGGCGCCTGACGGTGGAGGGCTGAAGCATGCGGGGTGCCGACAAGACATGGAATCGCCGAGGTATCGCCGCCGCGGCGATGGGGCTGGCATGCTCGGCCGCGCTGGCCCAGACGCCCGGGCCGCTGGCGCAGGCGCCGTCGCAGCGCCTGCCTGAACCGCCCGCGCCAGCCGCGCAGACGGCCTTCCGCTTGCAGCAGGTGACCTTCACCGGCGCCGCGGCCATACCGGCGGACGAATTGCAGGCGCTGGCGGCCGGGTATGTGGGGCGCGATGTTTCGCTGTCCGACCTGGAAGCGCTGGCGCGGGACGTGACCGGGCTGTACCGCAGCCGCGGCTACTTCCTGGCCCAGGCGCTGGTGCCGGTGCAGACCGTGCGCGAGGGACGGGTCGAGATCAGCGTCGTCGAGGGGCGCCTGGGCAAGGTGGACATCCAGGTCGCGCCGGATGCGCCGATCTCCGAGGGACGCGTCCGCGCCTACCTCGCGCCGCTGCAGCCGGGCCAGCCGGTCAGCGCGCAAAGCTACGAACGCGCCATGCTGCTGCTGTCCGACCTGCCCGGCATCAAGGTGTCGTCCGGCCTGCAGGAGGGCAGCGAGCCCGGCACGACGGACCTGGTGGTCGAGGTGGCGCAGGCGCGGCGCGTGACCTTCGCCTTCGACGCGGACAACCACGGCACGCGCGAGTCGGGCCGGGTCCGCGCGGGCGGCACCATGCGCGTGGCCAGTCCGCTGGGGCTGGGGGACAACCTGGACGCCCGGCTCATGATGTCCGAGGGCAATTCGCTGAACTTCGGACGGCTGGGCTACGAGGCGCCGCTGGGCACGGACGGCCTGCGCCTGGGCGCGGGCATCTCGCGGGTGCGCTATGAACTGGGCCAGCCCTGGTCGCAACTGGGCGCCAAGGGCCGGGCGACGGTGGCCGACCTGTCGCTGAACTACCCCGTGATCCGGCAGCGCGGCCAGAACCTGTTCCTGCGCCTGGGCGTGGACCACAAGGACCTGCGCGACGATCTTTCCATGTTCTCGTATTCGGCGCGCAAGAACATCGTCGGCGTGGGACTGGGCTGGAGCTGGGAGCGGCGCGACGAATTGCTCGGCGGCGGCTATTGGGCCAGCACCGGTACCCTTTACCACGGGCGCCTGGACATCAAGGACGACCTGACGCGCGCGATGGACCAGGGGCCGGCGGGCCACCGCACGGACGGCGGATTCACCAAGCTGACCTGGCAGGTGTCGCGCCTGCAATCGGTGCTGCCGCGCCACACCTTGTACGTGTCCCTGGGCGGGCAGCTCACCAACGGCAACCTGGACGCGTCCGAGAAGCTGGCGCTGGGCGGCGCCCGCGCCGTGCGCGCCTTCCCGTCCAGCGAACTGCTGGTGGACGAGGGGGTGCTGGGCGTGGTCGAGTGGCGCTGGTCCGCCACCGAGGACCTGACGCCCTATGTGTTCTACGACGTGGGCAAGGGCCGGATGTTCCATTCGCCCACCAGCCTGGACACCAACAATACCCGCAGCATGCAGGGCTTCGGCATCGGCGCGGTCTGGTCGCGGCCCGGCGATTTCATGGTGAACGTCTCGCTGGCGTGGCGCCGCAACACCGCGGCGCCGGTCACCGACGGCGGCGACCGCAAGCCCCGGATCTTCGTGCAATTCCAGAAAGTGTTTTAAGGAACCGGGGCGGCCGGAGACCGGCGCCCAAGGCGGCGCGGACCGCGCTCCGGGACCAGGAGAATCACATGAGTGCAGCCATCCGTTCCCCGCGCAAGGTTCGCGGGCCCGTTTCCCCGGTGCCCCAGGAGCGTTGGAGTCCCCGTCCGCTGGCACTGGCGCTCGCCCTGGTGGGCACCAGCGCGGGCGCCCAGATGCCGACCGGCTTCAATCCCGTGCAGGGCAGCGTGCTCGCGCCCGTCACGAGCGGCAACGTCATGTCCATCCAGCAACAGAGCGATCGCGCCATCATCGAGTGGAGCACGTTCTCGATCGGCGCGGGCAACGCGGTCCGCTTCCTGCAGCCCGGTGCCTCCAGCATCGCATTGAACCGGGTGCTGGGCGGGGACCTGTCGCGCATCTCGGGAGATCTGTCGGCCAATGGCCGGATCTTCCTGATCAATCCGGCGGGCGTGCTGTTCGGGCAGGGCTCCAAGGTGGAGACCGGCGGCCTGGTCGCCTCGACGCTCAACATCTCCAATGCCGACTTCATGGCGGGCCGCTTCCGGTTCGAGCGCGACGACGCCAACACCGCTTCGGTGACGAACCTGGGCACCCTGACCGCGCCGGGATCGACCATCGCGCTGATGGCCGCTACCGTGGTCAACGGCGGCGAAGGCAAGATCGTGGCCGACGGCGGCACCGTGGGACTGGTGTCGGCCCGCCAGGTAACGCTGGACTTCCAGGGCGACGGACTGACCACGTTCCGCTTCGCGCCGGACGCCGGCGCCAGCATGGCCGCGGTCACCAACGAAAGCGGCGCGGTGCTCCAGGCCAACGGCGGCCGGGTGGCGGTGCTGGCGGATTCGGCCCAGGTGGCGCAGCGCGTGGTCAACCAGCAGGGCACGATCCGGGCGCAATCGCTGACCGCGCGCAACGGCGAGATCATCCTGGGCGCATCCGGCCAGGCGGACGTGGCGGTGGGCGGCACGCTGGACGTGTCGGGCACCGCGGGGGCGTCGGGCGGGACCCTCCGCATCGAGGCCGGCGGCATCCGGACCGGATCGGCGCGCCTGGATGCCTCCGGCGACGGCGGCGGCGGGCACATCGAACTGGCGGGCCGGCGGGCGGTCACCATGGACGAGGGCAGCCGCCTGCACGCGGATGCGCTGGCCGCGGGCAACGGCGGCACCGTCGACATCGGCGCCCCGGGGCTGCATGCGGCGGGCATCATGACGGCGAATGCCGCGGGCGACGGAGCGGGCGGCGTCGTCAAGACGTCGGGCAGCGTGGTCGAGGTCGGGGCGGCCCATGTCTCGGCGGCCGGCGCCGGCAGCGGCGCCAACGGCAAATGGACGATAAGCTCGCAGGGCGACGTGACCGTGGGTACCGCGCCGGCGGCACGGCCCGCCACCGAGGTGTCCGTGGCCGGTGACGACAGCCGGGTATCCGGCGGCGCCGTGGGCGAAGCGCTGGGGAACCGTACCGACGTGACCGTGGCCGCCACCGGCTTCGCGCTCGACGGCGGCCGGGGGCAGAGCGGCAACGTGGTGTTCGAGAGCGACGCGAGCGTGGTCAAGACCCAGGGCGGCACTTCCACCCTGCGCGTGGACGCCATGCGCAACATCGACATGTGGAACGGCGCGCACATCGAGTCGCAGGCGGGCGCGCTGAACGTCGAGTTCAACGCCGATTCCTCGGGCAAGGCCGCGATGCGCCGGCCGGAGGGCGCCAGCGATTTCGTCGAGGAAAGCGGGGGCAGCATCGACGTGGAAGGCGCCACCATCGCTACCCGGGGTGGCGACCTGCGCCTGTTCGGGCAAGGCGATGCCGCCAACGGCAAGGCCACCGGCGGCACGTCCTTCGTGAATGGCCGGGCGCAGACCCGCCGCGCCGGCATCTTCGTCGGCTGGAGCGACGTGTCGCTGTGCGCCGACGATGCCTGCTCGGCGGGCGGTTCGCTGGCCGCCGCGGGGGCCGGCATCACCACCGTCGACGCGACGTCCGGCCGCGGCGTGGAAGGGGGCGAGGGCGTCACCCTCAGCGGGACCGGCGTGGCGGCGGGCGGCGACATCACGATAACCGGCCACGGCGGCGTGGCGGCGGCGGGCGTACGGATAGACGGGCGCCGCGAAGGGGGCACGCAGCACCAGTTGAACGCGGCGGGCGACATCACCATCATCGGCACGGCGGCCAATGCCACGCTGGCCGACAATCTTCCCGTGGAGGTCCCGGAAGCCGGCGTGGCGATCCGGAACACCACCTTGGCGGCCGGCGGCGACGTGACGATCGACGGCAAGGGCTCCAACCTGGACGCGCTGACGCAGTCGCCCGACATCTTCGGCGTGCTGGGCTACGACACCATCGAGGCCGTCGATGGCGTGCACATGCTCGACACCCGGGTGCTGGCCGGTCCGCGCCGCGACATCCTGATCACCGGGGCGGCGGGCGGCGACGGCCTGCTCATCCAGAGCGACGGCGCCTCGGGGGCGACCTTCACCACCATCGCCGCGCGCGGCGTGCGCATCGAGAAAAGCGTCGAGGCCCTGGAGGCGCCGGGCGGGACGGCGCCCGACATCGCCACCGACGGTGGCCGCATACGCATCGCCGGCCGCGACAGCGACGTCTGGCTGGCGGGCGAACCGACCAAGGTGGGCGCGACGCTGCAGGTGGACGCCGGCAGCGCGGACGGCCGGGGCGGCAGCATCGAGGTCACCGGACGCAACGTGGGCGTGCTGGGCGCCACCGCGCTGCTGGCCGACGGCGCCGGCGGCGGAGGCGACGTGACGGTGCGGGCCGAGGCCGTGGCGGCCGTGGACGATTTCGCGCGCGTGCAGGCGAACTCGACCGGCGCCGAGGGCGATGGCGGCAAGGTACTGTTGACGGGGCAGGATGGCCTGCGCGTCCACGGCTCGCTCCAGGCCCGGGGCACGGGCGCGGGCCACGGCGGACGGATCGAGACTTCCGGCGGCGGCGTCGACGCGAGCGGCGTCCGGGTCAATGCCGGGACCGTCACCGGCGCGGCGGGAAACTGGATCGTCGATCCCTATGACGTCCGCATCGTCCACGGCACCGGGCCGGGCGCGCCGCTGGCCGATCCTTTCGAGGCGGTGGCCGACACCACGATCCAGGATTCCAGCATCAACACCGCCCTGGATGCCGGCACGAGCGTACGCATAGGGACGGGGGCCGGCAGCGGCACGGGCGGCGACATCACCATAGCCAGCGGCGTGGATATCCGCCGCACGACCGGCGCGGCGCCGCTGGCGTTCGCGCTGGACGCGTACCGCGGCATACGAGGCGATTCGTTCAGCATCGTGTCCGAGGCGGGCGCGCTCGACCTGGCGTTCAACAGCAACGCAAGCGGCACCTTGTCGGGCGATCAGTCCATCGCCTTCCAGAACGCGACGCTGACCACCAACGGCGGATCGGTCAGCCTGTATGGCCAGAGCGACCCGGTGGCGGGCAGCGCCAGCTCCAATCGCGGGCCGGCCATCCGGTTGGTGGACAGCGTCATCGACACGCGTGTCGGCCAGAGCGATGCCGGCGCCGGCGGGAACGTCCTGCTGCGGGGCGCGGGCGACGGGGTGGCCAGCGTGGACATCGAAGGCGGACGCATCGACGCGGCCAGCGGCAGCGTCACGGTGCGCGGCGTCTCTTCCAGTTATGGAGAGGGCGTGCAGATGACGTCGGGCAGCAGCGACGACACCATCATTACGACCACGTCCGGCAACATCGCCATCGTCGGCATCGGCGGCGGCGATTCGTCGACGGGCGCGGAAGGCGTCAGGATGGAAGGGGCGCACGTGCAGTCCGCCAGTGGCGACGTGGACGTGCGCGGGCTGGCGCGGGGGGCGGGCACGACCGCTTCCGGCGTGATCCTGGAGGACTCTTCGCTGGTCGCGCAGGCCGGCCGGGTGCGCGTGGCGGGTCAGTCCGAAGGCAGCGGCGCCGGCATAGACCTGCAAGGCGGCTCGTCCAGACTGTCGTCGCATGCCATCGATGGCCAGCAAGGCGTCGTCCTGCGGGCCGACAACGACGGCAGCGCCGATGCGATCGCGCTCGCGGCCTCGGTGCGGTCGGGTGCGTCGATCAACCTGCGGCCGGGCGGCGTCGATGCCGCGGGCAATGCCACCGACCACACGGCGACCCGGATTTCCGTGGGCGGGGCGGGCGGCAACGGGTTCTCGCTGTCGGACGCCGACATGGGGAACCTGGATGCGCCCAACGTCATCGTCGGCAGCAATACCCACGCCGCCGACATCTCGGTGGACGGGCCGGTGGCCACGGCCGGCAACCTGACCCTGCAGAACGAAGGAGGCGGGGCGATCGCGCTGGGCGGCAGCGTGACGGCCGGCACGCTGGCGCTGCTGGCGGGCGGCAACGTGACCCAATCGCCCACCGCCGCGATCGCCGCGAACGCGCTGGCGGCACGGTCGGCCACGGGCGACGTCGTGCTGACCAACGCGGGCAATGCCGTGGCCACGGTTTCCGGCGGCGCGGCGGGCGACTTCCGCTACGTCGATGCCGACGGCATCGCGGTCGGCAACGTGTCGGCCCTGGGCATGGACGCCGCGACCAACGGCGTGCAGACCCGGGCGCTGGATGGCATTTCGGCCGACCGCGCCATCGTGCAGGCCCGTGCCGGGAACATCACGGCCAATGCCGCGATTACCGCGCCGACGGCCATCACGCTGCAGGCGGATGCCGGCGCCATCCAGGTCAACCGGACCCTGGACAGCGGATCGGTGGCCCTGCTGGCGGCCGGCGCGATCGGCCAGCAGGCGGGCGCCGCCATCACCGCCGGCACGCTGGTCGCCCGTTCGACCGGCGCGAGCGTGACGCTGACGGACGCGGGCAACCGGGTCGGGATCCTGGCGGGCAGCGCGGCCACCGATTTCCGGTATGCGAACGCCGACGGCTTGACCCTGGGAAATGCCGCCGTCGTGGGCCATGACACCGCGGGCAACGTGCAGGCCGTTGCCGCGTCGGGGATCTCGGCCGATACGACGCAGATCGCGGCTCGCAAGGGCGATCTGGACGTCGCCGCCGCCGTCTCGGCCGCCGACCTGCTCAGCCTGCAGGCCGACACCGGGGCGATCGGAGTGGGTGCCGCGGTCCAGGGGCGCACGGTGGCGCTGCTGGCCGGCGGCGACATCACGCAGGCCGCCGCCGGCGCCATTGCCGGCGACGCGCTGTTGGCCCGGTCCACGGCGGGCGACGTCCAACTGGCGGCGGGGAGCAATGACGTGCGTACGCTGGCGGCATCCGCCGCGGGCGACCTGCGCTATCGCGGCAGCGGCGACCTGGCGGTGGCAACGGTGACGGCGGGGGCGCTGGACGCCAGCGGCACGCCGCAGACCGTCGCGGCTTCGGGCCTGACGGCCACCGATGCGATCGTCCAGGCGACCACGGGCAACCTGTCGGTCCAGGCGGCTTCGAACGCAGCCAACGGGCTGACCTTGCAGTCGGACGCGGGAAGCGTGCAAGTCGGGCAATCGCTGCAGGCGCGAACCGTGGCCCTGCTGGCCCGCGGAGACATCGGCCAGCAGGCCGGCGCCGGCATCACGGCGGACACGCTGGCGGCCCGGTCGACGGCCGGGTCGGTGACGCTGACCGCCCCCGGCAACGACGCCGGCGTGTTTGCGGGCAGTGCGGCCACCGAGCTGCGCTACGCGGACGCGAATGCGCTGACCGTCGGCGAGGCCACTGTCGCCACCCAGGATGCGGGGGGTGGGCTGTCGTCATCGACCGTGGCCGGTGCGCAGGCCGGCACGGTGCGGGTCGCGGCGCGGACGGGCAGCCTGACGGTCGCCTCGGGCGTGACGGCCACCGATGCCGCCAGCCTGCAGGCCGATGCCGGCGCCGTGGCCGTGAACGCCGCGGTGCGGGCCCGGACCGTGGCATTGCTCGCCACGGGAGGGATCACCGAATCGACGTCCGGCGGCATCGCGGCGGATGCGCTGCTGGCGCGTTCGACCGGCGGCGACGTGCGGCTGGAGAACGGCGGCAACGACGTGCGCGCGCTGGCGGGCAGCGCAGCCGGCAGCCTGGCCTATCGCGGCACCGGCGACCTGGCCGTGACGGCCGTGGCGGCCAGCATGCTCGATGCGGCGGGCGCGCCGCAGGCGGTCTCCGCCTCGGGCGTGATGGCCCAGGATGCGTTCGTGCGGGCCACCTCGGGCAATCTGTCCATCGCCGCCGCCTCGGCCGCGGCCGGGTCGATGGTGCTCCAGGCGGACGCCGGCAACGTGACGCTGGGGCAGTCCGTGCAGGCCGCCACGGTCGCGCTGCTTGCCGGCGGCGACATCGGCCAGAATGCGTCGGGCTCGATCATCGCCGACGAACTGGCGGCCCGCAGCACGGACGGCAGCGTCGTCCTGGACCAGGCATCGAACCGCGTCGGCACGGTGGCGGGCGGGGCGCGCGGCGGGTTCGCCTACACCGACGCGGATGCCCTGCGCATAGGCGAAGTCACGCTGCCGACACTGGGCGCGGGGGAAGGCGTGGTGGCCGGCTCGGAACGAGGCATTTCCGCCGCCACCACGGTCGTGCGGACCCAGTCCGGCGACCTGACGCTGGATGCCGGCGTGACCGGCGGCACCGCCGACCTGGTGGCGGCGGCGCGCTTCCAGAATCCGGACGGCGCGCGCATCGATACTTCCGGGCGCTGGCGGGTATGGGCCGACACCTGGGAGGGCGAGACGCGCGGCGGCATGGCCGGCTCGGGCACGCTGCCCAACCTGTACGGCCGCGCCTATGGCGCATCCATCGCCGACGCGGACAACCACTTCATCTACCGACAACAACCGACGGTGACCGTGACGCTGGACAGCGCCTCGCGGCCGGCCGGCATCGGCAATCCCGCCCTGGGCTACACACTGGAGGGCCTGATTCTGGGCGATACCGGAGCGGGCATCAGCGGCACGGCCGGCTCGGCCGCCACCGCGTCGAGCCCGGCCGGCACCTATGCCGTGACCGCGGTCACACCCTTCGTCTCGGCCGAGGGATATCTGATCAACGTCGTGCCGGGCGTGCTGACCGTGAACAGCTACACCCTGCCCAGCGTGGACCTTCAGCGCGAGATACCGACCACCTATCTGTACGACCGGAACCTGGCCCCCGTGGCCATGTGCTTCGCCACCGGGCCGATCGCCGGCGACCGGGTCGAGCAGGCGGGCGACGTGCTGGCCCGGGAATGGTCCCGGGTGCGGACACGGCCGAACCTGAGCAACTGCGTGTCCACCGATCGCCGCAACGCCTGCTCGGATTTTTAGGGGGAACGGGACCTAGAGACTGGCCGACCGGGCGCCGCGTCCGGTCGGCGTCCAGCGTCCCAGCAGCGCTCGCAGCTTGGCCGGCGCGACCGGCTTGGTCAACAGCGTGACCGAGGCTTCCCGTACCCGCTGCAGGATGTCCGGCGTGGTCGTGCCCGAGATCATGATGGCGGTGGCGCGCGGCCGCAGCTCCCGCGCCTGCAGCAGCAGCGCGAGCCCGTCGTCGCTGTCGCCCAGTTGCAGGTCGCACAGGATCACGTCGTAGCGCCGGCTGGCGTCGCGCAGCTTGCGCAGCGCGTCGCCGGCCGTAAGGACCTGGTCCACGCGGCAGTTCCATTGCCGCAGCAGGTGGGCCGTTCCTTCCTGGATGGCCTCGTCGTCGTCGATCAGCAGGCAGTCCAGGTCCAGCGAGGTCGTGCCGGCGGTCTCGGACGCGGCGGCCATGGGCGCCACGGGCGGTGCGTCGGTGCTGGGCAGCAGCAGCGAGAATGTGCTGCCCCGGCGCAGGGCGGATCGCACGCCGATGTCGGTCTGCAGCAGGCGAGCGATGCGGGCGCAGATGGACAGGCCCAGGCCGAAGCCGTTGCGCCGGTCGCGCTGCGGATTGGCGACCTGGTAGAACTCTTCGAAGATGCGCAATTGCTGGATGGGCGCGATCCCGATGCCGTTGTCGCGCACCTCGATCCGGGTGGCGGCGCCGTCGCGCCGGGCCGCCACCAGCACCCTGCCGCCTTCGCTGTGGCGCACGGCGTTGCGCACCAGGTTGTCCAGCACGCGCATGACCAGGCCCGCATCGGTCATGACCGCGCGGCCGCGGTCGCGCCACACCAGCTCCACGCCGGCCTCGCGCGCGACCGCGCCATGCATGGCGTCGAGCTGGTCGAACAGGTCGCGCACGCGCACCGGGGCATAGGACGGCGACAGCACGTTGGCGTCGAGCCGCGAGATGTCCAGCAACGCGTCCAGCAGCGCGCTCATGACCTGGGTGCCTTCCTGCAGGCGCTGCATGGCGGGCAACTGCGCGGGGCTGGCGGTGGGCAGCAGGCCGTCGATGAACAGTCCCATCGCATGCACCGGCTGGCGCAGGTCGTGGCTGGCCGTGGCCAGGAAGCGCGTGCGCGAACGCGTGGCCTGTTCAGCCTGCGACAGCCGCGCGAGCGCCTCCTGGGTGGCGGCCTGGATGCGCTCTTCCTGGGACGAGTAGGCGTCCTGCAGGCGTTGCGCCATGTGGTCGACGTCGCTGGCCAGGGCGGCGATCTCGTTGCGGCCGCACGGACCGCAGCGGGCGTCCAGCTTCCCTTCCTGCAAGGATGAGACGGTGGCGGAGATCCGTTTGAGCGGCCGGACGACGGCGCGTGCCATGTGGCGGGCCGACAGCCAGGCCAGCAACAGGGCCGTGCCGCCTATCAGGCCGCCGGCCAGCATCGAGGCGGCGCGCGCGCTCCGGTGCTGGGCATCGTCCAGGAACACGCGCACCGTGCCGATGTCCAGCGCCGGTCCGCCGGGGCGGGGGTAGTCGGTCAGGCCGCGCGTGGCGCGCAGGCGCACCGGTTCGGCGAAAGGGCGGGCGTGCTTGAGCTTGCCGGACTCCGGCCCCGCCGCGATGGCGATGCCCGCGCCGTTGCCAATCTCCACGCGCGACGCGATCCCCTTGGCCACCATGTTCTCGGCCAGGTCGCGCAGCGTTTCCACGTCGCCCGCATACAGGCTCAGGTCGCTGGCCACGGCAAGCTGCCGGGCGATCGCCGCGCCGTTGGCGCGGAAGGCCTGCTCCAGCGCGTCCAGCCGTTCGTGGGTGAACCACAGGGTCAGCGCCACGGCGGCGGTGGCGCACGGCAGCACCCCGAGGCGTATGAGGTCCCGTTGCAGACTGTCCGATCGAAGCGCGGCGGGGAGCATGAGAGCCATGGAGCGGAACAGGCCTAGTCCCGGCGCGCCACGGCCGCGGTCAAGGCCTCGTCCGGCGGCAAGGCCAGGCCCAGCCGCTTGGCCACGTGGGGATTGGTGCGTACCGTCAACCGCCGCGGCGCCTCGACCACCGGCGGACCGGGGGGCGCCTGCCTGAGGCGCACGGCCAGGGCATGGGCCTGCTCGGCCAGCTGCGCGTTGCCGGGGACCAGCGCCGCCACGGCGCCGGCCCGCACCATGGCCTCGCTGGTGGCGAAAACGGGCAGGTTGGCCGTGGCCGCCGATTGCAGCAGCGACAGGGCCGCGGCGGACGTTGATCCCACCGGGTCGGGCAGCACGAGCAGGGCGTCGCTGGCGGGAACGACGACCTGCAAGGCGCCGGTCAGCGCATTGGCGTCGGGGGCGTCGGCCGCGGCGATGGCCCAGGGCCGGCCGCCGCGCGAGGGGTGCTGGGCGGGCCAGGCCAGGGCCGCGCTGGCCAGCTCGCGCATCAGCGGTTCGGCCTGGGGCGCGGTCACCACGCCCACGCGGCGCTTGCCGGGCAGCACGGCGTCTATCAGGCTGAGCTGCTCGGCCGCGGCCGGGTCGCGCAGCAGCACGGCGATGGCGCGTTCGGGGCGGCGCAGCGCCGGCAGGGCGCGCAGTTCCTCGTATTCCAGGCGGCCCAGCAAGGCCAGCAGGACGGGTTCGCTGCCGGCGCGCTGGACCACGGCCCGGGCAGCCCGGGGGCCCACGGCGACCAGCACGCCCGGGTCGCTGCCCTCGGCGCGCGCCGGGGGCGGGGGGGAGGCCGATGACGCCGTATCGGGCAGCATGGAGCCGCGCGCGCTGCGCGTGCGCACGCCGGCCAGGACGGAATCGCCGTCGTCCGGACCGGACCTCGGCGCGGCCGCCTGTGGCGCGCCGAGCTGGCGCAGCGAGTCCAGAGGCACGATATCGACCTTGCCCTGGGTCAGCCGGTGCGAGGCGGCGTTGACGCTGCGCAGCTGCGCGGCGAATTCGCCGTACTGCTGCGCCGTATCGTCCAGGATGAGCGTCATGTCGGCCGCCCAGCACGCGGCCAATGGCGCGGCCAGCCATAGGACGGCCAACCGGCGCAGGAGCGGCAACAGAGGCGGCGCGGATGTTCGGAGCACGTTGCGAAGATTCGTGAAAGCGGTATCCGCAATCTACGTAAGCCCGGCGCGCGCGGCGATAGGGCAGAGGGTCTATGCCGCCGGCAGGCCGGCCGCCGGGGGACGCCACGTCCGTAGGCGATGGAATAGGCCGCTTGGCATATCGATCCGGATCGGGGATTTGCGCACACTATGGCATCCGCCTGCCCATCTTCCTGGAGTGCGCGCCATGAAAACCTCCGTCCGGCCCCGCGCTTTTCCCCCGAGCTCTTTCGCCGCCGCGGCCCTGGCCTGCGCGGCCGCCTTTGCGATCCCGCACCCGGCACATGCCCAGTCCGGCAACTTCGGCACCGAGACCCCCTCGATCAACCAGATCATCGACCAGCTCAAGGCCGGCGGCGGCGACGATGCCACCGCCGGCGTGCGCACGCGCGCGCTGCGTCCCGGCGCTTCGTCCCAGGCCACCGCGATGCCCGAAACCGCGCCCGCCCCCGCCGCGCCGGCCGCCATTTCCATGCAGATCCAGTTCGCGTTCGGCTCGGACCAGATCGCCGAAAGCTCGCGCCGGTCCATCGACAACCTGGCCGCCGCCCTGGCCTCCGATGAGCTGAAGGGCCGCACGTTCACGGTGGCGGGCCATACCGACGGGGTGGGGTCGGCCGACTACAACATGCGCCTGTCGCAGCGCCGTGCCGTTTCGGTCAAGACCTACCTGGTCGGCCATGGCGTCGACGCCGCGCGGCTGCGCACGGTGGGCAAGGGCCAGACCGAACTGCTGAATCCGGCCGATCCGCGTGCCGCCGAGAACCGGCGCGTGGAAATCATCGCCACCGGCTCGTAGCCGCGCGCCGGTTTCCGGCGCGCTGCGGGAGGACCGCCATGGCCATGCACGTCGTCAATGGGGCGCTGCTGCAATGCAGCTTCGGTCTGGCGCCCTCGTCCCTGGTGGTGCTGCCCGTCAATCGGATGATGTCCTCGAACCAGCCGGCGGCCAACATCATGGACCACAAGCCCATGGTCAACATCATGCCCTTCGGCATGTGCGCCAGCCTTGGCAATCCTACGGTCGCCTCGGCGACCTCCGCCGCCCTGGGCGTGCTCACCCCCATGCCCTGCGTGCCCGCGACCAGTTCGCCCTGGACACCCGGTTCGCCCACCGTCATGCTGGCCAACCAGCCGGTCCTGAACAACACGTCGACCTGCATGTGCAACTGGGGCGGGGTGATCACCATCACCATGCCGGGACAGGTGACCGAACTGGTGCCCTGACCAGGGCGGGCCGAACTAGCCGCCGCTATGCCGCCTCGGTGCCCAGTACGACCTTGCCGACCTGATCGATGTCGGGCTTCTCGGGCCGGACCGCTGCGCTGTCGCTTACCCGGATATTGCTGAAGGGGGCATCGCCGGCGGGCGGCGCATCCTCGTCGCCGCCGGCAAGCAGCGACCTGGCCTTGTCTTCGTCCGCGCCCGTGGCCTTGTCCAGGACGTCCTGCACGCCGTCCTTGCGTGCCCGGTCGACGTTGCCGACCTTGTCCTTCATGTCCTTGGCGCTGTTGGCCGGATCCAGGAAGTTGAACTTGTTGTCGCCCAGCTGGCTGACCGCGTCGTCCATCTTCTTGCCGCTTTCCTTGGCCTGTTCCGTGGCTTCGAGGAGATTGTCCTTGGTGTGCTTGACGTCCTGGACCATGCCGGTGGCCTGCTTGATCTTGTCGCGCACCGGATTCCAGACGGTCTGACCCACGGTGTCGCCCAGGCCGAAGGCATCGAGCAGCAGGTTGAACAGCGGAAACAAGGTATTGCGAACCTGCAGGGCCAGCAGCATGGGCAACCGGCCCAGCCAGATCTCCATGGTCCGCGCATCCTTGCTGAGCGCCTGTCCACGCATCTTCTGCAATTCCGCGCTCAGCTCCTCGGCGATGAAATCGATGATGACGTCCAGGTGGGCGGCGTGCCTGGTCAGGAAGTCGCGCAACAGTTCCGCGCCCTTGTTGAGCAATTGCTGCTTGCCCATGCTGACTTTGCCGAGCTGGGTCTCGCCTTCGGCTTTCTTGTTGTCTCCAGGAGGGGGAAAGCCCGCGAGCTTGAACACGAGGTCCACGATCAACTTGCTCAGCGCTTCGCGCGTGGACAGCGCGGTCAGTACGCGAAGATCGCCGTCTCCGGCTGCCAGCAGCAGGTTGGTGTAGACGCGCTCGAGAATGGCGACCGAGGCCTTGGCGATCTCCTGGACCACGGTGTCGACGAAGCCGGGCAAGGGCTGGATGCCGGTGCCCTGGGCGATCGCGCGCGAAATCAGCACCGGCGCGGGAACGATCTTGTCGAGGTTCTTGGGATCCGTACGGGGCTCGTTCCAGCGCGTGCCGCCCGCCAGCGTGGCGAAGGCCGCGGCCAGGGCGGCGGTGCCCGGCCGCGTGCGGGCGCCCGCCGTCTCCAGCCAGTCGGTCAGCGATTCCTGGGCACCCTTGGCCTTTTCCTGCGCCTCCTCGATCTTGTCCTGGGCATCGTCGACGGCCTTCTCGGCCTTGCCCAGGGGATTGTCGGCGTAGGTCTTGGGTGGCTCGGGCGGGGCCGCGCCTTGCGCGTCCGGCGCTCCCTTCTCGAAGAACCAGATGCCGAAGGTAGGTTCGCGGCCGTCCCGTATCGCCGCCACGGAGAAGGCCCGGCAGGCTTCCTCGATGCCGGCTTCGTATTCCGCGCGCGCCGCCTGGAACATGGCCTTGTACGTATCCTGGGCCTTGAACAGGTACTTGGGAATGTCGGCAATGAATCCGCCCACCCCGCCAACGGCGCCCAGCGGCCCGGGCAGGGGCAGCGACGGCAGTCCCGCGCCTCCGCCCGCCCCCGGCTTGAAGGCCGAGGCGCACAGCACGGCAAAGTCGGCGCGTACTTGGTGCAGGTCCACGCCGGCCTGGTGCAGGGTGGGGTAATCGATCGACCCGACGTTCAGCTTGTCGCCGGTGGCCTGGATCTTGACCAGCAGCGGCGTGAATTGCTCGGGGCCGACCGCCGCGGACTTCTGGCCGCTGCCCAGCAGCGAACCGACGGTTTCCATGGCGTTGCCGATCGCGCCCTGCATGTTGGTTTCCAGCACGTGCTTGGCGGCATCGACGAAGCTGAACAGCAGCATGGTCTCGCGCAGCAGGGCGTCGCGGCAGCCTACGCCGTGGCCCGGCGGCCCTTTGCCGGCGAAGGTGTCGTTCATGTCGCCGTGCACCTTGCCGAAGTGGATGAATTCGATGGGCATGGGGCGGCTGCCTCGGTTCTCGTCCGAGGATTGGCTTTCGGAGCCCTGGGCGGTCGGTTTCAGGAAGAGTTTTTGCGGTTGGCCGAGTTTGTCGTTGAGTGTTTCGCGGGCGTAGTAGTACGGGGTGCCGCTGGGGACGCCGCCGGCGCCGCCGCCGAGCTTGCCGGCGACGTCGTCGATCAGTCCGCCTAGGGTGGAGTCTTTGCCGGCGACGCTATCGGCTTTGTCCGCTGCTGTGCCGGCCGCGCTTTCGAGTAGTCCCATTGCTTATTTCTCCTCGGTCGTCGTCGGGGCGCCGGCGTGGTGCGGGGGTGATATCCATTGCGGAGAGATTCGAGTTCTTGACCCGGCCTTGGTTGGTGTGGCGGGGCCGCCCAGCCCCCGGGGCGCATTCGGAGCCGCCGGTTTGGGTGGGCTCGGCGGGGAAGCAAGGGCGCAGCTGTTTGAGGGCGGCCTTAGGAACAGTCCGGGGGACTGTTCCCGCCCGAGTTCTGCGCCCGCCCCGCCGGGCCCACCCAAACCGGGAAGTCCCGCGCAGCGGGACCGGCTTCGCTGCGCCCCGGGGGCTGGGCGGCCCCGCCACACCAACCAAGGCCTGCGGCTTTGCGTTGCCACGATTCTCGCCCTGGATGGGTTAACTACGTTTGATCCACGCGACTCAGGGTGCAGGTCTTGTCTGGCGCGGAGGGGGCAGGCAGGGGGGGCCGGGCGCATTCGGAGCCGCCGGTGGGGATGGGGTTGGCGGGGAAGCAAGGGCCCAACTGTTTGAGGGCGGC
>NZ_JAOCLR010000053.1:0-22590 GCF_029845405.1 Pigmentiphaga sp. GD03639
GCCGTGGCGCTACTTTCCTTTTTCGAGCTTGTCGATGTAGCGCCTGGCGGCCTTTTCGGCATATCGATGGGCTTCGAATTCGGTGCCGAACACCTGGTCGTCGCCCAGGTGCTGGTCGGGAGGAACGGGGTGGTATTGCGATCCCGGGTCCAGCGATATCGTGGCGACACCCTCGAACAGCGACGTCATGCCTTCCCGGGGATGATTGACCGCGCGCGCAACGGTACGGATGTAATAACCCTTGTAGTGCTCTCCTGCGCCTTCTGACATAGAAGTCTCCTGCAGACGGTACACCCATGAGGCAATGCCACGGCGGAGAAAGTTCAACCGCCGCCCGCCTAGGGTACCCACCTGCCTTCCGGATTTCCCTTGGGAATATCACTTGCTGGACCACTCGCCCCGACAAGGACAAGGCCGGCAAACCGCATGAATGGCACGCGCTCCGATGAAGCCTGGTGGAAAAATGCAGTCGTGTACCAGATATATCCCCGTTCGTTCGCCGATGCCAACGGCGACGGCGTGGGAGACATTCCCGGCATGCTCGCCCACCTGGACCACGTCCGCGACCTGGGCGCCGACGCGGTATGGGTGTCGCCGATATTCCGCTCGCCCATGGCGGATGCCGGCTACGACATCAGCGACTACTGCGACATCGATCCCTTGTTCGGCACGCTGGGCGATGCGCAGCGGCTGATCGACGAAGCCCACGCGCGGGGCCTGCGCCTGCTGCTCGATTTCGTGCCCAACCATACCTCCGACCAGCATCCCTGGTTTCTGGACTCCCGCTCGTCACGGGCCAGCCCGCGGCGCGACTGGTACATCTGGCGCGACGAACCGAACGACTGGCGGGCGGCGCTGGGCGCGGGCAGCGCCTGGACCTGGGACGAGAAAAGCGGCCAGTACTACCTGCATTTCTTCCTGCCCCAGCAGCCCGACCTGAATTGGCGCAATCCCGAGGTGGTGGAAGCCATGCACGGTGTGCTGCGCTTCTGGCTGGACCGCGGCGTCGATGGCTTTCGCATAGACGTGGCCCATTGCACCGGCAAGGATCCGACCTTCGCCGACCATCCACGCTGCCTGGCCGGCGAGCCGCTGGCAGATTTCAACGACCAGCCCTACAGCCACGAGGTGCTGCGCGGCATACGGCGGCTGGTGGACAGCTATCCCGGCGAGCGCATCCTGGTCGGCGAGGTGAACATCCGCTCGACCGCCAGCGTCGTCCAGTACTACGGTGCCGGGGACGAACTGCACATGTCGTTCAACTTCCCGCCGCTGGATGCGCCCTGGGATCCGGTCGTCTTCCGTACCTGCATCCGCGAGGTCGATGCCCTGCTGCGGCCGGCCGATGCCTGGCCGACCTGGGTGCTGTCCAACCATGACAACGTCCGCCATCGCAGCCGCTACGGCGGCTCGCTGCGCCGGGCGCGCGCGGCGGCGATCCTGCTGCTGTCGCTGCGCGGCACTCCATTCCTGTTCCAGGGCGAGGAACTTGGCCTGGAAGACGCCCTCGTCGATCCGCAGCGGCAGGTCGACCCGGGCGGCAGGGATGGCTGCCGCGCGCCCATCCCCTGGACGGCGGCGCCGCCCCATGGCTGGGAAGGCGCTCCCCCGTGGCTGCCCTTCCCGCCCGACCCCGCGTCGCACTCGGCGCAACGGCAATGGGCCGACCCCGGCTCCATTCTCCATCTTTACCGGCAGGCGCTGGCGGTGCGTAAGGCCAGCCCCGCACTGCGGCTGGGCGACTGGGAAGAAATCGACTCCCCGCCGGAGGTCCTGGCATTCCGGCGCCGCCGGGGCGACGACGTCCGCCTGGTCTGCGTGAACTTCGCCGCACAGCCGAGGCGCTTCCATCCCCCGGGGGACTGGCGCATCGCGCTGTGCAGCGACGGCCAGGCGCCGGGCTCGCGCTTTCGCGGGGAGTTGGCGGGCGAACACGCCGTGGTGCTGGAACCGGGAGCTGAGACA
The DNA here is from genome assembly GCF_029845405.1 of Pigmentiphaga sp. GD03639. NCBI lineage: Bacteria > Pseudomonadati > Pseudomonadota > Betaproteobacteria > Burkholderiales > Alcaligenaceae > Pigmentiphaga > Pigmentiphaga sp. GD03639. The sequence continues at coordinate 1,966 of NZ_JAOCLR010000053.1, forward strand.
TGATGCCGCTCTGGTATCGAAACGCCATCATCTACCAGGTCGATCCCAGCCTGTTCCGCGACGCCAACGGCGATGGCCGTGGCGACCTCGAAGGCATCTCGGAGCGGCTGGAGTACCTGCGCGGCCTGGGCGTGACCTGCCTGTGGCTGACCCCCTTCTATGCCTCGCCGTTCCGCGACGGCGGCTACGACGTCATCGACCATCTGGCGGTCGACCCGCGCTTCGGCGCGCTACCCGACTTCGTCGCCCTGATGGCCAAGGCCGAGGAGCTGGGGCTGCGCGTGATCATCGACCTGGTGGTGCACCATACGTCCGACCGCCACCCCTGGTTCCAGGCTGCCCGCCGGGACCGGACGTCGCGCTATCGCGGCTACTACGTCTGGGCCGATACCCCCGAGCCCACCGAAGAGAAACCCATCTTCCCCACCGTCGAGGACAGCGTCTGGACCTGGGACGAACAGGCGGGCCAGTACTACAAGCACATCTTCTATTCGCACGAACCGGACCTCGACCTCGGCAATCCCGACGTGCGGCACGAAGTCGAGCGGATCATGGATTTCTGGCTGCGGCTTGGCGTCTCGGGCTTCCGCGTGGACGCCGCCTCGCACATGATAGACAGCGCCCGCTCGCCCGATCCCGCCGACGACGGCTTCTGGCTGCTGGACGACATGCGCCGCTTCGTCTCCCGGCGGCGGGCCGATGCCGTGCTGCTGGGAGAAGTGGACGTGCCTCCCCGGCAGTACGTCGACTACTTCGGCCGGGGCGACCGGCTGACGCTGGTGCTCAATTTCTGGCTCAACAATTACCTCTACCTGGCACTGGCGCGCGGGAAGGCCGAGCCGCTGGTGCGAGCCCTGGCCGGACAGCCCGTCCCGCCCGAAGGCGCGCAATACGCGCTCTGGCTGCGCAATCACGATGAACTGGACCTGGAACGCCTGAGCGAGGACGAACGGCGGGAAGTCATGGACTGCTTCGCCCCCGATCCCGACATGCGCATCTATCATCGCGGCATCCGGCGGCGGCTTCCCCCCATGCTGGGCGGCGACAAGCGGCGGCTGGCGCTGGTGCACGCGCTGCTGTTCTCGCTGCCGGGCACGCCCATCCTGCGCTATGGCGAGGAGATCGGCATGGGCGACGACCTGTCGCTGCCCGAGCGGCTGGCGGTGCGCACCGCCATGCAATGGTCGGACGAACCCGGTGCCGGCTTTTCCGCCGCGCGCCCCGAGCGGTTGGCGGTGCCGCTGATCGACTCGGACCCCTACGGCTACCGGCACGTCAATGTCTACGCGCAATCGCTGGACGAGGACTCGCTGCTGACCCGTACCGGCAAGATGATCCGCGCCCGCCTGGGCATGCGGGAAATAGGCGCCGGCCACTGCCGCCCTGCCTCCATCGAATGTCCCCAGGTGCTGGCGCTGCGGCACGAACTCGACGGCGTGGCGGTCCTGACGCTGGCCAACCTCGGGCCGGAGGAGGTGCAGTTCACTCTGCACGACACCGACTGCCAGCACATGACGGACGTCATGGCCGACGGCCCCTACGACGCCCCATCGGGCCACCCGGTCCGGCTGCGGCTGCGAGGCTACGGATATCGCTGGCTGCGGCCGCGCGTTTCGCTGTAATCCCCGTTTCGGAGACCTGCACATGCAAGCCCTGGGCAAACGCCGCTGGATCATCGCCGAAGGCTATCTGCCGCCTTCCGGGGACGACCGCACTCGCCAGACCGCCAGCCATGAAACCGCCTGCATCCTGAACACGGGCGACGCTCCCGCCCAGGTGCGCCTGACGGTGTATTTTTCGGACCGCGAGCCTGCCGGCCCCTACCGCGTCCTCGTGCCTGCGCGGCGCACGCTGCATCTTCGGTTCAACGACCTGCGCGACCCCGAACCGATACCGCTGGACACCGACTACGCCAGCGTCATCGAATCGGACGTGCCCATCGTGGTGCAGCACACCCGCCTGGATTCCCGCCAGGCCGCCCTCGCCCTGATGACGACGATGGCCTACGGCGCGGACTGACGCCCGTCATTTCCGCTTGATGACACTGACGTTGCCGTCGGCCTCCAGATACAGGGCCTTCACGTCGTCGATCGATTCGATGCCCTGCTGCCGGTACTTCGCCTCGAGCTCCTCGTCGGTGATCGACTGCCGCCGCATGTTGTCGCGCAGCTTCCTGCCGTTGCGTATCAGCATGACCTTCTCCGGATCGACGAACCGGCGCACCGGCGGAAAATGGAACGCCAGGCGGTCCAGGGCCATGTTCCAGGCGACCAGCGTGATCACGAGCAGCGCCGCGTCGGTCACGCTCTTGCCGTCGCCGGCCATGCCGTTCTGCGCCGCGTCGGCCACGATCACGATCAGCAGGATGTCCGCGATGCCCATCGAACCGACGTCGCGGCGGACGACGAACCGGAACAACAGGAACAACAGCCAATACATGACCGTGCCGCGGACCAGGGTCTCGAGCGGCGGAATGGAAAAGGCGAAGATTCCAGGCCAGTCCAAGGCGCGTCTCCCGTAGTCGTGACGGGAAGCGGTTCGCAAGAAGCGGGCCTGACGGAGGGAAAGGAAAGATGCGTGGATTGGCGCGGCGGACAGGAATCGAACCCGTAACCCCAGGCTTAGAAGGCCTGTGCTCTATCCAATTGAGCTACCGCCGCCCCGGAGCGCGCAAGTTTACCACCAGGCCGCCCCTCCCCCGTCCGGCGGTTCCGGGCAAACACCTAGGCCCCCAAGAGAAGGATTTGCGACACAATGCAGCAGGCGCATGCGGCATAGCCTGACACAGGAAACCATGAGCGACCTCATCCTCGAAACCCGGGACCTCAGCAAGGCCTTCAAGGGATTCGTCGCGGTCAAGGATGTGAACCTGCGCGTGGCGCGGGGCAGCATCCATGCCCTCATCGGCCCCAACGGCGCCGGCAAGACCACCTGCTTCAACCTGCTCACGAAGTTCCTGACGCCCACCTCCGGGCGTATTTTTTTCAACGGCACCGACATCACCGGCGAGGCGCCGGCCCAGGTCGCGCGGCGCGGCATCATCCGGTCGTTCCAGATCTCCGCCATCTTCCCGCACCTGACCGCCCTGGAGAACGTCCGCATCGGGCTGCAGCGGCGCGAAGGCGGCACCTTCCGGTTCTGGCGCAGCGTCTCGCTGCTGGACCGCCTGAATCCCCGCGCCATGGAACTGCTGGACGAGGTGGGGCTGGCCGAATTCGCCGGCACGCCGGCGGTGGAACTGCCCTACGGGCGCAAGCGCGCCCTGGAAATCGCCACCACCCTGGCCATGGAGCCCGAACTGATGCTGCTGGACGAACCCACGCAGGGCATGGGCCACGAGGACGTGGACCGCGTCACCCAGCTGATCAGGAAGGTCGGGGCGGGCCGCACCATCCTGATGGTGGAACACAACATGAAGGTCGTGTCTTCCATCGCCAGCACCATCACGGTCCTGGCGCGCGGCATGGTGCTGGCCGAGGGCCCCTACGACGCCGTGTCCCGCAACCCCGAAGTGATGCAGGCCTACATGGGCACGGTGGACGGCGAACTGCAGGGAGCCCACGCATGAACGGTCCGGCGCTGGAAATCCGGAACCTGCATGCCTGGTACGGAGAATCGCACATCCTGCACGGCGTGGACCTGGACGTGGCGCGCGGCGAAGTCGTCACGCTGCTGGGCCGCAACGGCGCGGGCCGCACCACCACGCTGCGCGCCATCCTGGGCCTGACCGGCGCGCGCCGCGGATCGGTGCGCATAGGCGGCGTGGAATCCATAGGCATGCCCACCCACCGCATCGCCCACCTGGGCGTGGGCTACTGCCCCGAGGAGCGCGGCATCTTCGCCTCGCTGTCCTGCGAGGAAAACCTGATGCTGCCCCCTCCCCTGCGCGGCACCGGCGAACGGGCCATGTCGGTCGAGGAAATCTACGAGATGTTCCCCAACCTGCGCGAGCGCCGGCATTCCCCCGGCACACGGCTGTCCGGCGGCGAGCAGCAGATGCTGGCGGTGGCCCGGATACTGCGCACGGGCGCCGACCTCCTGCTGCTGGACGAGATCTCGGAGGGGCTGGCGCCCGTCATCGTGCAGGCCCTGGCACGCATGATCCGGGCCCTGAAAGCGCGCAACTACACCATCGTCATGGTGGAACAGAATTTCCGCTTCGCCGCGCCGCTGGCCGACCGCTTCTACGTGATGGAACACGGCCGCGTGATCGAAGCCTTCGCATCGTCGGACCTGGCCGCCAAGCAGGACACCCTGCACGAACTGCTTGGCGTATGAGGAGTACCTCTTAGGAGACGCGCATGAAGAAGCAAGCCCTTGCAGCGGCCATCACGGCCGGTTTGGTCCTGGGATCCACCGCGCCGACGCTGGCGCAGGCGCCGAAGATTTCCGGCGACGTCATCAAGATAGGCTTCATCACCGACGGCTCGAGCGTCTATGCCGATATCGACGGCCCGGCCGGGGCCGATGCCATCCGCATGGCCGTGGCCGACGCCGGCGGCCAGGTCAACGGCAAGAAGATCGAAGTCCTGTACGCCGACCACCAGAACAAGCCCGACATCGCCTCGGCCCGCGCCCGCGAATGGATAGACCAGCAGGGGCTGGACCTCCTGATAGGCGGCACCAACTCCTCCACCGCCCTGGCCATGGCCAAGGTGGCCACCGAGAAAAAGATTCCCTACATCGTCATCGGCGCCGGCTCGTCGCGCCTGACCAACGAGGACTGCTCGCCCTACATCGTCCACTACGCCTACGACACGGTCGCGCTGGCGCGCGGCACCGGATCGGCCGTGGTGGCCCAGGGCGGCAAGAGCTGGTTCTTCCTGACCGCCGACTACGCCTTCGGCCACTCGCTCGAAGCCGACACCAGCGCGGTGGTCAAGGCCGCGGGCGGCACGGTGGTGGGGTCCATCCGCCATCCCCTGGCGGCTTCCGACTTCTCGTCCTTCCTGCTGCAGGCCCAGGCCTCCAAGGCGCAGATCCTGGGCATGGCGAACGCCGGCGGCGACTTCATCAACGCCACCAAGGCGGCGGCGGAGTTCGGCGTCACCAAGACCATGAAGATCGCCGGCCTGCTGGTGTTCATCAACGACATCCACACGCTGGGGCTGAACGCCACGCAGGGCCTGTATCTGACCGATGGCTGGTACTGGGACCAGAGCAACGAGTCGCGCGCCTGGGCCGCCAAGTTCGAACAGAAGCTCAAGCGCAAGCCCTCGTCGCTGCAGGCGGCCGACTACTCGGCCGCGTCCTTCTACCTGAAGGCGGTCAAGGCCACGGGCACCGACGATCCCGACACCATCATGAAATGGTTCAAGTCGAACAAGATCAACGACATGTTCGCCCATGACGGCTACGTGCGCGCGGACGGCCGCATGATCTACGACATGTACCTGTTCCAGGTGAAGACGCCCAAGGAATCCAAGGGTCCCTGGGACTACTACAAGGTGGCGCAGAAGCTGCCCGGCGACAAGGTCTACACCACGCCCGCCGAATCCAAGTGCCCGCTGCTGAAGAAGTCATGACGATCTTCGGCGTCCCGCTGCAGGCGATGCTCGGGCAATTGCTGCTCGGGCTCGTCAACGGCTCCTTCTATGCGGTGCTGTCGCTGGGGCTGGCCGTCATCTTCGGCCTGCTCAACGTCATCAACTTCGCGCACGGCGCCTTGTACATGGTCGGCGCCTTCCTGGCCTGGCTGGGCCTGCAGTACCTGGGGCTGGGCTATTGGTGGATGCTGGTGCTGGCGCCGCTGGCGGTCGCCCTGCTGGGTGTCGTGATCGAACGCACGATGCTGCGCTGGCTGTACAAGCTCGACCATGTCTACGGCCTGCTGCTGACCTTCGGCCTGACGCTGCTGATCGAGGGAGTGTTCCGCAGCTTCTACGGGGTCTCGGGCCAGTCCTACCCCGTGCCGGAACTGCTCCAGGGCGCCACCGACCTGGGTTTCATGGTCCTGCCCAACTACCGGGCCTGGGTCGTGCTGGCCTCCCTGGCCGTGTGCCTGGCGACCTGGTACGTGATCGAGCGCACGCGCCTGGGCGCCTACCTGCGCGCCGGTACCGAGAATCCCCGGCTGGTGGAGGCCTTCGGCGTCAACGTCCCGCTCATGGTGACGCTGACCTACGCCTTCGGCGTGGCGCTGGCGGCCTTCGCGGGGGTGCTGGCGGCCCCCGTGCAGCAGGTCTCGCCGCTGATGGGGTCGAACCTGATCATCGTCGTCTTCGCCGTGGTGGTCATCGGCGGCATGGGGTCCATCATGGGCTCCATCCTGACCGGCCTGGGCCTGGGCGTGATCGAGGGCTTCACCAAGGTGTTCTATCCCGAGGCATCGAACACCGTCGTCTTCGTGCTGATGGCCCTGGTGCTGCTCGCGCGGCCCGCCGGCCTGTTTGGAAAAGCCACATGAACCGACACCTTGCCGGCTGCCTGGCGCTGGTGCTGGGGCTGGGCGTACTGCCCTACCTCGGCGTCTATCCCATCTTCGCGATGAAGCTGATGTGCTATGCGCTGTTCGCCTGCGCGTTCAACCTGCTGCTGGGCTACACCGGGCTGCTGTCGTTCGGGCACGCCGCCTTCCTGGGCAGCGCGGCCTACGCCACCGGCTATGCGCTCAAGACCTGGGGGCTGCCCACCGAGCTGGGCATCCTGTTCGGCGTGGCCGTCGCGGCGGCGATCGGGCTGGTCATGGGCGGGCTCGCCATCCGGCGCAGCGGCATCTATTTCGCGATGATCACGCTGGCCGTCGCGCAGATGCTCTACTTCTTCTACCTGCAGGCACCCTTTACCGGCGGCGAGGACGGCCTGCAGGCCATTCCGCGCGGCACGCTGCTGGGCCACATCGACCTGGGCAACGACATGGCGCTGTACTACGTCGTGCTGGCGATATTCCTGTTCGGCGTGTTCCTGATCTACCGCACGGTGCAGTCGCCGTTCGGGCAGGTCCTGAAAGCCATACGCGAGAACGAGGCGCGCGCCACTTCGCTGGGCTACGACGTCAACCGCTACAAGCTGCTGGCCTTCGTGCTGTCCGCCGCGCTGACCGGGCTGGCGGGGGCGACGAAATCGGTGGTGTTCATCTCGGCCACGCTCAGCGACGTGGTCTGGCAGATGTCCGGCCTCGTCATCCTCATGACCCTGGTGGGCGGCATGGGCACCCTGACCGGCCCCATGGTGGGCGCGCTCATCATCGTCCTGGTCGAGAACAAGATCGGCGAATGGGGCAACGCGCTGGCGAATGCGACCGGCATCGCGTGGTTCGGCAGCCTGGGCGACGCCGTCACCATCGTCACGGGCCTGATCTTCGTCGTCTGCGTGCTGGCCTTCCGGCGCGGCATCGTGGGCGAACTGGGTGCCTGGCTGGAGCGGCGGCGGGCGCGGCCGGCGCGCTCGTAGGGCGATCAGCCCAGGCCGTCCAGGAACGCCAGCAACCGCCGCTCGGCCGCGCTCAGCCCGCGCGGACCGGAAGCGGGCCAGGTCGCCGGCAGTTCCCCCCGCAGATAGGCATCGATGATGGCCGGATGGATGTAGCAGGCCCGGCACACCGCCGGCGTATTGGCCAGCCGCTGCGCCACCGCCTTCACCGCCTCGACCACGGCCTGGCGCGCGGCCGCGCCTTCCTCGCGCGGCATGCGCCGCAGCCACTCCAGCGCCAGCACCGAGCCGGCCCAGGTCCGGTAGTGCTTGGCCGTGAAATCCCCCTGCCCCGCCTCGCGCAGATAGGCGTTCACGGCCGACGAATCGATGCCGCGCGGCTGCCCCGCCTCGTCCAGGTAGTGGAACAGCGTCTGCCCGGGAATCTCCATGCAGCGGCGCACCACCCGCGCCACCCGGCGATCGGCGATGGTGACGTCGTGTTCGATCCCGCTCTTGCCGCGGAAGCGCAGCCGCAGGCGCGTGCCCGACAGCGACGCATGGCGCGGCCGCAGCGTGGTCAGGCCGAACGAACGGTTCTGCCTGGCGTAGGCGCGGTTGCCCACCCGCACCAGCGTCGCCTCCAGCAGGCGCACCACCGCGGCCAGCACTTTTTCCTCCCCCAGCCCCGGCGCATCGAGCGCCCGCTGCACCCGGCGCCGGATGCGCGGCAGGGCCCGGCCGAATTCCGACAATTGCGCATACTTGTCGGCGTCGCGCACCGCCTGCCATTGCGGGTGGTAGCGATACTGCTTGCGTCCGCGCGCATCGCGGCCGGTGGCCTGGATGTGCCCTGCCGGGTCGGGGCATATCCACACCTCGCCATAGGCCGGCGGGATGGCCAGGGCATTGATGCGGGCGATCTCCTTGGGGTCGCGGATACGCTCGCCCCGCTGGTCCACGTACACGAACCGGCCCCGGAACAGCTTGCGGCCATACCCGGGCCGGGTGTCGTCCACATAGACCAGTTCCGGGGCGGCCCCGTCGCCGGCCAGCGCGGTCAAGGCGGAGGAAGATGCATGGGTGAAGTCCATGGCATGGGTCGAGCAGGCTTCGTGCCAGGCGGCCGGCACGGGCTTTCCCCTGCCGCGATTCCTGGTGGAAGTGAAAAATCTACTCGCCCACGACGCAGAAGCTGCCATCGCGCGGACTGGCGGCAGGCGCGCCGATCGCCGACAATCGAAGCTCCGGGCGCACCCACCAGCGCCCCGCTCCAGGAGGCACCATGTGGCAGGCATCGCAGCGCTATCCCGACCCCGCCATCCGCGCGTTCGACGCCCGGTTCGAGCAATACCGGCTGCCGTCGGCCGCGGTCGAGCGCCTGGCCACCGGCTGCCGCTGGAACGAAGGGCCGGTCTGGTTCGGCGACGGCCGCTACCTGCTCTGGAGCGACATCCCCAATGACCGCGTCATGCGCTGGGACGAGATCAGCGGCGCGGTCAGCGTCTTCCGTTCGCCGTCCGGCCACGCCAACGGCATGACGCGCGACCGGCAGGGGCGCCTCGTCACCTGCGAACACAGCGGCCGCCGGGTGACCCGCACCGAGCACGATGGCGCCGTCACCGTGCTGATGGACCGCCATGACGGCAAGCCGCTGAACTCGCCCAACGACGTCGTCGTCAAGTCCGACGGCACGGTCTGGTTCTCCGATCCGCCCTTCGGCATAGCCGGCTACTACCAGGGCCTTCCGGCCAGGCAGGAGCTGCCGTCCAACCTCTACCGGCTCGATCCCGCCACCGGCATGGCTGAGGTCGTCGCCGGCGACATCGCCAGCCCCAACGGCCTGGCCTTCTCGCCGGACGAATCCGTGCTGTACGTGGTGGAGTCGCGCGCCAAGCCGCGCCGCATCCTGGCCTTCGACGTCGCGGCGGGCAAGAAACTGTCCAACCGACGCGTCGTCATCGATGCCGGACCGGGCACCCCGGACGGCCTGCGCGTGGACGTGGACGGCAACCTGTGGTGCGGCTGGGGCATGGGCAGCGACGAACTGGACGGCGTGCGCGTGTTCGCGCCGGACGGCGAGGCCATCGGCCACATCGCGCTGCCGGAGCGCTGCGCCAACCTGTGCTTCGGCGGCCGGCACCGCAACCGCCTGTTCATGGCCGCCAGCACGTCCATCTACGCGCTGTACGTCAACACACAGGGCGCCGCCGGCGGCTAGCGCCTGTTCACCAGCACCAGCCCCGACACCACCAGCGCCACGGCCAGCAGGAACATCGGCCCGACCGGTTCATGCAGGATCAGCGCCGCGGCGGCCACGCCGAACAGCGGCGACATCGACGTGCCCGCCTGCAGCGTGCTGGCCGGGTACAGCGTCAACAGCCGCAGCCAGAGCAGGAAGGTCGTGGCGGCGATCCACACCGTCTGGTAGGTCAGCGCCAGCACGGGCGCCAGGCTGACCCCGCGCACCGATTCGCCGGTGACCATGCCGGCGCCCAGTCCGATCACGGCCGACATCGCCAGCTGGTACAGCAGCACCTTCTCGGGAGGTGCCGTGGCCAGGCGCGTGGCCTTGATGCCCAGCGTCGTCGCCGCCCAGAACACCGCCGCCCCGATGATCATCAGATCGCCCAGCCACGCATGCGGCGACGTGGCCCCGCGCGGGACACCCATCACGATGGCGGTCCCGCAGAAAGACAGGCCCAGCCCCACCCACTGCGGCCAGCGCAGGCGCTCCGCCGGCAGCAGCCAGGTCGCCCCCAGCGCCACGAAAAATGGCGCCGTATAAAGAAAGAGCGAAGTGCGGCTGGCGTCGGTCCACTGCAGGCCCAGGTAGATCAGCACGAACTCGCCGGAGAATAGCAGCCCCGAGAACAGGCCCAGCCACAGCGAGCCGTCCCGCACGAACAGCCTGCCCCGCCCGGTGGCCAGGCAATAGAACAGCACCAGCAGCCCGGCCCCGGCCGAGCGTATGCCCATCTGCAGAAAAGGCGGGAAATCGGGCAGCGCGATCTTGACCGCGACCTGCTGCCCGCCCCAGCTCGCGCAAAGCAGCACGAGCATCGCGATGGCGGCGATATCCAGGGAACGTTTGGACACGGCGATCTAGCGATGCTGTTCCTGCGCCGTGGTGGCCACCAGCCGCACAGCGGCCAGATCGGCGCCCGTCAGCACGCCTCCGCGGCCCAGCAAGCGGCCATGCTCCCAGTTGGACAACCCCAATTCCGGCTTGCCCAGCGCATACTGGCCATCCACCCATCGCGTGAAACCGTCGCCCACGAACGGCGCATCGATACGCAACCGGAAACGCTGGTGCGCCTGCGGATCGCTGGCGATCAGGCTGGCCACGAAACGGGGGCTGTAGCGATTGAACAGCGCCACCGCCTCGTCCACCGACTCCACCACCACCAGCGACAGTTCCGGCGTCTCTTCCCATTCCCACTCCTGCCCCAGCCGCGCCTCGGGCAACGGGCTGGCATAGGGCTCGTCCACGTCCCCCTCGGCACGCCGCACCAAGGTGCGGCGCCCGAACAGCTCCGCCGGCACGAAAGGCTGCGCCGAAGGCGTGACATGCAGGCGCGGTGCCCCGCTCAAGGCAGCCCCGGCCTCGTCGATGGCGCGCAGGAAGCGCGGCATCAGGTCCGCCACCCGCTCGCGCACGATGCAGCACACGTTCAGCGTATTGCAGACCTTGCGGTCCAGCGAATGCCGCACCGCCCGCTCGAAACGCTCGCCGTCCGCGCTGGGATCCGCCACCAGCCAGGCGCCGCCCGTGCCATGCGCGCTGACCGGCACACCCGCCTGCCGCGCCACGCTGCTCAGCTGCATCACCGCCGTACCCGACCCCCGCGCCACCGCCAGCGCCAGCCGGTTGTCGCTGAACATCGCCCAGCCCGCCGCGCGGTCCTCGACCTCGACCAAGCTGACCGCCCCCTGCGGCAGCCCCGCCGCCTCCAGCGACGGCCGCAGCGCATGGCGCAAGAGCGCGCTGGCCGTGCCCAGCGCATCGCTGCCTATCCGCAGCACCGCCGTATTGCCGCTGGCCAACACCCCGCAGGCGTCCACCAGCACGTTCGGCCGGCCCTCGAACACGAAAGCCACCACGCCCAGCGGCACCCGCAGCACGTCGACCTGCCAGTCGCCATGGTCCACCCGGCCCAGCACCCGGTCATCCTGCGCCGCCAGGCCCGGCCAGACCCGCAGCCCCTCGATCATCGCGGCGCGCATCTTGTCCGACACCTTCAACCGCGTCGTCGAACGGCCCCGCTGCTGCGCGCGCCGCACGTCCTCCTCGTTGGCCGCCACCACCTGCGCCCAGACCTCGTCGCGCTCCAGCGCGTCGGCGAAGGTCTCGTAGAACCGGTCCACCGCGCCCGGCCGTGCCTGCGCCAGCGCCTCGAAGGCCGCGCGCGCCTCGCCCACCCGTGCCCGGACCACCTCATCCACCTGCCCGGGAATCCGCAGCAGCGCCCCGCTTTCCTGCACCACCAGCAGCCGGTCACCCGCCTGGAAGGCGCGCGCCAGCTCCGCATCCACACGGGTATACCGGTTACCGCCGTAAGGAATCACCATCCCCGGTTCCAGGCGATCCAGGGTCCCTTGTTCGTTCATGAAGCTCTCCTTGGCCATTCCGCCGCCGCGCCCCATCCGGCGGATGGACGCGGCTCGGCCCGCATGGAAAGATATTACCCCGGCGCACCGGCCATTCCGGGGTGGAGGGCCTTGCTGCCGATCCCTTTGGCCCACCTATTCATTGGGTGCCCGCGTTCAAGAAATGGCCGGCCGGGCCGTAAGGGGGCCTGGCATCGGGTACAATGCGGGTCCGTCGGGGCGTAGCGCAGCCTGGTAGCGCATCTGCTTTGGGAGCAGAGGGTCGCGAGTTCGAATCCCGCCGCCCCGACCAATAAAATCAAGGCCTTAGACACCTCCACCTGTCTAAGGCCTTTGTCTTTTCCGCTCCATGGGTACACCCATGGGTACACCGCGTCGCGGCTGTCAGCGGACATCTACGGATTCTTGCCGGTTCGGTACTCGGTGATCGCACCGGCAATCCAGGCATCCACCTCGGACTCAACCCAGAGGGAGCGCTTCCCCCGCTTGACCGGCCTGGGGAAGGTTCCCGCCTTCACTTCGTCATAGATGGAAGTGCGCCCCAGGCCTACACGGTCCATGACCCGTTCGAGCCTCAAGAGCGATTCGGTGTGCTGGCTGGTGTTGCTCATTTCCCTTCCTCGGTTTCTAGGACGGCGCGGATGCCGTCGGCCACCAGGTCCTTGATGGCGGCCAGATACTGCGTATGCCCCCCGCGCATCGCGATCGGGTCCAGCTTCTTGATTTCTCGTGCCACGTCGAGCGCGATGGCGTCGATGTCGATTGTCTGTGGACCGACGAACGCCATCAGGTGTCGCGCACACCCGCGGATCGTGGATGCCCAGGGCGCGATGTCGGCAACGCCAGCCAGGTGCTCGGACGAGATGGTTAGAATGTCGGCGCCCTCGGCCCGCACTGTTACGGCCCAGTTGCGGGTCATTTCGCAGCCTGCGGGGATATCTGGAGCAAGGGCCATCATCGCCTTCCCCTTCGCGCGAACTTGCACCGGCAGCCGGCGCAGATGTCTGTGGGATCGCACTCCGGCGACGGATCGCCAGCCGGCGCGCCGCAGGTGACGCCCAAGCCGGTCATGTCCAGCATGCCGTCGTCGCCGATGGCGTGGTCATAGCCGGCCAAGCGCAACTTGTCTGCGATTTCGCCGTAGGCGCCGGCCGACAGTTCGAGCTGTGCCAGGGTGTAGGTCATCGTGCTCCCTCCATGGATCTCCGCTGCGCCGCGCGGGCGCGGTCGTATGCGTTCAGGCATGCTTTGCACCAGCTCTTGAACCCGTCGCGGTTGTCGCTGGTGCGGCTAAAAAATTCATCATCGGCGGGCCAGAACTCGCGGCATCGCGTGCACTGCAATTCTTCGCCCAGCTCCGTCTGGATCGACTCGCGCGCCATCACCGCCTCACCGGGTGCGGCCCGCGGCCAGCGCGATATTCGGCCCACGCGTCATCCTCGGCGCGTTGCGCGGCCGAGTAGCTGGCGGGGCCTATCGGCATCCCAGCGGCGGCCAGGGCGCGGGAGACGGCCGCCAGCGCGTCGCAGTGCCCGTCCTGGTAGCAGGCGTCGCCGAAGTCAGACATTTCCCCCTCGGTGTACTGGAGCACTTCGCCGTCCACGTTGGCACTGGTGCCCCAGGCCTTGCGGACACGCGGCAAGGCCCGCGTGCGCACCGGTACTTCCGCGGTCATGCTCCCTCCATCCTGCTTGCAGCGGTGCTGCGGTGGTGGACAGCGATGGGGCGCTCGGCATCAAAGGCCGGCCGCTCGACCAAGGCAGCACTCTGCCCGCAGGGTGACTGATTCCCCCCCCTGCACCCATTTGCTTCCCCGGTAGTGTTTCCCGTAAATTGAACCCGGCATGTTGCCTGGATAGGGGGAAGATTATGCAGACCCAGATTGTCCAGTTGTCGTTCCTTGGTGCTGCCTGCGTATCGCTTCTTGGTGCCGCTGCGGGGCTCTCCCGTGGCCTCGGCCACCGCCTCTGGGTCCAGGTGCTGCTGGGCTTCGCCGTCGCAACGATTTTGGTCCAAGGGCTCATGTTTTGGTCCTTCTGAACGCCGACGCTGCTGTCGTTTAATATCGCGAAAGGCCTCATCTTCTTCTGCGGCGGTGTCCGCCCTGTCGCCCTCGGGCCGGGCGTCGTCCGTGTCGCGGGCCGCAGCGCAGATGCAGGCGGCGGCCACGCCGACCGTGCCGCCGAAGAGCATGCCCACGACCATCCCCACGATGAAACTGAGCGTCGAAGTCATGCTGCCTCCGGGTTGATGCCGTGGGCCACGAGCAACTGGCGCAGGCGGTGGTTATCGTCCATCGCCGCGAGATAGGCAACGGACCGGCGATGCAACGCCACCGTCTGCTGGTCGTACTGCCGCTTGGCGATGTCGCGCGCGGCGCATGCGCTCTCGTGGACGTGGCGCGGCACGGTCGGGGTGAGCAGGCGCACGGGGCGCGCCACCGTGGTGCTGGATTGCTGGTGCATGCTGGCTCCTACAGTTGCTTTGCAATCAATTCCTCGGCGTGGGCATAGCCCGCCTGGAACTGGTCGAACTCGGGAGTGTTGGTGGCCGGCCGCCCGAACCGGCCGAGCGGGTCCGCCATGTATCGCCGAGCGTGGGCGACCTGCATCCCCTGTCGGAACGCGTCGGACCGTGCCACGCCGCCGCGCTGGATCATTCGGTCTACCCAGGCGGTCGTGGATTCTCGGCGATCGATGCGGCCCGCACGGTAAGGGCGGCGGCGGGGATAACGGGTAGTTTTCATGGTCGCTTTCTCCGAGGCGCCCCACGGGGGTGAGGCGCCGCCCGGCTCTTAGGCCGGAGTCCCGTTGAAACCCACCAGGCCGGTTTCGGCCTCGATCGCCACGCGGAGCTGCTTCACCGCGTCGTCGATGATCTTGTGGGGGCGGTCGAGGTCGTACCAGAGGACCAACTTTCCATCCTGGATGCGGTAGCGCAGTCGGGCGATCAGCGAATAGGCCGCGTCACCCTCGAACACGGGAATGCCCAGGGTGAACGTCTCGGGGATTTCGAGCTGGCCACGTTCGCCAGCGCGCGCCTGGATCGTCTCTTCATACACGAGCTGGTTTTGACCATTTCCCAGCCTCGTGCCGCTGGCGAAGTTCACGGCCTTGGTGGCCTGGAAGTTCTGCGCCAGCTCCAGGAACTCGGCGGCGGTCGGCATGATCACGTCCGGCAGGTTCTGTTCGATGAACAGGGCGAACTCTTCCTGCTTCATCCTCTTGCCATCACTGGCCGTCCAGGTTTTCCACTCGGGCGACAGCGGCGCGTTGTAGACGGCGCGGTGATCGCCCCAGCTCGGGCTGCCCGCGGTCCGGTGATTCAGGACCGCGACAAAGGCCGGGCTCGGGGTGACCTGGTAGTACAGGCGGGCGGTTGCCGCGCCGCTGTACTCGCCCACGTAGCGGATGAAGCTTGCCGCATCGTTGAACGTGGCGCGGCCGGTGTGGCGGGTGGGCGCGGGCAGCAGCCGTTCAAAGGTGTGGGACTCGTAGCCCTCGGGCACGACGACGAAGGGCACACCGTGCACCTCGGACGGTTCGGCCAGCGCGGCGCCAGCGTTCAAAGCGGTTTTCAGGTCTTCCATGTGTTTCCTCTTGTGGGAAAGGTTGTGCTTGGGCTCACGCCCGGGTGGGAAAGGTGACCAGCCGGCGGCCTGGGCCGGCGTGGCGGACGACAGCGTGCGAATTTCGCGGGCCTCTTGCTCCACCGAGCGGATGCCCTCCAGCGATTTCTGGCGCGGGTCTTCGCGCTGCAAGTTGCCCTCGGGCGTGGCGAACATGATCGTGCTGCCCTTCTCTTCCTTGGGCGTGCTGACCTTCAGGTCATCGGTGATTTCCATCTGGCCGCCCTTGCCGGGCTTCAGCGCGATGGTGAGGGTCAGCTTGCCGCCCTTGCTGGCGGCGCTGCACTTGTTGACCAGCTCATTCATCGCATCGGTCAGTTCGTCATGCAGCGCGCCGTAGCGCAGCTTTACGAGGGTGTCGGTAAATGGACGGGCGCCCATTGCGTTCTCCTGGTGTGTTGCCCCGACACCAACAGCGACGGCCTGGCCGAATACATGGAGCGCGTGGGCGGTATGCCGGCGTCCGCCGTCACCTCGCTGGTGGATGGCGATGTTGGCAAATGGCAGCGGGTGACGTGGGGCACTGCCGCAGCGGCCAACGGCCAGCTCTCCACGAACCTCCTGAACATCCTGCCGGGCCGCGTGTTCGAGTTCACGGCGCGCATCCGTTGGGACCTGCCCGCGGCGCAGGTGATGGGCATGTTCACGTCGATGATGTCTGTCAACTGGGTCAACGCAGCGTGGTCGCAGACGGGCTACGAGTTCCTCGCGTCGCCGCCCCCCAATGCAAAGGGCGAGATGACCGTTTGCGTGAGGGCGACGACGCCTGCGAACACGGCGAACGGCAACCTCATGTTCCTGTCCGCGAACGGATCCAAGACGCCCACGGCGCCGGCCATCGCTGAAATCTCGCAGCTGACCGTGCGGGATATCACCGCGCTGGTGTGACCTCGTTCAACCGTTGAAAGCCCGTCGGGTAGCGCCGGCGGGCTTTTTTCGTCCTCGAGGGAGGCAGCCATGCCCCAAAGGAATCCACAAATGAAATTCGATGACGCGGCAATCACGGCCGCCAACAGGACCGCCGAGGCTGGCGCGGTAACCGGGGTCGTTGGCTGGGCAGCATCCGTGAACTGGATCGGCTGGACCGGCGTGCTGATCGCGCTACTGGGCGCGCTGGCCAACGTCTACTACCAGCGCCGGCGCGACCGGCGCGAGCGGGCGGCCATCGCGGCCGAAGAACGGCGCCGCCAGGAGCTGCACGACGCTCAGATGGCAGCCCTTCACGATCGGTGCGACCCATGAGTCGCGCCGGCAAGGTCGGGGCGGCCGCGCTGATCGCCTCCGGCGTGCTGACGTTGTTCAGCCCCCAGCTTCAGGACTTCCTGGGGCGCTGGGAGGGCGAGGGACAGAACGTCGTTTACGCGGACCGCCTGGCGCGCGGGCTGCCCACCGTATGCAAGGGCATCACCCGCCACACCAGCCCATACCCTGTCGTCGTCGGCGACTACTGGAGCGACCAGCGATGCGCCGAGGTCGAGCGCCTGGTTGTCGAGCGTGGCCAGCTCAGCCTGGCGGACTGCATCACGGCCGACGTGTCCCAGGGCACGTTCGACGCGCTTAGCTCGCACTCGCACAATTTCGGCGTGCCGGCGACGTGCGCCAGCCGGGCGCTGGGTCTGATCAACGCCGGCCGGCTGGCCGACGGCTGCCGCGCCATCGCCAACGGCCCGGACGGGCGGCCGGTCTGGTCCTACATCACCCTGGCCGACGGGTCGCAGCGGTTCGTGCCGGGCCTGTACGCGCGCCGGCTGGACGAGGTGACGCTATGCCTGTCGTGATGCCCGCGTGGGCCAGATACGGGGCCGTGGCGGCGCTCTCCGCCGCCGCTGCGGGTGCTGGGGCATGGACGGCCCAGGAATGGCGCCTGAATGCCAGAAACAGCGATCAGGCCGCTGAGATTGCCCAGGAGCGCGAAGATCACGCCGAGGCCGCGCGCACGGCGGAGGCCGACCAGCGCGCCATCGAATTTGCCAGAATGGAGGCGAACGCCCATGTTACCCACCAGACCCACGAGCGCCTGGCGGCTGCGGCTGCTGCTGTGCGCGACCGCGAGTTCGCTATTGTCGGCCTGCGCAACGCCCTCGCCGCCGCCGAGTCCCGTAGTGGTCAGGCCAGCGGCGATCCCGGCCCTGGCACCGGCGCTAATGACCCCGCAACCCTACGAACAGTGGTCCGAGAATGCACGGCGGAATATTCAACGATGGTCGGAAATGCTGTCGGCGCCGGTGTCGCCGCAACGGGACTCCAGGAATACGCCGGAGACATGCAGCGGTAAGTGATGTACTTGAAACAACTGTGCCCGGTGGCACATCAGTGCCACCGGGCACAGTTGTTTCAAATGAGGCATGGATGTCCAATTTTGGCTCGTGTATGGTGAATACGGCAAGGCACCACGCAGGACTTGGCTGATCCGGTCAACCCGACCGGGGCATGAAGCAAGGCCATGCGAGGCCAGATGTAGATTCAACGGCATCGCAGACAGGCCAGTGGGATGGGTGCTGCACCACGAACTCCAACGCTTCAGACGTCGGTGCCAATGATGAACCGAGAGCCGGATCACTTACCCACGGAGCTGGTTGACCGCTTCACGCAGCCATTCGTGCGCTTTCTCGACATCGAGGCGGTGGCAGGCGCCATCCTGCTGGTATGCATCGTCATTGCGTTGGGTATGGCCAACTCCCCATTCTCGGAGAAATATCTCGCCTTTTGGGAAATGGAACTCGGGTTCTCGGTGGGACATGCTGACTGGTCGCGCTCGCTACAGCACTGGATCAATGACGCGTTGATGACGCTGTTCTTCTTCGTCGTTGCACTGGAGTTGAAGCGAGAGATGGTCCTCGGGGAATTGAGGACTCCGCGGCTGGCAGCATTGCCGCTAGCGGGGGCGGTGGGGGGCATGGTCGTTCCGGTGGGTATCTACCTGATCTTGTCGAGTACGGGCGCCGATGCCCAGGGATGGGGCGCCGTCATGTCCACCGATACGGCTCTTGTCGTAGGGGCCCTTGCTGTCCTGGGGCGCCGCGTTCCAGAGGCTTTGCGCTTATTCTTGCTGGCGCTTGCAATCTTCGATGACATTGGGGCCATTCTCGTGGTCGCTGCGAAGTACGGCACGGCGTTGAATTGGTTCTTTCTCGCCAGCGCGGGAGCCGGATGTGTCCTGGTTGCTTGCGCGACATGGGTGGGAATCCGAAGCCTCGGATTCTACGCTGTCGCCGGCTTGGCCATCTGGTGCGCATTCGACGCTTCTGGCGTGCATGCAACGGTCACGGGAGTCATACTTGGCTTGATGACTCCAGCGCGAAGCTGGGTCAGCGGCAATCGTCTACATGCCATCCTTGGGCGTGTGGTCGCACATGCGCCCATAGAGCGCGGAAAGGTCGATGTCCAGGGGCGTCTCGACGTGCATCGGGCTGGCATAGCAGCGCGGGAGTCGGAATCTCCCGTCGAACGCTTGGAGTTCGATCTACATCCCTGGGTCGCGTTTGCGATCCTGCCTCTTTTTGCCCTTGCCAATGCGGGCGTTCACTTCGATTCGGCCGATCTCCGGGGGTCCGTAATAGTAGCGACTTTCGGGGCGTTCGTGATCGGCAAACCGGTCGGAGTATTGCTGTTCAGTCTTGTGGCGGTGAAGATTCGACTGGCCCTACGCCCGCCAGACCTGCCCTGGAAGTCGATTACTGCGGGGAGTATGTTGACGGGCGTAGGGTTCACCATGGCGCTGTTTATCTCCGGACTGGCGTTTCCACCGCAGGTCCTGCCGTCTGTGAAGCTGGGCATTCTCGTTTCATCAGCTGTGGCGATGTTGGCGGGCCTGGGGGCGTTGTGGTGGACAAGCAAAGGCATGAAGATGCAGCCAACCGTGTAACCGTCGAACCGGAGAGAGACGCCATGATGCACGACTTTCTATCGAATAACCGTGACGAGCTTATCGACAGATGCCGACTGAAGGTGGCGTGCCGGCCAGCCCGCAGTGCCACGGACGCTCAATTGCAAAACGGAATTCCGCTATTTCTGAATCAACTGATCCAGACGCTACGTGTTGAACAGACTGCCGACCCAATGGGCAGCCGGAGAATTTCTGGCCTGACTGGTGGCGGGGTGTCGTTTTCGACGATCGGCATCTCGGCTGCGCAACATGGGCGACAGCTCTTGGCACTCGGCTTTTCGGTCGACCAAGTGGTTCACGACTATGGCGACTTGTGCCAGGCGATTACCGATTTGGCCTATGAGCGCGATGTGCCGTTCGAAATAGATGAATTCCGGACGCTCAATCGGTGCCTAGACAACGCCATCGCCGATGCAGTGACGGAATTCAGCTATCAGCGCGATGCGGAATCCACCGACAGGCATGTGCGGGAGATGAACGAACGGTTGGGGTTTTTCGCCCACGAACTACGCAATTTTCTGCAAACGGCGACGCTCGCTTTCGCCGCGGCGCGAGCCGGAAACCTGAGTCTATCGGGCGCGACTGGGGCGGTCCTGGAGCGTAGTCTAACCGGCCTGCGTGACTTGATCGACGAATCGCTGGCCGATGTACGTTTGACCGCTGGCGGGACGGAGTCGGCACAGATTTTTCCTCTTGCCGATTTCGTGGCCGATATCAAGGAGATGGCGACCCTTTCCGCCCAAGCTTACGGATGTGACTTCACGGCATCCGACGTTGACGCAAGGCTGGCAGTCTCTGCCAACCGGGAACTCCTGCTTTCTGCTACCGGGAATCTGCTCCAGAACGCCTTCAAGTTCACTCGGCACAACACCGAAGTCACGCTGGACGCGTATGCAGTGGGCGATCGCATCTGGATCGATGTAACGGACCATTGCGGCGGCCTGGCTGCTGGCGATGTTGAAACCATGTTCGAGCCCTTTCGGCAAAATGGAGTGGATCGCACCGGCATCGGGCTTGGGCTTTCCATCGCCCGGCGCAGCGTTGAGGCAAATGCAGGCACGCTGAGTGTTCGCAACATTCCCAAATCGGGCTGCGTCTTCACCATAAGCTTGCCGCGCTACGCTCTTCCGGAAGAATGAGTCCATGAGAT
>NZ_JAOCLR010000054.1:0-12847 GCF_029845405.1 Pigmentiphaga sp. GD03639
ACTGATCGAAAAGCACCTGGCGCATGTGTCGGATGAGGAACTGGGTGATGCCTACGACCGAACCCGCTTCATCGAACAGCGCCATGCAATGGCGCAGGCATGGGCGGACTACCTGGACCAATTGGCGGACAACAAAATACCACCGGCCCGGCGCTTCACCCCTACGCTATTAGTCAGAAACCACCCCGACATTGACGACGGCCTCTCTGCCTCGCCGCCTACGCTTCAATAGCGTACTTGGCGCACCTTGGCACCCAGGGCAGTGGTAATGGTCTTGCAGGACTCCATCAGCTTGAAACCTGCTGGATCCTGTGCCCACTGCTCTAGATCGCTGCGGCGCCAGCCTTTCGCCGCACCGCCCAACGACACAGGTGGGGGGAAAGCGCCGGCCGCGATGCGCCGATAAAGGCTAGATCGGCTTAGTGACGTCATGCGCAGCACGTCACGCATGCGGTAGAACATGGGCGATGCGCGATGAGGTTCCGAAGCAGATTTTTGGGGCGCGTGCTGTTCGGTATGAAACATGCGGG
This sequence comes from Pigmentiphaga sp. GD03639, assembly GCF_029845405.1. Lineage (NCBI taxonomy): Bacteria > Pseudomonadati > Pseudomonadota > Betaproteobacteria > Burkholderiales > Alcaligenaceae > Pigmentiphaga > Pigmentiphaga sp. GD03639. The sequence continues at coordinate 531 of NZ_JAOCLR010000054.1, forward strand.
TCTCCGGGTGTTCCCTCCAACACCAGATTGCCCCAAATGAATTCACATGCACACATGCTCCAGCGTAGTACAGCGAAGAATAGACTCTCGAACGAACTGTTAGGGCTCGTTCTCGACCCTTTCCAAGTCCAAGTCATCCAACTCGTTCTGCGGATCGCGCCGATAAATTCCAATGACAGTCGACCATACGAAAAGGCCGAACTCATAAAGCTTGCGAGTCTTCTCAAGCGTTACTTGGCTGACCTGCCAGTGTCTGCTGCCGTCGCTCGTTAAACCGAAGTGCCTACAGTGATCGTAAGTGTCAGCGAACTCTCGAAACTGATCTTTCAGCTCGTGAGCGAGTTGATGCTCATCAACGAGAAACTCGAATATCTTGAACGGTGAGGGCACTCGGTTGCCGGGAACAGGATTGTTCTGGCCAAGCAGTTGCGTCACGCTTAGTCCGATGGTGCATATGATGAACACGCACCTCTCATGAAAATGATCGACGTCGCTGCCTTGCGCGAGATCGTTCGTAAGCGCGGCCCAATAGAGCTTGGCCTGTTTGAGCGAGTACAACTGAAGGTTCGTATCCTCGCCGTTAGAGTCGATGAGGTAGTAACGGCGCATTGGATGGACCTCCAGGCAGGGCTAACTGACAACGACACGTGAGCCGTACCGACGCTCGGATGTCGTCTTCACATCAATCGAGCTCTAGGCAAGCATTCACTGCTTTGGTGCAGGATGGTCGCGACGATACAGCGCCCACTCCTCGATTTCCTCGCCGCTGGCTAATACGCAGATTCCCACCTGTCCGCCAGGCCGTTGTTCGATGCGAAGCCGTCCGCCCTGGTCCTCGCAGTAAACGGAGGCCGGATTGGCCATGCCGACTGGGCGATCCTCCCTAGCCGGCGCGCAACCAGCCAACACCGCCATCGAAACCACTAGCATGGTTTTAGGCATAAGAGGATCCTTCCGCATTGGAGACCTATGCAGTGTATCAAGCCTCTCCGGCCTACCCCTGACGCACCTAAGCTCTATTCGCTTCGCTGCCTGAACCCCCGGTCGTTCTTGAGGAACCAAGCCAGCATGTGCGGCGCGAGCGCGGCCGCATCGACCTGTTCGCCGTAAACCTGACTGTGCATGGCGGCGTACCGTTCCAGATTGGCCTTCAGCTCCACCGGCAGGCTGATCGTCATCTTGACGGTCTCCTGCTTCGGGAGCGGCCCCAAGCGCAGTTTCGTTGCCATCCCCTCACCTATTGATGAAGAGCGGCCGATATGGCCGCAGCGTGATGTCCCGGTTCACGATCACGCGCAACGGCATTCCAGGCCGGATCGTCAACGTGGGCTGGATGTTTATGTTGCGCCGGGTGATTTCCTGTCCAACCTGGTTCACGGTGTCCTGTACGCCGTCACGCGTAGCGATGATGACGCGCCCGTCGCCGCTGCCCTGGTTCTGTGGGGCCGCCAGCTCGGCGCCGACACCCAGAAGCGTCGTCAGCGCCGCACCAGCCAGTATCCGGCTCCAGTGCCAGTCCACGTCGTCCTCCAGCCCGGCGTAGCCGGCGGGGTCGGTGGCGGCCAGATTGTCGAGCACCACCGATGACGTGTCGGGCATGATGATGCGGTCCAATACGCCCTGCATCAGGCTCTGCCCGTAGGCTACCTGGCTGTTGTACCGCCCCATCAGGCGTGAGCCCTGCGGAATCAACACGTTGCGGTGGGTCGCACTGTCGTAGACATCTTCGGTCACGGTGGCGATGATGTCGCCTGGCAGGTCGGACTTGATGCCGGTCATCAATGCGGCGGCGATGACCGTACCGGCCATCAGCGTATTGGGCTCCCGAGACGCTTCCAGGCCATGCGCGCTCTGAGTGACCGTTCGACCCTGGCCAGCGAACGCGATCTTGTTGTCCTGCATGTTCTGCGTCTGTACGCTATCGACCGCACCGCCCTCAGCAGGAGCGCTCCCAGTTGGCGCTGTGTCAGCCGTCGAAGCCGCGCTGGCCGGCGAACCGCCGCGATTGCTCGATTTGTAGAAGAGCGGCGCCCGCGCCGCATCGGCTGCCTCCTTCGCCCGCGCCTGGCGTTCGGCATCGGCCGCGGTCGGGCCGGCCGGCCGCAGTCCAGCCTCTTGCTCGGCGCGCACGATGGGCCGCCCGAGGTCCCCCGGTAGCGGCTCGCCCAGCACGGGCGGCGGCGCAGGCGGCGGCACCTGGCTGTAGTCGCGCGGCAGCGTCTGCAAGCCTTCGGCCTGTGAAATGCGATCGACGTTATAAAGTTCCTCGCCGGCGCCTGCCGGGCGCGAGCGTGGCTGCAGCGACCAGATGGTGGCACCCAGGACAGCGAACGACACGACCCCGGCCCCCACGACAAGCGTGCGACGGTTCAGGCGCATTGCGGGCCGGGGCGCAGCCCGCAACTCGACCGACTCGGGCGGCAGCTTGGGCGGCGGCGTGCCGGGCTCTTCGGTCGGCTCGCTCATGATCCGCCCCGCGCGGTGGCCACGTCGTTGCGGCTGATGCGCACGACCTTGGCATCGTCACCGCCCAGACGCAATTCCACCGCCCCGAACAGCCGGTCCACCACGTAGTACGGCGCCCGGTACTGGTGGTTCACCAACTGCAAGTCGCCGCTGGGGCCGACCAGGAACAGCGGCGGCAGCTCGCCCTGGGCGATGCCGGCTGGGAACTGGATGTAGACCCTCTGGCCGTCGTCGAAAGCGCGCAGCGGCCGCCAGGGCGGCGTATCGCCCGTAATGTCGTAGCGGAAGCGCAATTGCTCCACCGGCACACCCGCGGCCAGCGGTGTGGCGGCCTGGGCTTCCTCGTTGCGCTTCTTCAACTCGGCCATCCGGTCCTGTGGATAGTCCCACGATACAGACGCCATCCAGGCCGACGCAGTGGAGGCCAGCTCCAGCAGATAGATGCGCCGGTCGGTCGTCACCACCAGATTGGTTGTCAGGCCCGCCCGCACGGGCTTGACCTGCAGGTTGGCTCGTGCCGTGGCACCGCTGCCGCTACTCGAATCCCCAACGATCCAGCGCACCGTGTCGCCGGCCGACACGTCGATCAGCTTTTCGCCGGGCTGCAACTGGATCAGCGTCACGCGGCCCGGACTGGCGTAGACCTGGTACAGCGCGCCCTCGCTGTACGGCCAGGTCTGGATGGCGTTGATGAACCCGTCACGGCTCGGCGCCATGCGCGCCTCCTGATTCGCTCGGGCGATGCGCGTAGCGGGGTTGGCCGGTTCGGGCGCGGGCAGCGGTTCGTCGACGGGTTTCAACTGCCCCGGCAAAGGCAGCAGCTGCGGCATCGGCACGATCTCCACCGGCTTGGGCGGCTCGGGCAGCGCGACCGGCTCGCTTTGCGCGACAGGCGGATCGTCCAGTGCGATTTCAGGCGGTGGCGTGCCGCGCGAGGCGCAGCCGGCAATCGTGGCGAGCACGACAAGCGTAGGAATGGGGCTTTTCATGGCGAAGTGCCTCCGGACAAAGCGTTCGTGGACAACTGGCGGCTCCAACTGATGCCGTCCACATAGATGCCCAGGGGATTGGCGCGCAGCTTGGCTTCCGTGTTCGGCGGCTGCAGCACGATGGTCAGAATCGCAGTCCAGCGGTCAGAACCCGCCGCGGTTCCATTGACATAGGCCTTTTCCTCCCACTGGACCTGGAAGGATTTGTCGCTGGCGCGCACGATGCTGGATACCGCGACCGTGATGGACCGCTTGCCGATCTGTGCGAAAGGATCGTTCTGGCGGGCGTACTCGTTCAGAAAGGCCGCGCCCCGGTCGGTGGTGTAGGCATAGGCATCGAGCCATTGCTTGCGCACGACGATGGGATCGATGGATACCGACCGGACGTTGGCCACGAACTGCTCCAGGTGGTGGGCGATCTGCGCGTCCCTGGGTTGGTATGGCGTGGCGGCTTCGCCGACCGCCCGCACCTCACCGCTGCGCGCGACCTCGACGACGTAGGGCGTAACCAGCGATTGCGTCGAACGCCACACATAGGCGCTGGTCGAGCCTATCGCCAGCAGCAGGCAGCCGAAGGCCATCGCCCGCCAGTTGTGCGCCTGTACGCGGGCACTGCCCAGCCGCTCGTCCCAAGCCTGGGTCGCCCGCTGGTATGGCGTGACGGGCTCGGGGGACGTGCCGTAATGCACGGAAGGTCGCCGAAAGCGCATCGTGTTCTCCTATCCGTTCGAGTCATCGCGCAGACTGGGGCCGGCGCCGCTTCCGCCGGCATCGCCGGAACGCACGGCGTGGGCGGCGAGCATCGCGCCATGCGCGGCGTGCTGGCGCGCCTGGGCCCGCTTGGCCCAGGCGGGAGGTTCAGACGGTGCTGAAGAAGGCGCGGGCGCGGCGCCACCGCTGCCCCGCAAGCCCGCCTTCACCCGGCTACCAACGGCGGATGCCCCGGCACGAGCCACGTCCGCCAGGCCCGCGCCGACCGCCTTCAATCCCGTCTGCCCCGAAAAGCTGCTGCCCTCGACATACGCCTTGCGTGCGCCGGCGGCCATCGACGCGGCGGCCCGCACGCCGCCGCCGGACAGGCGTGCGGCGCTGCCCGCTGCCGATGCGCCAACCGCCACGCCCGCAGCCGCGACACCGGCCGCCCCGACCGCCGTCCCTACCGCCGCCCCTGCGCCGAGCTGCGGTGCACCGGACACGAGGCCCGTAGCGATGCCCGGCCCGAAGATACCCAGACCCAGCATCGCCAACGACGCCAGCATCACGGCGGTGGCTTCGTTCAGTGTCGGCGCCGGGGAGATACCGGCCCGGAAATCATTGAAGACCAAGGTGCTGATGCCAACGATGACCGCCAACACCAATACCTTGATGCCGGAGGAAATGACGTTACCCAGCACCTTTTCGGCTAGGAACGCGCTTTTGCCCCACAACGAGAACGGGACCAGGACGAACCCCGCCAAAGTGGTCAGCTTGAATTCGAGCAACGTCACGAACACCTGAATCGACAACACGAAGAAGCTGATGATGACGATCACCCAGGCCAGCAGCAGCACGACGATGGTTTCGAAGTTGGCAAAGATGGTCGTGAACCCCGAAAGCCGGCCGACCTGTTCGAGCAGCGGCGCGGCCGTATCGACACCCACCTGCGCGAGCCGGCCCGGCTGGAGAAGCTGTGCCTGCGAGATGGTCGAGCCGGAGGCCATCAGCCCGAGGCCGGCGAAGGACCGGAACAGAACGCCGGCCAAGGCATTGAAATTACCGATGATGTACGCGAAGGCGCCGACGTAAAGGGTTTTCTTGATCAGCCGGCCGAGGATCTCGTCCTGGCCGCCATGCCCCATCGCCCATGCGAGCCCGGCCAGCGTCATGTCGATGGCCACGAGCGTAGCCGTGAGAAACGCGACCTCGCCATGCAGCAGCCCGAAACCGCTGTCGATGTATCGAGAGAACGTGTCCAGGAAGCGGTCGATGACGGCCAGGTCGTCCACGGTCAGAATCCTTGCACGTCCTGCGGGGTGTAGCGCGACTTGCCATCGCCGTAGAACTGCTTGCGGCGCTGGTCGGCCTCCTGCTTTGCCTTGGCCTCGTCGGCAACCGATGGCAAGGCAGGCGTATCGGCCAGCGGTGCCGCGGGCGGTTCCTCCTTGCCGCAGCCGGCAATGGCACCCATCAGGAGGGCACTCGCAATCCAGCATCGGGTCATGGCATGCTCCTTAACGGTAGAACTGCACGGGTTGCGGGGTGTAGCGCGACGGGGCACCCGAGAACTGCTGGCGCACGGCTTCGGCGCGCGCCATCTCGGCGGCCTCCTGTGCGCGGTCCAGCGCCATCGCCCGGTCCTGGGCGATCTGGAGCTGCTGGTGCTGGATCGCCTGCTTGGCCTGTAACGCCAAGAGTTGATTGGTGGCCTGGGTCGCCTGCAGCGAACCTACGGCCGACTGGCTCTGCGCCACGATGTCGGACAGCACGCCCTGGTCGTCGGCCAGGTTCTGCACTGCGCGCGCCTGCATGTCGGCGGTGGTGCGCAGCGCCTGCTGCGACTGCATCCATCGCTGGCGAGCGTCTTGCGCCATCGCGTCGTTCGTGACGGTTGAGGCGTACTGCTCCGGGTACAACCGGGCGAAATCGGCATCGGCGCGCGACACGTCGAAGGACAAGCCCCGCGCCTGGTCCAACAGCCGGTTGGTCGAGGCCAGCGCCGTGCGCAGCCGGCCGATGGCATTGAAGTTCAGCCCGGTCAGGTTCAGCGCCTGGTTGGTGAGCATCCGAGCTTCGTTCTGCAATTGCAGGATCTGGTTGTTGATCTGCTCCAGCGTGCGTGCCGCGGTCATGACGTTCTGGGAGTAGTTCGACGGATCGAAGACCGTCAGCGCACCGGCAGGCGGCGCGGCCAGGGCCGCCAGCACGGCGGCAGTGAACAGCAGGCGTTTCATGGCAAGACCTCCTCGGGTTGGGAATCAGGCAAAGGAATGAACTGGTCGATCATGTCGGCGGCCCAGCCCAGGTTCTGGTGTCGCACCCATGCCGCGGCAAAGCCTTCGGGGCCGTGCTCGGCCAGTACGGCATCGATTGCACGCTGGTCGGCCGGCGTGGACGCGCCGGCAAACGCCATGGCCACCGGCCCCAAGTCCAGATCGAAAACGCGGTTGCCCAGCCTCGACTGGTAGTAGTAGTCACGCTTGGGCTGCGCGTGCGCGATCAGTTGGATCTGCCGAGCGCTCAGGCCGAAGCTCGTATAGATGTCTCGAATCAGCGGCTCGGTCGCCTGCGGATTGGGCAGGAAGATGCGATTGGCACATCCTTCGATGATGGCCGCGGCGATACTGGAATCGCGGATGTCGGCCAGCGACTGGGTGGCGAAGATGACCGACACGCCCAGCTTGCGCAGCAGCTTCAACCATTCACGCAGTTGCGCCAGAAACAGCGGATCGTCCAGCGCTACCCAGGCCTCGTCGATCACCAGGACCGTTGGCCGGCCGTCGAACCGGGTCGCCAGCCATTCGAAGAGATAGCGCAGCACGGCATTGGCGGCGGCTTTATGCGGCCGCAGGGCCGTCATGTCGAAGCCTTGGATGTAGCCGTCGGCCAGACGGCTCCGGTCGGCGTCCAGCAGCCGCCCGTAGGCTCCCCCGAGTACATAAGGTGCCAGCGCCTGGCGCAGGCGGTTGGATTGCAGCAGCGCCGACAGCCCTGTCATCGTCCGCTGCTCGGCGGGCGCGGTGGCCAAGCTGCCCAGTGCCGACCAGACCGCCGCTTTGTCGTCAGGATCGGCCGTCAGGCCTTCCATCGCCAGCCGTGCCTCGATCCACTCGGCGGCCCAGCTCCGATAGCCCGGCTCGTCGACCCGCGCCAGCGGCTGGAACGCCATGTCGCCATCCAGGCTGAGGTCGTGATAGTGCCCGCCCAGGCCTAGGATCGTGGCCCGCAGCGACCGGCCCATCTCGAACACATAGACGGCGGAATTCGGATAGCGGCGAAACTGCATGGTCAGCAGCGACAGCAGGGTCGACTTGCCCGCGCCCGTGGGACCGACCACGGCGGTATGGCCCACATCGCCGATATGGGTGACCAGACGGAACGGCGTCGAGCCATCCGTGCGCGTGATGATCAAGGGCGGGCCGTCGAGATGGTCATTGCGTTCCTGCCCGGCCCAGACCGCCGAGACCGGCATCATGTGGGCCAGATTCAGCGTGGACACGAGGTACTGCCGGACATTGGCGTAGGCGTGGCCGGGCAGCGACGACAGCCAGGCCTCCACCGCATTGAGTGTTTCCGGTACGGCGACGTAGCCGCGTCCCTCGATGACCCGGGCCGCCAAGCGCAGCTTTTCATCGGCTGCCGCGGCATTCCGGTCGCGCACCACCACCGTGGCGGTGATGTAGCCGTAGGCCACGTCGTCGGCGCCCAGCGCCTGCAGCGCCGCGTCGGCATCCAACGATTTGTTGTCGGCGTCGGTATCGACCAGGGGGCTTTCCTGCTGGGACAACGTCTCGCGCAGCAAGGTGAGCACGCTCTTTCTCTTGGCGAACCATTGCCGTCGAATCCGTGTCAGTTCCGCTTCGGCTTCGCGTTTGTCCAGGCAGATGAAACGTGTCACCCACCGATACGCGATACCCAAGCGGTTCAGGTCATCCAACAGCCCTGGCCAGGTGGAGGCCGGGAACCCCCGGATCGACAGTACCCGAAGATGTTCGTCGCCCAGCACCGGCGCCACGCCGGTGGTCAGCGGGCAGTCGGCCAGCAGATGGTCCAGATGGAACGGCACCTCCGGCACGCTGACCGGATGCCGGCGGGTGGAGATCGTGCCATGCAGGTAAGTCAGCGTTTCGGGGCTGTCGAGCCACCGGATTTCTGGAATGGTTCCTTTGAGCAGTCCATAGAACCGCTCGGTCTCTGCCTGGAACCCGGCCAGCCGTTCACGCCAGTCCACGCCTTGGCGGGCCTGGTTCTCATAGAGCAGCCGGCCGGCGTGCGCCGTCGCATCCTCGGGCGGCAGCCACAGCCCGGTCAGGTAGTAGCGGCTCTCGAAGTGCGAGCCCGCTTCTTCGAAGGCAGCACGCCGTTCCTCATCGACCAGCCAGGACGCGGCTTCCGGAAAGGAAGACCGGGGATATGCACCGGCTTCGAAGCGCTCACCTTCCATGAAGAGCGCCCAGCCTGATCCGAACCGCTTGAGCGCATTGTTCAGCCGCGCCGCCACGGCCACCAGTTCGGTGTCGGTGGCGCTGTCCAAGTCCGGGCCGCGCAGTCGCGCTGTGCGCTGGAACGCACCGTCCTTGTTCAGCACGACGCCTTCGCCCACCAGCGCCGCCCACGGCAGCCAGTCGGCCAACAGCGCGGGGCGTTTGCGGTATTCGGCCAGGTTCAGCATGGCGCTTACACGTCCAGCAACGCCGGATACTTCACATGCCGCGCGAAGACTTGCGCGAACTGCACGTCCATGCGGGCGCCCCATACCGCCAGCATGTGCCCGACGAACCAGCACGCCAGGCCTGGCACCCAGAGCTGCAGCCCCAGGCCGATCGCGGCAGCCAGCGTGCCGTTTGCGATCGCCACGGTGCGAGGCGCGCCGCCCAGCAGGATGGGTTCCGTCAGCGCACGATGCAGCGGCGCCTCGAAGCCGTCGGGAAGCGATGCGGGCAACGTCATACCAGCGCTCCGCCCGAGAAGCTGAAGAAGCTCAGGAAAAACGACGACGCCGCGAACGCAATGCTCAGACCGAAAACAATCTGCACCAGCCGGCGAAATCCTCCCGACGTATCCCCGAAAGCCAATGCCAAGCCGGTCACCACGATGATGATGACGGCGACGATGCGCGCGACCGGCCCCTGTACGGACTCCAGAATGGATTCCAGCGGCGCCTCCCACGGCATGCTGGAGCCGGCCGCATGCACGCGCATCAGCAGCATCGCGGCGAACAGCACCAGCCAGCTATGGCGGTGCAGGAAAGCCGCGGCCTGGCTGCGCGGCGGCAATGCGTAGGCGGTCGTCATGAGGACGCTCCTGTGTTGGCGGAAACGGGTTCGAGGTGGTATTGCTCGCCGGACAGGCCAACGACACGAACGACTTCCTTGACGCGCCGGGCTTCGCCGCGCCCCGTCAGGAAGACAATCACGTTGACGGTTTCGGCAATGAGCGGACGCGGTACGGCGTTGGCCGCTTCCAGCGTGAGCTGTTCCAGGCGCAGCAGCGCGCCGTAGGCAGAATTGGCATGCAGCGTGGCGATGCCGCCCGGATGGCCGGTGCCCCAGGCCTTGAGCAAGTCCAACGCCTCGCCGCCGCGCACTTCGCCCACGATGATGCGATCAGGACGCTGGCGCAGCGTCGAGCGCACCAGGTCCGCCATCGAGGCTGCGCCGGGCGACGTGCAGAGCTGCACGCGATCGTCGTTGCGGCACTGCAGTTCGGGCGTGTCTTCCAGGATCAGGATGCGGTCGCCGCCGCCGGCGATCTCGTCGAGCAGCGCATTGGCGAACGTCGTCTTGCCCGAGCTGGTGCCGCCGGCCACCACGATGTTCAGCCGATCGCGCACGGCCGCCCGCAGAAAATCGGCGTGGCCGGCCTCCAGGATGCCGGCGCGCACGTAGTCATCCAGCGTGAACATCACGCTGGAATGCTTGCGGATGCTGAAGCTGGGCGAGTACACCACCGGAGGCAGCACCCCTTCGAAGCGTTCGCCGCCCAACGGCAGCCGCGCCGACAGCAGCGGCCGTGCGCGGTGCACTTCGGCGCGCACGCAGGCCGCCACCAGCCGAATGATCCGCTCGGCGTCGGCCGCCGACATCGACACGCCGGTCGGAGCGCGTCCGCTGCGATGTCGGTCCAACCAGAGCCGGCCGTCCGGGTTCAGCATGATCTCCACCACGTCGGGGTCGTCCAGTGCTTCGGCAATGGTGGGTCCCATCGCCGTGCGCAGCATCTGCAGGCTGCGCGCGCGTGATTCGTCGTCGGCGTCAGGCTTGGCGCTCATGTGTGGTCTCCTCGGTGGCAGAGGGCGGCACCTGCGTGCTACCTATCGATCCGGCTATGTAGGGATCGGGGAATAGTTCTTCGTGAACGTCTCGGACCAGACTGCGGCCCCGCTGCAAGTGGCGGGCGAGCTGGTCGACGAACTGGGCGTAGCGCGCCTTGCCCTGGGCACGCGCGGCCTCCTGGTGCGCTTCCGTGACCGGCGGCGAGACGGTCAGGAAGTAGCGCACGTACAGCGCGACGGTTTCGATCAGAATGGATTGATCCCTGTCCAGCTTGTCGAACTGCCGGGAGAGCCGGTCCAGGCGCCGCGTCAATGCGGCTTCGCGCTGGTCGGCGGCATCGGGCGACAGGAACGCCGCCAGAGCGGCCGCGACGATCGAGGACTTAGAGACTCCGCGGTGCGCGGCGAGGTCGTCCAGGCGCCGGGCGTGGGCCGGCTCAATGAACAAGTTCAGGCGGGTACGGCTCATAGCGGTATCCCGTCGGCCGGATCGAGTGCGGCCAGGCGTGCGGCACGCTGCAGGCGCCGGTCGGGCGCCATAGGCAGCGCTGCTTCATCCTCATCGTCGAGCAGATCCAGGCTGACATCCGACGCGGGCTGCACCGCGGCTACGTCAGCATCCAGTTCCGGCCGGATGTACAGGCCGCCGTCGTCGGCATCGTTCGCGGCGTCCTCGGCCGGATCATCTCGAAGAGGCGGTATGGGCAGCCCCGTCCAGTCATCCGGCCTGGACGCCGGCAGGTCGGCGTAGCCCCCCGGGGCGAGCACGGGCGGCGGCAGAATGCGCCGCGTGAAATTGTGATCCTCGTAATAGCGCAGCTTCTTCGCCTGAATGGGCGGCTGCCCCGACACCATGATGATCTCGTCGTCTGCCGGCAACTGCATGATTTCGCCCGGCGTGCGTAAGGCTCTCGCCGTCTCCTGGCGCGACACCATCAAATGCCCCAGCCACGGCGCCAGGCGGTGGCCGGCATAATTGCGCTGGCTGCGCTGCTCGGTCGCGGTTCCCAAAGAATCTGAGATGCGTTTGGCGGTCCGCTCGTCGTTCGATGAAAAGACGACGCGCACGTGGCAGTTGTCGAGAATCGAATTGTTCTGGCCGTAGGCCCGTTCCACCTGATTCAGCGACTGCGCGATCAGATATGCCCGAAGCCCATACCCGGCGATGAACGCCAATGCGGACTCGAAGAAATCCAGCCTTCCAAGGGCTGCGAATTCGTCCAGCATCAGCAGCAGTTTGTGCCGGCGGGCAATGCCATCCGAACCGTCCAGGGACTCGGTCAATCGGCGGCCGATCTGGTTCAGCAGCAGCCGGATCAAGGGTTTGGTCCGGTTGATGTCCGAAGGCGGCACGACCAGATAGAGGGAAACGGGATGCTCGCCATCGATCAGATCGGCGATTCGCCAGTCACAGCGGGACGTTACCGCTGCGACCGTCGGATCGCGGTACAGGCCGAGGAACGACATTGCGGTCGACAAGACCCCTGAGCGTTCGTTTTCTGATTTGTTCAGGACTTCGCGCGCTGCTGACGCCACGACCGGGTGCGGACCGTCGTCGAGGTGGCGTGTGTCCATCATGAGGCGCAACGAGGTCTCGAAAGGCCATGACGGATTGGACAGGAATGCCGCCACGCCGCGCAGCGTCTTGTCGTCCTCTGCATAGAGCACATGCAATATCGCACCGACAAGCAGCGCATGGCTGGTTTTTTCCCAGTGGTTCCTGCGCTCCAGCGCTCCTTCAGGATCCACCAGAATGTCGGCCACGTTCTGCGCATCGCGCACTTCGTGCACGCCCTGGCGCACTTCCAGCAGGGGGTTGTTCGCTGCCGAGCGCGGGTCCGTGGGGTTGAACAGCAGACAATGCGAGAAGCGCGAGCGCCAGCCGGCGGTCA
>NZ_JAOCLR010000055.1:0-11037 GCF_029845405.1 Pigmentiphaga sp. GD03639
GGCGACCTGGGCGTGGCCCTGGCGGCCTTCCGCGAACGGCTCGAGCCGCAACTGCGGCGCCTGGGCATCGCATTCCACTGGTCCACCGAGAAACTGCCCGCGGTCACCGGCGTCACGCCGCAGAACGCCCTGTCCGTGCTGCGCATCCTCCAGGAAGCCGTCACCAACGCCATCCGCCATGGGCCCGCGCGTCGCCTGTCCATCGAAGGCAGGACGACCGAGGACGGGATGGCGACGCTATCGGTGTCCAATGATGGGGGCCGGCCGCTCCAGGCCGGCACGGGGAACGGGCTGCGCAACATGCAACGCCGGGCCCGCGAGCTGGGCGGGCGCGTGGCGTTCACGATGGGAGACGATGGTGCGAGGCTGTTGCTGGTGTTTCCGGCGCGGTTGCCGGAGTGAAGGCGTGGCTGCCACCGGCCGCTGAAAACAAAACGGCCCGCATCGCTGCGGGCCGCATGAATTCTGGTGGCGCATCCCTGATTCGAACAGGGGACCTGCGGATTATGATTCCGTCGCTCTAACCGGCTGAGCTAATGCGCCAAAAAATCTAAGACCGCGATTATATACAGTCCGGAAACGGGACGCAAATGGGCGTCCGGCCCAGGCCAATACCCCGGAATCACCCAAAAAAATGGCCCGACAGTAAACTGTCGGGCCAATAGGGAGCACACAATGCCGCGCCTCAATATGCTCGCGGGGGAAGCGCGGTATCGGTGTCGGACAACAACCCTGCCAGGCGCTGGGGATCTGCGGATTCCGCCGGCGCCCTTAGCGGCAAAGCAATCATCTGAGGCTCCAGTCTAGACCGGGGGGACTGACAGAGACCTGAACACGGCGCCGGCGTGGCGTCCGTCCAACCCCGCCCCTCTGTTAAAATGGCGTGTTCCGCCTTCCTGCCCCCGGGCTATAACCCCGTCACGGCAATCGACATGAGCAATCCCACTCCCCGCAAGCTGTACATCCGCACCTTCGGCTGCCAGATGAACGAGTACGACTCGGACAAGATGGTGGACGTCCTGAACGCCGACCAGCCGCTGGAAATCACCGATCGTCCCGAAGACGCGGACATCATCCTCTTCAACACCTGTTCGGTGCGCGAGAAGGCGCAGGAAAAGGTCTTCTCCGACCTGGGCCGCGCCAAGATGCTCAAGCGCGAGAAGCCGGACCTGGTCATAGGCGTGGGCGGCTGCGTGGCAAGCCAGGAAGGCGAGGCCATCGTGGCGCGCGCGCCCTATGTCGACGTGGTGTTCGGTCCGCAGACGCTGCACCGGCTGCCCGAGCTGATCGCCAGGCGGCGCGCCTCGGGCGTGTCGCAGGTGGACATCAGCTTCCCGGAAATCGAGAAGTTCGATCACCTGCCGCCGGCCCGGGTGGAAGGCGCCACGGCCTTCGTGTCGATCATGGAAGGCTGCAGCAAGTATTGCAGCTTCTGCGTCGTGCCCTACACCCGCGGCGAGGAAGTGTCGCGCCCGTTCGAGGACGTGCTGACCGAGATCGCCGACCTGGCGGACCAGGGCGTCAAGGAAGTGACGCTGCTGGGGCAGAACGTCAACGCCTATCGCGGCAGGATGGGCGACTCGGCCGAGATCGCCGATTTCGCGCTGCTGCTGGAATACGTGCACGACATCCCCGGCATCGAGCGCATCCGCTACACGACCTCGCATCCCAAGGAAATGACGCCGCGGCTGATCGAGGCCTATGCGCGCCTGCCCAAGCTGGTGTCCTTCCTGCACCTGCCGGTGCAGGCGGGCAGCGACCGCGTGCTGGCGGCGATGAAGCGCGGCTACACGGCGCTGGAGTTCAAGTCCATCGTGCGCAAGCTGCGCGCCGCCCGGCCCGGGCTGTCGCTGTCGTCGGACTTCATCGTGGGCTTCCCCGGGGAAACCGAAGAAGACTTCGAGAAGACCATGCGGCTGATCGACGAGGTCGGCTTCGACACCTCGTTCTCGTTCGTCTATTCGCGCCGCCCCGGCACGCCGGCGGCCGACCTGGCCGACGATACGCCGCAGGCCGTCAAGCTGGCGCGCCTGCAGCGCCTGCAGGCGCTGATCAACGACCAGGCCGCGGCCATCAGCCAGGGCATGGTCGGCACCACGCAGCGGGTCATCGTCGAAGGCCCGTCGCGCAAGGATCCCAACGAACTGATGGGCCGCACCGAGAACAACCGCATCGTGAACTTCCCCGCACCCGCGCGGCTGGTCGGCCAGGTGGCCGATATCCGCATCACCACAGCGCTGTCGCACACGCTGCGCGGCGAGGTCGTAACGCGCGAGACGGCCGGGGGCGTGCCCGCATGACGGCCGCCTCCCGCGCTTCCCACCGCCGCGCCGCGCCGGTCGTCGTATCGCTGGGCGACGACAACGCCCGGCTGTCGAATCTTTGCGGCCCGCTGGACGAGAACCTGCGCCAGCTGGCCGCCGCCTATGGCGTCGAACTGGCGCGCCGCGGCCACCGCATCACGCTGGAAGGCGAACGCGCCGAAGCGGCCTCGGCGGCGCTGCAATACCTGTATGAGCACGCGGACCAGCCGCTGTCGGTGGACCAATTGCAGTTGAACCTGGTCGAGCTGGGCGCGATGACCGCCGCCCACGACACCGACGAGGACACGCCGCCGCAGGGCGCCCCGGGCGAGGCCGAGGTGGTGCTGCGCCTGCCGCGCCGGCAGGACCTGCGCGGCCGCACACCGCGCCAGCGCGACTACCTGCGCAACATCCTGGCGCACGACATCTCGTTCGGCATGGGCCCGGCCGGCACCGGCAAGACCTATCTGGCGGTGGCCTGCGCGGTCGACGCGCTGGAGCGCGAGTCGGTGCGCCGCATCGTGCTGACGCGGCCGGCGGTCGAGGCGGGCGAGCGGCTGGGCTTTTTGCCGGGCGACCTGACGCAGAAGGTCGACCCCTACCTGCGTCCGCTGTACGACGCGCTGTACGACCTGATCGGTTTCGAACGCGTGACCAAGCTGTTCGAGAAGCAGACGATAGAGATCGCGCCGCTGGCCTATATGCGCGGGCGCACGCTGAACCACGCCTTCGTCATCCTGGACGAGGCGCAGAACACCACGCCCGAGCAGATGAAGATGTTCCTGACGCGCATCGGCTTCGGCAGCAAGGCGGTCATCACCGGCGATCCGTCGCAGGTGGACCTGCCCAAGGGCCAGCGCAGCGGCCTGCTGGACGCCTCGCAGGTGCTGGCCTCGGTGCAGGGCATTTCGTTCACCCAGTTCACCAGCGGCGACGTGGTGCGGCACCCGCTGGTGGCGCGCATCGTCGACGCCTACGAGAAGCATGGCCAGCAGAACGCCCCGGGCCGCTAGCGCGGCCGCCGCCGGGCCGGCGCTGTCCCTGGCCGTCCAGTACGGGCAGGAAGAGGCCAGGCTGCCGCGCTGGCGGCTGCGGCGCTGGGTGACCCAGGCCCTGCGGGCGCCGGAACTGGCCCATGTGGCGGGAGTCGCCCTGACGCTGCGGCTGGTGGGCGCCGCCGAGGGCCGGCGGCTGAATCGCGATTTCCGCCAGCGCGACTACGCCACCAACGTGCTGACCTTCGAATACGGCGCGGACCCGGAGGGCGTGGTGGGCGGCGACATCGTGCTGTGCCTGCCGGTGCTGGCGTCCGAGGCCCGGGCGCAGAAAAAGCCGTTTTTGCATCACGCCGCCCACCTGGTGGTCCACGGCGTACTGCATTCCCTGGGCTACGACCACCTGAACGATCGCGACGCCCGGCGCATGGAGGCCCTGGAGACCCGTATCCTGGCCGAGATGGCAATACCCGACCCGTATCGGGTATCCTAAACTTTTGCAACACTTGTCCTATTGGACGATGTCAGACACCTCGCCTAGTCCGGCGTACGTTTCGCGTACGCCCAAACACCCACCCAGAACCTTCTTCGAACGGCTTTCGGCGCTGATCCACCGCGAACCGGAAGACCGCGAGGACCTCAAGGCCGTGCTCGAGGCGGCCTACAGCCGCGACCTGCTCGACGCCGAGGCGCTGTCCATGATCGAGGGCGTGCTGGCCGTTTCCGAGCTCACCGCGGGCGACATCATGATCCCGCGCTCGCGCATGGACATGCTGGAAGTCCTGCAGCCCATCGACGTCCTGCTGCCCACCATCATCGAGACCGCCCACTCGCGCTTCCCGGTATACGAGGACAGCCGCGACAACGTCATCGGCATCCTGCTGGCCAAGGACCTGCTGCGCTACATGATCGACCGCGAACTGGACCTGCGCACGCTGCTGCGGCCGGCGGTCTTCATCCCCGAATCCAAGCGCCTGAACGTGCTGCTGCGCGAATTCCGCAGCAACCGCAACCACATCGCCATCGTCGTCGACGAACATGGCGGCACCGCCGGCCTGATCACCATCGAGGACGTGCTCGAGCAGATCGTGGGCGAGATCGAGGACGAGTTCGACGACGCCGCCGTCGAGCAGTCCATCTTCCCCGACGGCAAGAACCGCTGGCGGGTCATGGCGCTGACCAACATCCGCCGCTTCAACGAGACCTTCGGCTCGTCGCTGGACGACGACGAATACGACACCGTGGGCGGGTGGATGGCCGGCACCCTGGGCCGCATTCCCCGGCGCGGCGACCGCATCGAACGCGACGACCTGCGCATAGACGTGATCCGCGCCGACGCCCGCCGCGCGCTGTGGCTGCGCGTCTCCCGCCTGGCGGCTGGCGCCGCGCCC
Source organism: Pigmentiphaga sp. GD03639 (assembly GCF_029845405.1). Taxonomy (NCBI): domain Bacteria; kingdom Pseudomonadati; phylum Pseudomonadota; class Betaproteobacteria; order Burkholderiales; family Alcaligenaceae; genus Pigmentiphaga; species Pigmentiphaga sp. GD03639. Next base: position 4,690 of record NZ_JAOCLR010000055.1, read on the forward strand.
GCGGCCCCGCTTCCCAACCAAGGCTGAGCCCGCCCGTGCCCATGCCCTATGCCGCGCTGGCCGGAGCGCTGATCCTCGGCATGCTGCAGGGACTGGCCTTCGCGCCCACCCCGTTTCCCGCCTGGTTCCTGCCGGTGCTGCAGCTGTCCACCTTCGGCGGCATGAGCTGGCTGACCTGGCGCGCCGAGGGCCTGCGGGGCGCCATCTGGACCGGAGCGGCCTTCGGCGCCGGCACCTTCCTGGTCGGCGTGTCCTGGATCTACATCAGCCTGCACGTCTACGCCTTCATGGCGGCGCCGCTGGCCGCGCTGGGCGTCGGCCTCCTGGCCGCCTATCTGTCGCTGTATCCCGCACTGGCCACCGGCGTGGCGTGGTGGCTGTCGCAACGGCCGGCCACCGCGGGCCGCCCCGCCCGGCTGGCCTCGCCGCTGACGTGCGTGCTGGCGATGGCGGTGGCCTGGACCGGCTCGGAATGGCTGCGCGGCATCCTGTTCACCGGCTTCCCCTGGCTCAACATCGGCTATGCCCACGTCGACGGCCCGCTGCAAGGCTGGGCTCCGCTGCTGGGCGTCTACGGCGTCGCCTTCGCCGCCGCGCTGACCGCCTCCGGGCTGGTCTGGGCGGCCAGCGCCGTGGCCGAACGCGGCACCGCCGGCGTCGCGGCCGCGCTGCGCCCGGGCTGGCGCGCGCCCGCGGCGGCACTGGCCGCGCTGGCCGTCGGCATGGCGGGCGCCGCCTGGAACTGGGTGCAACCCTACGGCGCGCCGCTGACCGTCCGGCTGGTCCAGGCCAATATCCCGCTGTCCGACAAGTTCGACCCGGCGCAGATCTGGCAGGGCATGGACCGGCACCGCGACCTGGCCGAGCCCCCGCGGGCCGACGGCAAGCCCATCGCCCTGACGCTGCTGCCCGAGACCGCCGTGCCGGTGTTCCAGGACCAGCTCAGCGCCGAGGCCTGGAAGGAATGGGTGGACAGCGCTGCGCTGCGGGGCGGCACGTTCGCGCTGGGCGTGGCCATGCGCGACATCCATCCCGACCGCGACTACTACTACAACAGCGTCATCTCGCTGGATGGCCGCAGCGCGCCCGAACAACTGGTCGCCGGCCGCGTCGCGCACCGCTACGACAAGCGCCATCTGGTCCCCTTCGGCGAATTCGTGCCGCCCGGCTTCCGCTGGTTCGTGGACGAGATGGTCATGCCGCTGGGTGACTTCGACCGGGGCCGGGAACGGCAGAAACCGTTCGACATCAGCGGCCAGTACATCGCGATGAACATCTGCTACGAGGACGTGTTCGGCGAGGAACTGCTGCCCGCGGTCCGGCCCGGGCCGGCCGACCCGGGCGCCACCATCCTCGCCAACGTCAGCAACCTGGCCTGGTTCGGCAATTCGCTGGCGCTGCCCCAGCACCTGCAGATGTCCCGCATGCGGGTGCGCGAGACCGGTCGCCCCATGCTGCGCGCCACCAACACCGGCATGACGGCGGTGGTGGACGAGCGGGCGCAGGTGGTGGGCGAACTGGCGCCGCACACCGCCGGCGCGCTGGACGCCACGGTGCAGGGCACCACGGGGCTCACGCCTTACGCCCGCACCGGCAACGTGCCCATCCTGTTCATCGTCGCGGCCCTGCTGGCGGTACTGGGCTGGCTGCGGGTCAGGCGCGTGGACTGAGCCCGCCGCGGCACCGTCCGTCCGTATTTCGCCCGGGCCAGTTAAAATCCAGGGTTTGGCCGTGCCGCAAGGCCGCCCGCGGCCGCATCTACTCCAACACCATGCTGACATTTCAACAAATCATTCTCCGACTCCAGGAATACTGGAGCCAGCAAGGCTGCGCCCTCCTGCAGTCCTACGACATGGAAGTCGGTGCCGGCACGTCGCACACCGCCACCTTCCTGCGGGCGCTCGGCCCCGAGCCCTGGCGCGCGGCCTACGTCCAGCCCTCGCGCCGCCCCAAGGACGGCCGCTATGGCGAGAACCCCAACCGCCTGCAGCACTACTACCAGTACCAGGTGGTGCTCAAGCCCTCGCCCCCGAACATCCTCGACCTGTACATCGGTTCGCTGCAGGCGCTGGGCATCGATCCCCAGGAACACGACATCCGCTTCGTCGAGGACGACTGGGAAAACCCCACGCTGGGCGCCTGGGGCCTGGGCTGGGAGGTCTGGCTCAACGGCATGGAAGTGACGCAGTTCACCTATTTCCAGCAGGTCGGCGGCATCGACTGCAAGCCCATCATGGGCGAGATCACGTATGGCCTGGAGCGCCTGGCCATGTACCTGCAAGGCGTGGAAAGCGTCTACGACCTGGTCTGGACCGAAGCGCCGGACGGCACGCGCGTCACCTACGGCGACGTCTACCACCAGAACGAAGTCGAGCAGTCCACCTACAACTTCGAGCATTCGTCGGCCGAGACCCTGTTCCGCCATTTCAACGACTACGAGGCCCAGGCCAAGCGCCTGGTGGAAGTGCCGCTGGCGCTGCCGGCCTACGAGATGGTGCTCAAGGCGGCCCACACCTTCAACCTGCTCGATGCCCGCGGCGCCATCAGCGTCACCGAGCGCGCCGCCTACATCGGCCGCATCCGCAACCTGTCGCGCGCCATCGCGCAGGCGTACTACGAATCACGAGAACGACTGGGCTTTCCCATGCTTGCACGCAAGGAGGCCGCGTAAATGCCGGCCGCTCAACCCCTCCTGCTGGAACTGTTCACCGAGGAACTCCCGCCCAAGGCGCTCAACCGCCTGGGACAGGCCTTCGCCGAAGGCATCGCCGCCGGCCTGAAGAGCCGGGGCCTGTTGGCCGAGGGCAGCACCGCCACCGCCTATGCCACGCCGCGGCGGCTGGCCGTGCGCCTGTCGGCCGTGCTGCCGCAAGCGGCCGACAGCGAATTCTCCGAAAAGCTCATGCCCGTGAGCGTGGGGCTGGACGCCACTGGCCAGCCCACCCCCGCGCTGCTGAAGAAGCTCGCGGCCAAGGGCCTGGAAGGCGTGGACGTCTCCGGGCTGGCGCGTGAGTCGGACGGCAAGAACGAACAGCTCGTGTACCGCGGCATCGCCAAGGGCGCGGCGCTGGCGCCCGCCTTGCAGGCGGCGCTGGAAGATACGCTGGGCAAGCTGCCCATCCCCAAGGTCATGAGCTACCAGTTGGCCGACGGCGTCACCACCGTCCGCTTCGTGCGCCCCGCGCACGGCCTGGTCGCGCTGCACGGCGACACGGTGGTCGACATCTCCGCGCTGGGCCTGCGCGCCGGCCGCAACACGCGCGGCCACCGCTTCCAGTCGCAGGCGACGATCGAACTGCCCTCGGCCGACGCCTACGAGGCGCTGCTGCACGAGCCGGGCCGCGTGATCGCCTCGTTCGAACAGCGTCGCGCCGCCATCGAGCGCCAGCTGCGCGACCAGGCCGCGCGCCTGCAGTCGTCGCTGGGCGACGAGGCCGACGTGGCCTCGCTGCTGGACGAGGTATGCGCGCTGGTCGAGTACCCCACGGTCTACGTGGGCGAGTTCGAATCCGAATTCCTTGCCGTGCCCCAGGAATGCCTGATCCTGACGATGCGGCTGAACCAGAAGTACTTCCCGCTGTTCGACGCCGCCACCGGCAAGCTGACGCATCGCTTCCTGATCGTCAGCAACATGGCGCTGGCCAACCCGTCCAACATCGTCGAAGGCAACCAGCGGGTCGTGCGGCCGCGCCTGGCCGACGCGCGCTTCTTCTTCGAGACCGACAAGAAGGTGCCCCTGGCCCAGCGGGTCGAGCAACTCGCCACCGTCGTCTATCACAACAAGCTCGGCACCCAGCTCGAACGCGCGCAGCGCGTGCGCGCGCTGGCGCGCTGGGTGGCCGGCGCGATCGGCGCCGACCCCGAACGCGCGGACCGCGCCGCCCTGCTGGCCAAGGCCGACCTCGTCACCGGCATGGTGGGCGAGTTCCCGGAACTGCAGGGCGTCATGGGCGCCTACTACGCGGCGGCGGACGGCGAAGCCCCCGACGTGGTCGAGGCCATCCGCCAGCAGTACCGCATCCGGCTGGACCGGCCCGTCGACGCCGACGGCGCCACGGCGGCCGCGCTGTTCGTGGCCGAACGCGCGGAAACGCTGCTGGGCATCTGGAGCATCGGCCTGGTGCCCACCGGCGACAAGGACCCCTACGGCCTGCGCCGCGCGGCGCTGGGACTGATCAGCGCGTTCGAGCAGCTCGATGCGGGTGGGCGCCTGCCCGCCGACGGCAGCGGACTCACGCTGGACGGCCTGCTGGCGCGGGCGGCGGAAACCTTCGCCACGCCGCCCACGGCGGCCCAGATCGACGAGGTCCGCGCCTTCGTGTTCGAACGCTACCGCAACCAGCTGGCCGGCCAGTTCGACCGTGCCGCGGTCGATGCCGTGGTCGCCGTGACGCCGCCCCTGGCCCAGGTGCCGGCGCGGGTGCGCGCGGTGGTCGCCTTCTCGGCGCTGCCCGAGGCCGCCGCGCTGGCGGCCGCCAACAAGCGCATCGGCAACCTGCTCAAGAAGGTCGAGGGCGAACCCGGCGCGGTCGACGAAGCCCTGCTCAAGGAGCCGGCCGAACAGGCGCTGGCGCAGGCCGTGCGCACGCTGCGGCCGCAGGCCGAAGGCAAGTTCGCGCAGGGCGACTTCGGCGGCGCCCTGACGGTGCTGTCGCAGGCCCGCGAACCGGTCGACGCCTTCTTCGCCGACGTCATGGTCATGGCCGAGGATCCCGCCGTGCGGGCCAACCGCCTGGCGCTGCTGGCCGAACTGCATCGCACGATGAACCACGTGGCCGATCTGTCCCGTTTGGCAACCGCCTGACATGATGAGCCCCCCGCTACGCGCTGACGCGCGCCCCCCAGGGGGCGACGCAGGCGGACCGGCAAAGCCGGATCCGCTGCGTCCCGGATCGAGTCGCGCTCGTTTCATGCGATGCGCATCGTGCCACACCATGGATACCTGACATGCCCACCACTCCTGCCCGCCCCAAGCTGGTGGTCCTGGACCGCGACGGCGTCATCAACCAGGACAGCCCCGACTTCGTGAAGTCGCCGGACGAGTGGATTCCGCTGCCCGGCGCGCTCGAGGCCATCGCCCGGATCAACCAGGCCGGCTATCGCGTCGTGGTCGCCACCAACCAGTCGGGTCTGGGCCGAGGCCTGTTCGATGCGGCCACGCTGAACGCGATCCACGCCAAGCTGCGGGCGTCGCTGGCCAAGCATGGCGGCGCCATCGACGCCATCTTCGTCTGTCCGCATGCGCCGGATGAAGGCTGCGACTGCCGCAAGCCGCTGCCCGGCCTGTACCGCGAAATCGCCCGGCGCTTCGAGGCCGACCTGCACGGCGTGCCCTCGGTGGGCGACTCGGCCCGCGACCTGGAAGCCGCGGCGGCCGCGGGATGCACGCCCTGGCTGGTACTGACCGGCAACGGCCCCAAGACCCTCGCCAAGGGGCAATTGCCGGCCGGCACCGTGGTCTGGAACGACCTGGGCGAGGTGGCCGACGCGCTCGAAGCCGCGGCCCAGGCCGAGGAGCACTGATGCGCTGGCTCCGGTCGCTGCTGTTCTCGGTCTTCTTCATCGCCACGGTCATTCCCTACGCCATCGCCTGCGTGCTGTGGCTGCCGCTGCCCCTGCGGTGGCGCTACCGGCTCACGATAGGCTGGCCGCGCCTGATGATCTGGGGTGCCCGCTGGATCGTCGGCATACGGTGGCGCGTCAAGGGCTGGGAAAACCTGCCCGATCAACCGGCCATCCTGCTGCCCAAGCACCAGTCGACCTGGGAAACCATGTTCCTGGCCGGCTGGATGCCGCGCGAGATCTGCTACGTGTACAAGCGCGAACTGAACTGGGTGCCGTTCTTCGGCTGGGGCCTGGCGGGGCTGCGCATGATCGCCATCGACCGCAAGAAAGGCAGCGACGCCTTCGAGCAGGTGGTGGCGCAGGGCCGCGAGCGCCTGGCCGCGGGCCGCTGGATGGTGATGTTCCCGGAAGGCACCCGCATCGCTCCGGGCAAGAAAGGCAAGTACAAGAGCGGCGGCGCTCGCCTGGCCGCCCGCACCGGCGCCCTGGTGGTGCCCATCGCCCACAACGCGGGCGAATGCTGGCCGCGCAAGGCCTTCGTCAAGCGCCCCGGCCTGGTCACCGTTTCCATCGGCCCGCCTATCGATCCGCAGGGCCTGACCGCCGACGAGATCAACCGCCGCGTCGAGGACTGGATCGAAGCCGAGATGCGCCAGCTCAACCCCGAGCGCTATCCGGAGGCCCGGGGCGCCGAACGCGCCGCCGGTTGACCGCCATGGCCACACGTCCCGCTACCGATCCCGGCGCGCCTCCGGCTCCGCAGCGAGAGACCGCTCCACAGTC
>NZ_JAOCLR010000056.1:0-10324 GCF_029845405.1 Pigmentiphaga sp. GD03639
AGCGGGACCGGCTTCGCTGCGCTCGGCCCCCCCTGCCTGCCCCCTCCGCGTCAGACAAGACCGGATCAAGAACTCGATCCCATGCAATGTCCTACACATGGAGCTCTTCCAACTTGGCGCGCGTCGCATCATCCGGCTCGCCGGTCGCCTCCAATCCATACTGGCTCTGGAAACGCTTGAGCGCATCACGCGTGGCGTCGCCGATGCTCCCGCTCTCGCCGCCGCAATCGAACCCCAGGTTCTCCAGCCTGCGCTGCACGCCGGCGTTGTCGCTGACCGGACGCAGCGCGCCGATGGCGATGTCGTAGACCTCGGCGCCCTCGGACAGCGTCAACGTGGCGCTGCGCGTCTCGCCCGGGATGGGATGCTCCAGCTTGCCGTCGCCGTCGGTCACGCCGTGGATCACCTTGTCGCCGAAGACCAGGGTATAGGCTTCCTTGGCGCGCGGCTCGTCCAGCACCGTCAGCCGCAGCTTGAGCTTGGTGGGCTCGCCCTTGCGCGTGAACGTGTGGCGGGCGTCCACCGGCTTGCTGACCGACTTCGTCCCCTTGTCGGGAATGAAGATCTCGTCGCCCGGCACGAGCTGGTTGGGATCCTTGCGCTTGGCGCGCAGGCCGGCGTTGTTGCCGTGTTCCCAGATCGTCTTCCACAGGAATCCGTGGTCCTTGGCGATGCTGGCGATACTGTCGTTCTCTCCCACCGTGTAGTTGGGCATGGCTTACTCCCAGGCCGAATCGTCCAGGCCGGGGAAGCTGATCTCGCAGTTCCCCGGGTCGAGGCGCGCCACCCGGGCCACGCCTTCCTGGTCGGTGGAGCGGGTGGCGGTCTTGCCGTTGGGCAGCTTGAACTTCACGCGTTCGCCCGTCACGGGCTGGCCTTCCTCGTCCAGCAGCTGGACCTCGATGTAGTGCGTCTTGTCCTGGTTCTCTTCCGACGTCGGGTCGTGCGTCGGCTCGTCGCCGTCCCCGCCGCCCTTGAAGACCTGGCCAGGGTCGGCGCGCGTGGCCAGCGCGGCCTGCATCGCCTGCATGGGGGACACGAGCGAAGCCGCGCTGCCCGAGGCCGGGCCGCCGCCGCTGTTGATCATCACCATGGGCGCCTGGATGTAGATGCCGCCGGCCGAGATGTCGATGAAGCTGCCGCCGACCTTGAGCGACAGCTTGGCGCCGGCCTCCAGCACCACGTTCATGCCGGCCTTCAGGTAGTAGCTTTGCGAAACCGATTCGCTATGGCTCTTGAAGGACTCGCCCACGCCGCCGTCCACCTTCACCGACTGCGAGCCGGCGATGGCGACGGCCTGCATGCCGGTGATCTTCAGGTGATCGTCGCCGCCTATCTCGGCCACGCGGTCCTGCTTGATCTTTTCGTGGCGGTGGCGCTTGATCTCGTCCAGCCGGTCGCGTTCGACCACCAGGTGGTCGTCGTTGCCGATGGCGGTGCGGCGGTCGTTCCCCACGCGCAGGTCCATGTCTTTCTGGGCGTTCACGAACAGTTGTTCCTCGCCCTTCTTGTCCTCGAAGCGGATCTCGTTGAAGCCCTCGCCGCCCTTGCTGGACATGGTCTTGATGGTGGACTTGGTCTGTTCCGCGGGCAGCGCGTAGGGCGGCATGTTGTCGGCGTTGTAGACGCTGCCCACCACGATGGGCCGGTCCGGGTCGCCGTCCAGGAAATCGACGATGACCTCCTGGCCGATGCGCGGGATGAACATCGCGCCCCACTGCCTGCCGGCCCAGACCTGGGCCACGCGCAGCCAGCACGAGCTCTTCTCGTTGCGGTGGCTGCGGCGGTCCCAGAAGAAGTGGACCTTGATGCGGCCGTACTCGTCGGTGTAGATCTCTTCGCTCTTGGGGCCGGCGACCACGGCCGTCTGTGGTCCGTTCACGCGGGCGCGGGGCGTGCGCAGCGGCGCGCGGTACGTCACCCGGTGGGGAATCACCGACAGCCGGTTGCCATAGGTGCTGGCCCGCTCGCCGCCCAGGTCGCCCAGGTTGTTGGTGCCGCTGTGCTCCACCGACACGACCAGGTATTCCTCGTTCATGGCGTCGATGGGATGGTCTTCCAGCTCGAACACATAGCCCGGCGTCAGCGTGCGGACGTTGCTGGCGCCTTCCAGGGTCTCGTACTCGACTTCCTCGGCCTCGATCTCCACCCGGGTCAACTGGTCGCCGTCGGCCAGTTCGGCATAGCCGCCGGGATGGCGGTAGCGTTCGAACTCGGCGTTGTTGCCCACGCGTATCAGGGAATTGATCGAGACCCGCATATCGGTGCCGGGCTTGGTGAAGTCGTAGTCGTTGGACACGTAGCGGCCGGTGCGCGAGGCGAAGCGGCGCGACAGCCACGAGATGCCGTCGCGCTCTTCCAGCAGGATCTGCTGGTGGAAGGGCAGCGTGGCCGTCTCCAGCCTGGGGTTGTTGTCCCGGTTGTCGGTCAGCACCATGATCTCGGCGTCTTCCTCGTGGCGGAAGAAGTAATGGATGCCCGCCCTCTCCAGCAGCCGTGAGATGAAGTTGAAGGTGGTTTCCCGGTACTGGGTGCAATAGACCAGGTCCGGATAGTCCTCGGTCAGGTGCAGTTCGTAGTCCGAGAAGCTGAATTCCTTGAACAGGGCCTCGACGATCCGGGGGATGCTCTGGTTCTGGAAGATGCGCGAGTCCTCGTGCAACTGCAGGAACCAGAACCACGGCACCACGTCGCAGACGTAGCGGGTGCTGTGATTGTCGTCGTCGTTCTGGCGCGGTTCGCCGGCGCGTTCGAAGCTCGACACCCAGCCGGTCCAGTGGCGTTCGCCGTCCTCGGTGTAGACGCGCAGGGTCACGCGCTGGCCCAGCAGGGCGGACGGCTTGATGTCCTCCTGTTCCGAGGCCAGCGTCAGGTGGAAGCGGAAGGGTTCGGACAGCCTTTCGTGCCCCTCGAAGGATTCGACCAGCAACGCGTCCTCGCCCAGCGGCGTGGCCAGGTCGAACAGCCGTTCGGTGGTGGAGATGGCCATGGCCGTCAGCCGATGGTGTAGGCGAAGCCGCCGTCGGTCCCGATGCCGGCGCCGATGCGGGAGATCGGCTCGGCCGCGCCCATGCGGGCCAGCACGAGATCGGCCACCTCGGGCAACAGGGTGCCGGTCAGGATGTTGTCGATGTTGCGGGCGCCGGAGTCGACCTCGGTGCAGCGCTGCGCGATCGCGTCCACCAGCGCCTCGTCGTACTCGAACGCCGCCGCGTGATTGGCGCGTATGCGGCGGGCGATCTTGTCCAGCTTCAGCCGCACGATGCGCTTCATGTTCTCGTCGCGCAGCGGATAGTAGGGAACGAGCGCGCAGCGGCCCAGGAACGCGGGCTTGAAGGTTTCCTGCAGGTCGGGCCGCAGCAGCTCCAGCAGCTCGTCCACGGGCGGCCGGATGCGGCCGTTGTCGCTGGCCTGCATGATGAGGTCGGTGCCGGCGTTCGAGGTCAGGATGATCAGCGTGTTGCGGAAGTCGATCTCGCGCCCTTCGCCGTCTTCCATGTTGCCCTTGTCGAATACCTGGAAGAACAGCTCCAGCACGTCGGGGTGGGCTTTCTCGATCTCGTCCAGCAGCACGACGCTGTAGGGCCGCCGGCGGACCGCCTCGGTCAGGACGCCGCCCTCGCCGTAGCCCACGTAGCCCGGCGGCGAGCCTTTCAGGCTGGAGACGGTGTGCGCCTCCTGGTATTCGGACATGTTGATGGTGATCATGTTGCGCTCGCCGCCGTACAGGATGTCGGCCAGCGCGATGGCGGTCTCGGTCTTGCCCACGCCGCTGGTGCCCACCAGCAGGAACACGCCCTTGGGCTTGTTCGGGTCCTCCAGGTTCGCGCGCGAAGTGCGCACGCGCTGCGCGATGGCGCGCAGGGCATGGTCCTGGCCGATCACGCGTTCGGCCAGCAGCGTGTCCAGCCGGCGCACCGCGTCGATCTCGTCGGCCACCATGCGGCCCACCGGGATCCCTGTCCAGCCGGCGATCACTTCGGCCACCGCGTTGCCGTCCACCAGCGCGTGGACCATGGGCGCATCGCCTTGCGCGGCGCGCAGTTCGGCGCGCAGCCGGTCCAGTTCCTGCGCGGCGCCGGCGCGCTCGGGGGCGTCGGCCGGCAGGCCGGCCAGCGCATCCAGCCGGGTGCCGATCTCGGCCACCAGCTTGCGCTCTGCCGCCCATTTTTCCTTCAGGCGCTCCAGGGCGGACTGGACCTGTGCCGTGTCGGCCGCGATCTCCGCCAGGCGGCAGGCATGGTCCAGGCCCGTGGCGGCCTCCGACTCCAGTTGCGTGCGCTCGGTAGCCAGCGCCTCCAGCCTGCGCTGGGCGTCTTCCACCGCGGCCGGCGTGGCATGCTGGCCGACCGCGATCTTGGCGCAGGCCGTGTCCAGCACGCTGACGGCCTTGTCCGGCAACTGCCGCCCCGCCACGTAGCGCGACGACAGCTTCACGGCATCGGCCACGGCCTCGTCCAGGATGCGCACGCCGTGGTGCTTCGCCATGGCCGCCGCCACGCCGCGCAGCATGCCGACGGCCTTGGCGTCGGCGGGCTCCTCCACCTTGATCACCTGGAAGCGGCGGGTCAGCGCGGCGTCCTTCTCGAAGTATTTCTTGTATTCGCTCCACGTGGTGGCGGCGATGGTGCGCATCTCGCCCCGGGCCAGGGCCGGCTTGAGCAGGTTGGCCGCGTCGTTCTGGCCGGCCGCGCCGCCCGCGCCGATCAGCGTATGCGCCTCGTCGATGAACATGACGATGGGCTTGGGGCTGCGCTTGACCTCGTCGATCACGCCCTTGAGCCGGTTCTCGAATTCGCCCTTGACGCTGGCCCCCGCCTGCAGCAGGCCCAGGTCCAGCGACAGCAGCGTCACCCCGCGCAGCACGGGCGGCACGTCGTCGGCCACGATGCGGGCCGCCAGGCCCTCGACCACGGCGGTCTTGCCCACCCCCGGCTCGCCGGTCAGGATGGGGTTGTTCTGGCGCCGCCGCGACAGCACGTCCACCATCAGCCGTATTTCCTCGTCGCGGCCCAGCACCGGGTCCAGGTGGCCCTCGCGCGCCCGTTGCGTCAGGTCTATGCAGAAGCGGTCCAGGTTGGGCGTCGCGCTGGGCTTGCCGCCTGCGCCATCGGCCGCCGGCGCCTGGTCGGCCGGTGCGCCGGTGTCGCCCAGCGCCAGGGCGTCGCGCGCTTCCACCGACGCCGCGGCGATGGCGTGGAAGTTCTGCTGCAGCGATTCCAGGTTGATGCCCTGCAGCGACTTGATGGCGGGCGCCAGCAGGCGCCTGAGGTCGGCATCCGCCAGCAGCGCGATCAGCAGATGGCCGCTGCGTATCCTGGCCTCGCCGTATTCCACCGACGCGAACACCCAGGCGCGTTCCAGCAGCAGCGGCAGATGGGGCGACAGCGCCGGCGTGCGCGAGTTGCCGGTCTTGAAGGTATCCAGCGCGCGGTCCAGTTCCTTGCGCGCCTGGTCGGGGGGGACGTCGAACTGGCGCAGGATGCGCGTGACGTCCGTGTTCTCGGTCTCGAGCAGCTTGGACAGCAGGTGCTCGATCTCGACGTCGTAGTGGGTACGCGACAGGCACAGGCCGGCCGCTCCCTCCATGGCGCCCTTGCATACGCCGTTCAGGCGTCCCACCAAAGCCCGCAGGTTCACCGCCATGACTGGCCTCCCGTTGCGCTGAATTGAAATTCGCAGTCGTCCGCCGGCCGCGCGCTGCGCCGCCCGCCCAGCCAGGTGTTCCAGCCCAGGCGGGCGGCATCCGTGGCGGCGCCGCCCAGCCGCAGCGGCCTTACTTCGTCGGCGCGGACCGCCAGCCGGATGCGCAGGTCCAGCGCCAGCCCGGTCATGAACCGCGCCAGCTCCACCGTGCCGTCCAGCCAGCCCGCGCGCTTGTCCGGCGGTGGCAGCAACTGCTCGAAATGGCGGCGCCGCAGCGGTCCCACCCGCAGCCGCAGCGTGCTCTGCCGGTCCCAGAAGCGGCTGCCCAGCACGCATTGCCGCCCCAGCGTCGCGGCCTGCCGGCCCAGGCGCGTGCGGTCGCCGGCCGGCACCTCCTGCCAGGTGCCGACGCAGCTTTCCACCGCGACCGGCGCGCGCAGGTAGTCGCTCATGACCTGGGCCAGCGACCCGGCGCCGTGCGGCCGCTGCGACAGCAGGCCGGCGTAGTAGCCCAGCGCCGCGCCGGGCAGCGGGCGCCGCCGCGCCTGGGACCCTGCCGCGCGGCGCGGAAACAGGCTGCCGTAAAGATGGGGCGTGCCCATGCCGATCAGGTCGTAGACGTGCCGGTGCACGCCCGACTCGGCATCCGATTCCAGCGCGACCTCGGGGCGATGGCGGGCCCAGGCGCGCCAGAACAGTTCGATCAGCCGGTGGTTGAACAGGTCCAGGAAATCCTGCGCGGCCGGATCCCGCGCCTGGCGCAGGGCCATCAGCCACTCGGTGTAGTGGCGGGGCAGGACGCCCGATGGGCCGGCCAGGCCCATGAAGTTCACCCGCATCAGCTGCGGTCCGTCGGCGCCGGCCCACGCCGGCCGGTCGATGGAGGCGATCTCGTTCGGCGGGAAAAACAGGCCCAGCGTGGCGCCGAAGCGCAGGGCGTCCGGAGGGATCGCGCGCGTCCCCGCCGGCATGCCGGCGCCGCGCAGCAGCAGCCGCACGGCCTGGAAGAAGCCATATCGCTCCGGATGCGCTTGCAGCAGGGCCAGGTGGCTGTGGACGGGAGCGGCCATGGCGCTACACCAGGTGCTGGTTGCCCGAGCGCGGGGCGAAGGTGGCCATGGCGGCTTCGCGCTGCAAGGTGCGCACGGTCAGCCGGGTCCAGGAATTCGCCGTGCAGTACAGCCCGAAGAAACGGTCGAGCACGCAGGCCAGCAGGTAGACGCCCGAGCCCACGTACTGGTTTTCGTCGAAGGTCAGGGTGATGTCCGTGCCGCGCACGAAGGCCTGGCGCGGCGCCGCGCCCACGCGCGCGACCGAGGGCGCGCCGGCCACGTCCACGATGCCGGCGATCTGCTTGCGCAGGCTGGCCGAGTCGGTGAAGTTGTACAGGCTCAGTATCTCCAGCAGCGCTTCGCGTCCGCCCTCGACGATGGACAGATGGTTCAGCGCCAGGTGGGAGATCAGCCGCCACTGGTTGGCCAGGCGCATGGGCGCGCGCCAGGTGGCGGTGGGCTTCTTCAGCAGCCGCGCGCCGGACACGGCGCCGGCGTCCTCGAGTTGCAGATTGCTGTCCTCGCCGCCGAAGGGCAGGAGCGCCGGCAGGTCGCGGTTGGTGCAGGTCAGCATGATGGACAGCGTGTCCACCGACGGCACGCTGGGATCCATGTCCTTGTCGACCAGCGCGATGCGCATGTCCGTGCCCTCGTCCGACGGCTGCGACGAAGGGACCCGGCGGGCGATCCAGTAGGTACCGGGCTCCTGCTCCAGGCCGTGCGCCACCGAGAAGAAGGGCAGGAACTCCCGCACGTGCTCCTGCGACACGCCGCGGGTGTGCCGGCGCACGCCGTCCACCGAATAGACCTCGAGTCCCAGCGGACGCCGCACGTCGGGGATCACGGGATATTCGTGCAGCTCGTGCGTCAGCCGCACCGGTTCGGCCGGTTGCGAGAAAAGATTGACGATGGGCGTGCAATGCAGCCTGAAGGTATCGCGGCCCACCGTCTGCTCCAGCCGGCCCAGGCGTTCCTGGCGGCCGAAGGGCGCGAGCAAAAAGCGTATCTCGATGCCGCGGGCGAAGCGGCGCAGGTCCAGGCCGGCCAGGTCCACGAACAGGAACTTCTCCGGCAGGACGAAGTATTCCTGGATCAGCCGGTAGCCCAGGAACGAGCGGGGATCGTAGTCCAGCAGCCCTTCGCCCTCGCCGAAGCCCACCGGACGCAGGCAGGAGGCGGGCAGCTCCAGCGGCTCGGCCGCGGGCTGTCCCTCGGCCGCCGCGATCTGCACCCGGCTGGTACTGTTGAGCAGCAGTTCGTGCAGCGCATGCACCAGCGGGCTTTCGCCATCCAGGTAGAAGCGCAGCGTGTCGACGCCCAGCTGGGCGAAGCTGGCCTGGCCGCGGGTCTCCACGCGCACGCTGATGGTGGCGGCCGTCTCCGCGCCGCGCAGCGCGAAGGCCGAGCGTTCGATGGATTCACAGCGGGCGGCCGTGACCTCCAGCGGCCAGACCTCCACCGGCCAGGCATTGCGGTAGCGCACGGGCTCGCCCTGCACGGGGCGCGTCAACAGCGTGGTGCCGCGCTCGACGCGCTGCGCGCCGCTCAGCTCCGCGCCCGGCGCCAGCAGCAACTGGGCGATGGACATCGAAGGCACGGGCCGCAGGAAGTGCGGATACAGCACCGACAGGAAAGCCTCGGTGATCTGCGGGAAATCGTCGTCCAGCTTCTTGTGGATGCGCGAGGCGATGAAGGCGAAGGACTCGATCAGGCGTTCGACGTGAGGGTCTTCGTAGACATCGCCGTCCAGCAGCAGCCGCGCCGCGATCTTGGGATAGCGCGCGGCGAACTCCTTCGAGAGCTTGCGCAGATGCGTGAGCTCGTCTTCGTAGTAGGGAAGGAGTTCCTCGAGCATGGGCGGACGATCCGGCGCGTTGGAGCATGCAGTCTAGGAGGGGACGGCGGCCCCGGCCATTCGTCGAATGGCCTATTACTCGTGGCATCCGGCGGGTGCCGAGATGTCCTACTGCTCCACGCAGTTGTCCGGATCGGGAACCACGCATTCGGCCAGCACCGCCGGGCCGCCCAGCGAGCGCGTGCGCACCGCGGCCGTCATGGCCGCGGTCTGGAGATCGCGCGGCAGCAGCAGCCACATCCGGCCGGTTTCCTTCATGCGCGCGGCCCGGTCGCCGGCCGTGGGGCCGAAGCCCCAGAAGTAGTCGGCGCGCACCGTGCCGCGTATGGCGCCGCCGGTGTCCTGCGCGAACATCAGCCGGTTGACGGTGCCGGCCGCGGGAGAAGGGTCGCCGGTGGATACGAAGACCGGGTAGCCCAGGGGCGTGGTGCGCGGATCCACCGCGATGGAGCGGCCCGCCGTCAGCGGCACGCCCAGCGCGCCCAGCGGACCTTGCGGGCCATCGGGGATCAGCCGGAAGAAAACGTAGCTGGGGTCGGGGATGCCGGTTGCCTGCCCGGCCCCGCCCATGGCGGCGGGCGCGGCGGGGGACGCATCCGCGGGCGTGGCGGGCGCGGGGCTGGCGGCGGGCCGCGCCGGCGCCTTTCCGCCCAGCGCCGCGATGATGGCCGCCACGTCCGGATCGGGGGCCGCGGGCCGGCTGGCCGGCGAGGCGGCGGCAGAAGGCGTGGCCACGGGCATCGCGGCGGCAGGCGAGGGCGCGGCCGGGCGCGCCGGCGTCCCGTTGCCGCGCCCCTGCAAGGCGGCGATGATGCGCGCCACGTCGGGATCGCGCTGGATGGCCGGGGCGGCACGCGGGCTTGCCACCGGCTGCAAGGCCGACGAGGTGGCGGCGGCGCTGCCGCCTCCCAGCGTCAGGCCGCGAGTCTTGATCGCCGCGCCGACGGTGGCGGTGTCGGCGCTCGATGCCTGCGGCAGGAAAGGATGGCCGTTCTGCTCGCCATAGGCCACGCGCAGGGTTTCGCCGCTTGCCAGCCGGATCTTGCCGGAGCCCTGGATCTGCAGCGAATACAGCGCATAGGCATCGTTCACCCAGGCCAGCACCTGCGCGTCCAGCGCGCGCCGCTCGATGTCCTGGCGCGACCAGTACGGCACGATGCGGCTGCCCTCGACCCGCACGCGATAGCGTTTGTCGCGGATACCCGGCGTCAGTCCGCCCATGTCCACGTCGTACTGGCGCGCCCCGGGCGAGCCGGGGGCGGCGGGCGTCAGCCGGCGGTCGTCCAGCCGCAGCCACTGCCGCTTGCCCGCGGCCGCCACCTGCGCGTCCAGGAACAGCAGGTCGGCCGGCACGCCGTGGACGGGGTAGGGGTAGCGGGAACTGCGCGTGCGGCTGCCTTCCAGCAGCGGTTCGTAGTAGCCGGTGATGACGCCTTCGTCGCTCTGGTCCGGGTTCTGCATGGAATAGGCGTGGAAGCGCTGTTCGAAGAAGGCGCGGATGCCGCCATCGTCCGTGGCCGCGATGCGGCCGGCCGCCGCGCACAGCTCATCCCAGACCGGTTTCTTGCCCAGCGCCAGGCAGCTCTGGCGGAAGGCGCTCAGGCTCTCGCGCGCCGAGTCGGCCGACCAGCCGGGCAGGGCCGAGAACGGCACCGGCTCGAAGCGCGCGTACCGGGTGGAGAAAGGCGTGCCCAGGCCCTCTGGCTGCGGCTGCGCGGGCGCACCGCCGTCCGTGGCGGGAGGCGCGGCGGCTGCCGCGGGACGGGCGGCG
>NZ_JAOCLR010000057.1:0-8299 GCF_029845405.1 Pigmentiphaga sp. GD03639
TATCGCCCTGACCGACGACATGGCGATGCTGGCGCTGACCATGGATCTGGCCGAGGCGCTGAGCCTGCCGATGTCGGTGGTGTGGGCGGCGATACGCAACTGGATCGACCAGGGGCTGGTGTAGGCCATGACCACGGGTGGCGCACCACGGCGCGAAGGCCCGGTTGCGCTGTCGGCGTTGTTCGACGAGGCGCTGCGGCACCTTGAGCCGAAGGAACCGGCGCAGGGCACGGCGCCGAGCCAGGACGGCTTTCTCTACAGCGGCAACCGCCATGAGAGCGTGCCGCGCCGACTGTTCCTCGACCGGCGCCTGACCCCGCTGGAACGCAACGCCTGGCAGGTGTTCCGCCTGCAGCTCAACGACGACGGCGTGACCGCCTTTCCCACCTACGACCAGCTCCGCCCATATCTGGCGTCCATGCCCTGTGCGGCGCAAGCCTCGCACGAGACCGTGGCGCGCGCCTTGACGCTGCTGCGGCTGACGCGCTGGCTCAGCCTGGTGCGGCGGCGGCGCGATCCCAAGACCGGCCGCATCCAGGGGAACCTCTACGTGCTGCACGACGAACCGCTGTCGCCCTTCGAGGCGATGCAGCTCGACCCCGACTATCTGGGCCTGGTGAGCCAAGCGCTCACGCACGCGGCGAAGGCGGTGCAGGTCGTGGGCATGAACACGCTGCGGGAGATCGCCGAAGACCCGCTGCTCAGCGGGCGCACGCTGCCGACCCGCCTGCAGGTGCTCGCGCAGCGCATGGCACGGCATGGCTGGACGACGCCAGGTTATCCACAGGAGGGTGCGGACCACGAATCCGAAGAAGGCCAGGAAGCCCTGCTTCGGAATGGCGCGCGCCCGTCTTCGGAATCCGAAGCAGGGCCGAAACCCGCGCCGGACGGCTCTCTTCGGATTCCGAAGGAGGACCGTACAGTACGTAATGATCGTATAAATGAAGTACGTACAGTACCGCGCGCGAGGGCCTTGCAGAACCTGCGGCTGCCCGAGCGTTTCCTGCGCTTGAAGGACGAGCAGCAGGCCGGCGCGCTGGTGGCGCTGCAGCAGGTGGACGAGGCGCAGAGGCAGGCCGTTCTCGACGAGTGGGCGGCACGCTGCCACAACAGCGCGGTACGCAACCCGGCCGGCTACCTGTTTGGCATCATCCAGAAGGCGATCCGCGGGGAGTTCAAGGCCTGGGCCGGAGAAAGTGCATCGGCGGCGCCAGCGTCCCCGCCGTCGTCACCACCGGCATCCCGTGCGGCTGACCCCGAGGTGGCACGTGCCTACCTGGCACAGCTCCGAGAAGCCTTGCGTGATCGCTGATGTTGACTATCCCCAGGGGATAGCTGGAACAGACACCTTTCCGCCGCGCTCAATTGTCGTCCGCCGAACGACAGGCGAAACTGTCGCCTGTGAATCAGACGAGGACAGCCACGCACGAGCCCGGCCGATGATGGACATGACGACTTCCCCCGTCACAAACGTACTGCAACCACTGCAGCGAGACGTTCAGCGCTTGCTGGGCAGATGCCTGTTGCGCCTTCAACAATACGAGCGCCTCATGAAAGCCATCGTGGCGCACCACGAGATTTCAGGCCCGGCGCATTCGCTGGAGGCCATTCGCACAGCGCGGATCGAAGATGCCGCGACCAAGACCCTGGGCACGTTGGTCGGACAACTGTTTGGTTCGTATGTGGTCACCGATGGAAATGGTGGCAAGGAACGCGACAACGATCTTCCCGGCGACGTGATTTCCTTTCGCACGCGCGTGCAACTGAGCCTGTCTGCGCAGGACTACGCCAAAACCCAGGCCGACCTCAAAGACCTGGTATCGCTGCGCAACACCCTGGTGCACCACTTCATCGACCAGCACGATCTATGGACCGTGGACGGGTGTCGCGCTGCACAGGACGAACTCGGTT
Source organism: Pigmentiphaga sp. GD03639 (assembly GCF_029845405.1). Taxonomy (NCBI): domain Bacteria; kingdom Pseudomonadati; phylum Pseudomonadota; class Betaproteobacteria; order Burkholderiales; family Alcaligenaceae; genus Pigmentiphaga; species Pigmentiphaga sp. GD03639. The sequence continues at coordinate 1,912 of NZ_JAOCLR010000057.1, forward strand.
CCGCCTACACGCGCATCGATCAACACTTCGAGCAGCTGCGCGGCTGGGCCGAGCACATGGATCAGGCGCGGCGCCTGGCAGCGGAGTTCGTCCAGTCGGATGTGTTCCACGACCTGGTGGTCAATGGCATCGCGCCGGACGGCACGGTGGACTGGTCGGCCGCCGGCATCGTTCGTGCGCTGCGCGAGGCCGCTGCGCAGTTGGCCGTCGAGGGCTGGACACCCATCGCCGCCGCTGGCCGCTGGATCGCGGAGCGGCATCCCGAGCAGCTTCCAGCCAAGTACGGCTGCAGCAGTTGGCGGCAGGTGGTGCACGAGTGCCGCCTGTTCGAGCTTCGCTACCGTGAGGTGGAGGGGCAACGGGCCGCCTGGTACAGACCTCGCGAAGCATTGCCCCGCAACGCGGTCTCACCTCCGCGCGAGCCGCGAACACATCCGCCGAGCTATCCCCAGGGGATAGCCGGCACACACGGCCTTCCGCGCGGAACAAACCGGGCGCGCATGGGCTGCGGTTTGTTGACTGACAGCCTTCCGGCCGATGCCGATGCTGGCGACTCGCCAATTCACCGCGAGTCGCTCCCATGGCCAACGAACGCACAGAACCCCTGCAACTGAATCTCGGATCGCTGCGCAGCGCGATGTCGCTGACGCTGCACACGCACCATGCATCGCGCATCTGGCACGGCCGCGCGCCGACCGAGGGGCGCCCAGGCATCATCGGTCTCAACGGCTTCATCGGCGCCATGAACAAGATGAAGCGCGGCGCCGAGCAGGACGACCCGTACTCGGACTGGTGGATGCTGCGGATCGAGGACAAGCTCGCCGACACCAAGACCCGCCTGCAGACCCTGCGCGAACAGGTGGATCAGGCCTTGGCCGACGTGCCAGCGGCGTTGTCGCTGGGCGAGAACATGAATGTGCAGCCGGTGAAGCTGCCGCTGTTCGTGAATGCACAGCTCGGCTTCATGGCGGTGTACCTGCTGGCCGACTACGACGACCTGGCGCGCAAACTCATCCTGGCGCACCACACGGCGCTGATCGACCGCAGCACCTTGGAGCGCTGGCTCAATGATGGCGCGCACGCGCTGCGCAGCCTGTTCTCGCTGGCCCAGCAGTACCGCTACTCGGGCACGACGCGCGACGACTTCGCGGCGAAGAACGCAGCGGCACGAGCGGCGCTGGAGAAGTTCGGCGAACTGCCGCAGGACGTGCTGGAAGGCACGCGCCGCTCGCGCTTCGCGCCACCGATCGCGCGGCGGACGACCAAGCCCGGCACGCCGCCTGCTGCGCCCGCCATCAAGCCCGATGCGCCGGCTCACACGGATGGCGCAGCCGATGGTGCGGCGGGCGATGAGGGTACTGACGCATGACGGCATCGCCCCCCATCAGCCACTCCACGCGCTTCGTGGCGCTGGAACAGGCGGACTTCCAGCGGCTGGAACACGCAGGCTACCTAAAAGGCCTTTTACAGCCTTTTAAGGGTAAGGGGAGTCTGGAGACCTGGGCCAGCCAGTGCGCGGCGCTGCGCGACGACGTGATTGGCCTGGCGCAGCGGCGCGTGCTGCCCCAGGCGCGCGCCTGCCCCTTCAGCCTGCTCCACGTGCAACTGGCCCAGCAGGCCACTGGCGCAGGGACGACCTTCCTGCGCTGGCGCAACCTCGACCGCTCCTCCATGGGCGTGGCGTTGTGGGAGGCCCTGCTGGCCAACCCCGCGACGCCGGCCTCGCTGATCGACGAGCTGTACGCGATGGAACTGCAGCGCATCGTGCTGAACATGCAGATCAGCCTGACCCACAGCATCGCTCGCCAAGCCCTGGAATGCGCCAGCAAGGCCGCCCAGGCCGAAGCGGCTTACCTGCGGCGTGTCCACGGGCATACCGCGGCCGTTCCACCCACCACCAAGGAGTCACCATGAGCACGCACTTCGTCGGCGAGGGCAACATCGGTTCTGCGCCGGACTACCGCGAATTCCCGAACGGCAACGACGAGCCGCGCCGGCTGCTTCGCCTGAACGTCTATTTCGACAACCCGATCCCGAAGAAGGACGGCGAGTACGAAGATCGCGGCGGCTTCTGGGCGCCGGTGGAGCTGTGGCACCGCGACGCCGATCACTGGAAGACGCTGTATCAGAAGGGTATGCGGGTGCTGGTCGAGGGCCGCACCGTGCGCGACGAATGGGAGGACGCCGACGAGAACGAGCGCGTCACGTTCAAGGTCGAGGCCCGGCGCGTGGGCATCCTGCCGTACCGCATCGAGTCGGTGGCGCTCAGCGCCAAGCCGGCCGGCGGACAGTAGTTCGCCCATCGCCGCTCCCCCGAGGGCGGCTGTAGCAACCGTCATACGCCCGCGATGCACCAGCGAGCTATCCCCAGGGGATAGCTCCAAGGTCGTCCACAGAGTTCCAGCCGCCCTCCCGTAACGACGCTTTTGCTGTGCCAGCTCCTGCGGTCTATGCGCACCGCTGCGGCAACGGACCGCCTGCCGATCACAAAGCGGTGTCTGCATCAATCGGCTTCCTTGCTGCCGGCATCTCCTGGCCCCGCCAAGCTGACGCCCATCCAATGAACCGCACATTTCCAAGGAGGCTTCATGCGCGTGTTCCTGTGCGAGAAGCCGTCCCAGGGCAAGGACATCGCCCGTGTGCTGGGCGCCAGCCAACGCGGCAACGGCTGCTACAGCGGCGCCGGTGTCGTCGTGACCTGGTGCATCGGTCATCTGGTGGAGGCGGTTCCACCCGAAGGCTACGGCGAGCAATACAAGCGCTGGGCCATCGAGCAACTGCCCATTCTTCCTGAGCGTTGGCGTGTCGAGCCCAAGGCGGCGACCGCAGCGCAATTCAAGATCGTGCAGCAGCTCGTCGCCAAGGCGGGCGAGCTGGTGATTGCGACCGATGCCGACCGCGAGGGCGAGATGATCGCCCGCGAGATCATCGACCTATGCGGCTACCACGGGCCGATTCAGCGCCTGTGGCTGTCGGCGCTCAACGATGCGTCGATCCGCAAGGCGCTGGGTGCGCTCAAGCCGTCCGCCGAGACGCTGCCGCTGTACTACTCGGCCCTGGCCCGCTCGCGTGCCGACTGGCTGATCGGCATGAACCTGAGCCGGCTGTTTACGCTTCTAGGTCGGCAGGCCGGCTACACCGGCGTGCTGTCGGTGGGGCGCGTGCAGACGCCGACGCTGAAGTTGGTGGTGGATCGTGATCGCGAGATCGCGCGCTTCGTCTCTGTGCCGTATTGGGCCGTGGACGTGCTGCTATCCCATGCCGGCCGGTCCTTCACCGCGAGCTGGATACCGCCCGAAGGCAGCACCGATGCAGCGGGTCGCTGCCTTCAGCAGCCGGTGGCGCAGCAGGCTGCGGATTGCATTCGCGCCGCACGCGATGCGCAGGTCGTGTCGGTGGACACCGAGCGCGTGCGCGAGGCACCGCCGCTGCCGTTCGACCTGGGCACGCTGCAGGAGGTGTGCTCCAAGCAGTTGGGCCTCGACGTGCAGGAGACGCTGGACATCGCGCAGGCGCTGTACGAGACGCACAAGGCGACGACCTATCCGCGCAGCGACTCGGGATACCTGCCCGAAAGCATGCTCGCGGAAGTGCCGGCGGTGCTCGATGCACTGCTCGCCACCGATCCCAGCCTGCGGCCCTTGATCGGCCAGCTCGACCGCAACCAGCGTTCGCGCGCCTGGAACGACGGCAAGGTGACGGCTCACCACGGCATCATCCCGACGCTGGAGCCCGCCAACCTGTCGGCCATGAACGAGAAGGAACTGGCCGTCTACCGGCTGATCCGCGCTCATTACCTCGCGCAGTTCCTCCCGCACCATGAGTTCGACCGGACGGTAGCGCAGTTCTCGTGCGGCAGTCAGTCGCTGGCGGCCGTGGGCAAGCAGATCGCCGTCACCGGCTGGCGCGAGGTGCTGGCGACGCCGGGGCCGGACGATGCCGACGGCGAGGATGCGCAGCGCAGCCAGGTGCTGCCGGCGCTGCATGCGGGCCTGTCCTGCCCGGTCGGCAAGGTGGATCTCAAGGCGCTGAAGACGCTGCCGCCCAAGCCCTACACGCAGGGCGAGCTGATCAAGGCCATGAAGACCGTCGCCAAGTTCGTGACCGACCCGCGGCTGAAACAGAAGCTGCGAGATACCACCGGCATCGGCACCGAGGCGACACGCGCCAACATCATCAACGGTCTGATCGGTCGCGGCTACCTGGTCAAGAAAGGCCGCGCCGTCCGCGTTTCCGACGCGGCATTCACGCTCATCGACGCGGTGCCCTCGGCCATCGCCGACCCCGGCACCACGGCGGTGTGGGAGCAGGCGCTGGACATGATCGAGGCCGGCCAGATGGCGCTGGACACCTTCATCGAGAAGCAGTCCGTGTGGGTCGGTCAGCTCGTGCAGCAGTACCGCGGCGCAACGCTCTCGCTCAAGCTGCCGCCGGCGCCGGCCTGCCCGCAGTGCGGCGCACCGATGCAGCAGCGCACGGGCAAAAGCGGCGCGTTCTGGTCCTGCTCGCGCTACCCGGACTGCAACGGCACGTTGCCGATCGAGTCCCCGACGGGCCGGCGCAGCGCACCGCGCAAGCGGCGCGCTGCCTCCAAGGCGTCCTGATCCTCGCTTCCCCCTGCCGCGCCGGCCCTTCACTGGCGGCGAGGCAAACGTCCCGCACCGCGCGGGACTCCAAAGCGCGCGTCTCCTTCTGCAACGGTGTGCGCGCCCCGTCTGCCCGCCATCGGGCGACGGGGCGAGAAGGTCATTGCTCCACGAATCGCGCCCGCCGCCATTCCCTTGATCGGTGTGCCTTGCCTCGGTCACGAGGGGCTTCCTGACGCCTTGCCGCCGCGCGAGCCGTGAGGAGGCCCCTTGGGCCGAGGGTATTCCGTGCCGGTGCCCGCCGGCGAAACATCGGGCTCCCTTTGTGTGTGGATGCACGCCAGAGGTTTCCGGCCCCAGCCACGAAACGGGCCGGGTGCGATTGCTGACGCAGCGAACGGCTTTGACGACGGCCTGCGCTGACGCAGCCCACAGGTGGTTTTCCTTTCTCTTCAGCCGAAGGCCCGTGTGGCCTTCGGCGCCCTGGTCTTTGCCTTGTCCCGTGACGCGGGCCATTGCCCTAAAGCGGGCCGTCCGCGATTCGGTTTTCCCTGCGACGGCAGCCATGCTTCGCGCCCATCCTCACGCCATGCGTTGCTGACAGTCGTCAGCGGCATGCCCTGGCAGTCTCGGTCTTCAAGACTGCAACGCGGTTCGCCGCGTCGACCGATCCAGTCCGCTTCGCATCGCCCACCGCGGACGCTCGCCGGCCTGGCGACGATGCACTTTTCTCAACCACCCGAGGGGAACCCCATCCCCTGCGGGATGCGTGCTCCCCGACCCACCAAGGAGCACGGCATGTCTGAACCTTCCGCATCTTCCTCTGCAACCGCAGTGCGCAGTGGTGCGCTGGCGCTGACCTGGACCGGCAAGCGTTTGCCGCTACAGGTGCTGCGCAGCGCGGCCGGCCACTACATCGGCACACAAGACGACGAAGGCCCGGTATCGCGGGAGTCCGTCGAGTATTTCCCGAACCACCTCGCAGCACAGCGCGCCCTGGATACCCATGCCTGGACACAGCGCGCTCACGCCTGATTCCCACCCTTCAAGGAGTTCTCTCATGAATCTGTCTTTACCCGAAGACGTGCTCGATCAGATGGCGCTGGAACAGGCGCACTTCGACGCTGCACCGCAGGCCTTCTTCGAGGCCTGGAAGCGCGGCGCGCAGATCGCCGGCCACGAGTGGTTCGGCGACGGCACACGCGAAGGTCTGCAGCGTGCCACCACCAAGTGGGACCTGCGGCCCAACATGCTGATGCTCAACGACGCCCTGGGCGTGCTGAGCAGCGGTCAACGCATGTTCCTGTCCGCGATGGTGAGCTTCTACAACTCCCGCGAGGGCGGCGCGATGCTCAAGCGTTGCGGCTTCGAGGGGCTGTCCGACTTCGGCGGCCTCGATCTGGAACGGCGCCAGGTCATCGCTGACCTCACGCTGCACTACAACGGCTGGTGAGCCGCGCCTGGCAACCCACCGTCTTTTCATCCCACCCCACGAGGGACATGCGTCCCCGTTCGGGGCCATGTCCCTCCTTCCTTTCGCAGGAGCGGCCATGTCCCGAATCACCATCTTCCACTGACCTGCACCGCCCGCCACCAGGGCGGCCCGACGCCGCGGCCGGCTGACCGGTTGCCACTTCATCCACTCGCTGGGGTTCAATCCCCGGCAGGGGATTGCCTCGGCCATCCTCTGCTGGAGGAATCCCATGTCCCATTCCAAAAACCCCTTCGCCCGCGGCTACGATGGCCTGTCCGTGCAGCGGCTGCTGGCGATTTCCTACGACGACGACTGCCCGCTGAGCTAC
>NZ_JAOCLR010000058.1:0-8198 GCF_029845405.1 Pigmentiphaga sp. GD03639
CATCGCCCTGACCGACGACATGGCGATGCTGGCGCTGACCATGGATCTGGCCGAGGCCATGACTCTGCCCATGTCGGTGATCTGGTCGGCGATACGGAACTGGATCGACCAGGGGCTGGTGTAGCCATGACCACGGGCAGCGCATCACGGCGCGATGGCCCGGTTGCGCTGTCGGCGTTGTTCGACGAGGCGCTGCGGCACCTTGAGCCGAAGGAACTGGCGCAGGGCACGGCGCCGAACCAAGACGGTTTCCTCTACAGCGGCAACCGCCATGAGAGCGTGCCGCGCCGACTGTTCCTCGACCGACGCCTGACGCCGCTGGAGCGCAACGCCTGGCAGGTGTTTCGCCTGCAGATCAACGACGACGGCGTGACCGCCTTTCCCACCTACGACCAATTGCGCCCCTACCTGGCCTCGATGCCCTGCGCGGCGCAGGCATCGCACGAGACCGTGGCGCGCGCCCTGACGCTGCTGCGGCTGACGCGCTGGCTGAGCCTGGTGCGACGACGGCGCGACCCGAAGACCGGCCGCATCCAAGGCAACCTCTATGTGCTGCACGACGAACCGCTGTCACCCTTCGAGGCGATGCAGCTCGACCCGGACTACCTGGGTCTGGTGAGCCAGGCGCTCACGCACGCGGCGAAGGCGGTGCAGGTCGTAGGCATGAACACGCTGCGGGAGATCGCCGAAGACCCGCTGCTCAGCGGGCGCACGCTGCCGACCCGATTGCAGGTGCTGGCGCAGCGCATGGCGCGGCATGGCTGGACGACGCCAAGTTATCCACAGGAGGGTGCCGACCACGAATCCGAAGACGGCGAGGAAGCCCTTCTTCGGAATGGCGGGCGCCCGTCTTCGGAATCCGAAGCAGGGCTGGAACCCGCGCAGGACGGCCATCTTCGGATTCCGAAGGAGGACCGTACAGTACGTATGAATCGTATAAATAAAGAAGTACGTACAGTACCGCGCGCGAGGGCCTTGCAGAACCTGCGGCTACCCGAGCGCTTCCTGCGCCTGAAGGACGAGCAACAGGCCGGTGCGCTGGTGGCCCTGCAGCAAGTGGACGAAGCGCAGCGCCAGGCGGTGCTCGACGAGTGGGCGGCGCGCAGTGGCGGCAGCACGGTGCGCAATCCCGCCGGCTACCTGTTTGGCATCATCCAGAAGGCGATCCGTGGGGAGTTCAAGGCCTGGGCGGGCGACAGCGCCACGGTGCCGCCTGCTTCCCGTCCACCCGCGTCGGCACCGGCGCCATCGGCACCGCCGGTATCCCCCGAAGTGGCGCGCGCCCACTTGGCGCGGCTGCGGGCGGCCCTGCGCGACCCGTGACCGGCCGAGCTATCCCCAGGGGATAGCTGGGACAGGGAGCCTTCCGGCGGGTCGATCCGGCTGCACCCTTGCCAAGGTCTCAATTGAGATACAAAATAGGGGCTAATGCATAACAGGAGAAGCAACGATGGCCGCACAGACTTCGATGCTGCACATCCGTGTGGACGATAAGCTCAAGGCCGATGCCGCCGAGAAGCTCGCCGGGGTCGGCCTCACCGTTTCGGACGCCGTGCGCATCCTGCTGACCCGTGTGGTCAAGGAAGGCGCGCTGCCGGCTGGCCTCACGGCCGACCCGGAGGCCTACGATGCCTGGTTCCGGGCGAAGGTCCAGGAGGCGCTGGCCGACACACGGCCGCCGGTGCCGCACCAGCAGGTCATGGACGAGGCGCAGGCCCTGATCGACAGGAAGCGGCGTGCGCGTACTTGAGTGGCGGGAAGCTGCCCGCGCCGACCTGCTGGCGATTGTTGACTACATCTCGGACGACAACCCCGATGCCGCGCAGCGGTTGAAGGACGACATCGAGGCCAAGGCCGCGAAGCTGCCGGAGCGCCCGAAGCTCTACCGGCCTGGCCGCGTGGCCGGCACGCGGGAGATGGTCGTGCGTGCGAACTACGTGGTGGTCTACATGGAGGACACCCGCGCGGTGTCCATCCTGCGCGTGTTGCACGCCGCGCAGCAGTGGCCGCCGGCACGGGAGTGAAGGCGGTTTTCATCACTGGAGATTCACCATGAATGCCAAGGAGCCTGAAGCAGCCAAACTCAAGGCGCTGCAGGAAGCAGCTTGCATGGGCTGGGCCGACATCGCCGCCGGCCGCCATGCCGATGTCGCCGACGGCCAACTCGAAGGTTTCATTGCACAGTTGGGACAGCAGGCGGCGCTTGCCGTCGCTACCCGCCGCGAGGCTATCCCCAGGGGATAGCTGGGACAGCCAGCCTTCCCGCCACGGACAAACCGGGCGCACGCCGATTGCGGTTTGTTGACTGACGGCCTTCCGGTCGGTGCCGATGCTGGCGACTCGTTCCGTTAATGCGAGTCGTCACCCATGGCCAATGAACCCCTGCAACTGAATCTCGGCTCGCTGCGCAGCGCGATGTCGCTGACGCTGCACACTCATCACGCTTCGCGCATCTGGCACGGCCGGGCGCCGACCGAGGGACGCGCCGGCATCATCGGTCTCAACGGCTTCATCAGCGCCATGAACAAGATGAAGCGCGGCGCCGAGCAGGACGATCCGTACTCCGATTTCTGGATGCTGCGTATCGAAGACAAGCTGGAGCAGACCAAGAGCACGCTGCAGACCCTGCGCGAACAGGTGGATCAGGCCTTGGCCGACGTGCCAGCGGCGCTGTCCCTGGGCGAGAACATGAACGTGCAGCCGGTGAAGCTGCCGCTGTTCGTGAACGCCCAGCTCGGTTTCATGGCGGTGTATCTGCTGGCCGACTACGACGACCTGGCACGCAAGCTCATCCTGGCGCACCACACGGCGCTGATCGACCGCAGCACCTTGGAGCGCTGGCTCAATGATGGCGCGCACGCGCTGCGCAGCCTGTTCTCGCTGGCCCAGCAGTACCGCTACTCGGGCGCCACGCGCGACGACTTCGCGGCGAAGAACGCGGCGGCGCGAGCGGCGCTGGAGAAGTTCGGCGAGTTGCCGCAGGACGTGCTGGAAGGCACGCGCCGCTCCCGCTTTGCGCCACCCATCGCACGGCGGGCGAACCGGCCCGGTGCGCCGGCTGCGGCGCCTGCCGCCGATGCGGTGAAGCTGGCACCGAAAGATGGCGCAGCCGATGGGGCACCAGACGAGGATGCCGCGGCATGACGGCATTGACCCCTTCCGCGCGCTTCGTTCCGCTGGAACAGACGGACTTCCGGCGGCTGGAACATGCGGCCTACCTAAAAGGCCTTTTACAGCCCTTTAAGGGTAAGGGGAGTCTGGAGACCTGGGCCAGCCAGTGCGCAGCGCTGCGCGACGACGTAATTGGCCTGGCGCAGCGGCGCGTGCTGCCCCAGGCGCGGGCCTACCCCTTCAGCCTGCTCAACGTGCAACTGGCCCAGCAGGCCACTGGCGCAGGGACGACCTTCCTGCGCTGGCGCAACCTCGACCGTTCCTCCATGGGCGTGGCGTTGTGGGCGGCCCTGCTGGCCAACCCCGCGACGCCAGCCTCGCTGATCGACGACCTGTACGCGATGGAACTGCAGCGCATCGCGCTGAACATGCAGATCAGCCTCCTTCACACGCTGGGCCGCCAAGCCCAGGAGTGCGCCAGCAAGGCCGCCCAGGCCGAAGCGGCTTACCTGCGACGTATCCACGGGCATACCGCGGCCGTTCCACCCACCACCAAGGAGTCACCATGAGCACGCACTTCGTCGGCGAGGGCAACATCGGTTCTGCGCCGGACTACCGCGAATTTCCGAATGGCAACGACGAGCCGCGCCGGCTGCTTCGCCTGAACGTCTACTTCGACAACCCGATCCCGAAGAAGGACGGCGAGTACGAAGATCGCGGCGGATTCTGGGCGCCCGTGGAGCTGTGGCACCGCGACGCCGAGCACTGGAAGAGGCTGTACCAGAAAGGCATGCGGGTGCTGGTCGAGGGCCGCACCGTGCGCGACGAATGGGAGGACGCCGACGAGAACGAGCGCGTCACGTTCAAGGTCGAGGCCCGGCGCGTGGGCATCCTGCCGTACCGCATCGCGTCGGTGGCGCTCAGCGCCAAGCCGGCCGGCGGACAGTAGTTCGCCCATCGCCGTTCCCCCGAGGGCGGCTGTAGCAACCGTCATACGCCCGCGATGCACCAGCGAGCTATCCCCAGGGGATAGCTCCAAGGTCGTCCACAGAGTTCCAGCCGCCCTCCCGAAACGACGCTCTTGCTGTGCCAGCTCCTGCGGTCTATGCGCACTGCTGCGGCAACGGACCGCCTGCCGATCACAAAGCGGTGTCCGCATCGATCGGCTTCCTTGCTGCCGGCATCTCCTGGCCCCGCCAAGCTGACGCCCATCCGATGAACCGCACATTTTCAAGGAGGCTTCATGCGCGTGTTCCTGTGCGAAAAGCCGTCCCAGGGCAAGGACATCGCCCGTGTGCTGGGTGCCGGCCAACGCGGCAACGGCTGCTACAGCGGTGCGGGTGTCGTCGTGACCTGGTGCATCGGTCATCTGGTGGAGGCGGTTCCACCCGAAGGCTACGACGAGCAATACAAGCGCTGGGCCATCGAGCAACTACCCATTGTTCCCGGGCGTTGGCGTGTCGAGCCCAAGGCGGCGACTGTGGCGCAGTTCAAGGTCGTGCAGCAACTCGTCGCCAAGGCGGGCGAACTCGTGATCGCGACCGACGCCGACCGCGAGGGCGAGATGATCGCCCGCGAGATCATCGACCTATGCGGCTACCGCGGGCCAATTCAGCGCCTGTGGCTGTCGGCGCTCAACGATGCGTCGATCCGCAAAGCGCTGGGTGCGCTCAAGCCGTCCGCTGAGACGCTGCCGCTGTATTTCTCCGCACTCGCCCGATCGCGCGCCGACTGGCTGATCGGGATGAACCTGAGCCGCCTGTTCACGTTGCTCGGGCGCCAGGCCGGCTACAACGGCGTGCTATCGGTCGGGCGCGTGCAGACGCCGACGCTCAAGCTGGTCGTGGACCGTGATCGCGAGATCGCGCGCTTCGCCTCGGTGCCGTTCTGGGCGACCGAGGTCGCACTGTCGCATGCAGGCCAGACCTTTGTCGCAAGCTGGACACCGCCGCAAGGCAGCGCCGACGAAGCCGGCCGTTGCCTGCAGCAGCCGGTGGCGCAGCAGGCCGCCGAACGCCTGCGCGCGGCCGGCACCGCCCAGGTGCTGTCGGTGGAGACCGAGCGCGTGCGCGAAGGCCCGCCGCTGCCGTTCGACCTCGGTACCTTGCAGGAAGTGTGTTCCAAGCAGTTGGGCCTCGACGTGCAGGAGACGCTGGACATTGCCCAGGCGCTGTACGAGACGCACAAGGCGACGACGTATCCGCGCTCGGATTCGGGCCACCTGCCCGAGAGCATGCTGGCCGAGGTGCCGGCCGTGCTCGACAGCCTGGTCAAGACCGATCCCAGCCTGCGGCCGCTGGTCGAGCGCCTGGATCGCCAACAGCGTTCGCGAGCGTGGAACGACGGCAAGGTCACGGCGCACCACGGCATCATTCCCACGCTGGAGCCCGCGAACCTCTCGGCGATGAGCGACAAGGAGCTGACCGTCTACCGGCTTATCCGCGCCCACTACCTCGCGCAGTTCCTGCCGCATCACGAGTTCGACCGGACGGTGGCGCAGCTCACGTGCGGCGGGCAGTCGCTGGTGGCAGTCGGCAAGCGGATCGCGATGGCCGGATGGCGCCAGGTGCTGGCGGCGCCGGCCGTTGACGACACGGACCGGGACGATGCGCAGCACAGCCAAGTGTTGCCGCCGTTGAAGGCTGGCGATGCCTGTCAAGTCGGCCAGGTCGAGCTGAAGGCATTGAAGACGCTGCCGCCCAAGCCCTACACGCAGGGCGAACTGGTCAAGGCCATGAAGGGCGTCGCCAAGCTCGTGACCGACCCGCGCCTGAAGCAGAAGCTGAAGGACACCACGGGCATCGGCACCGAGGCGACGCGCGCCAACATCATCAGCGGGCTGCTGGCCCGCGGCTATCTCTTGAAGAAAGGCCGCGCCATCCGTGCATCGGATGCGGCCTTCACGTTGATCGACGCCGTGCCGGCGGCCATCGCCGACCCGGGGACCACGGCGATGTGGGAGCAGGCACTGGACATGATCGAGGCCGGCCAGATGACGCTGGACACCTTCATCGCCAAGCAATCGAGCTGGGTCGCCCAACTCGTGCAGCAGTACCGCGGCGCCACGCTGGACCTCAAGCTGCCGCCCGCGCCGGACTGCCCGCAGTGCGGCGCCCCGATGCGCCAGCGTAGCGGCAAGAGCGGCGCGTTCTGGTCGTGCAGCCGCTACCCGGACTGCAAGGGTACGCAGCCGGTCGAAGATGCCGCGGCAGGCAAGCGCGGCGCACCCAGCCCGCGGCGTCGGCGCCCCAAGGCGAACTGACGCCCACGTCTCCCTCTGCCACGCCGGCTCTTGCGGACGGCGGGGCAAACCTCCCGCGCCCCGCGGGACTCCCCAGCGCGCGTTCCCTTCTGCAACGGTGTGCGCGTCCTGCACAGGCCAATCACGGCTTGCAGGGCGAGAAGGTCATTGCTTCGTCGAGTCGCGCTCGCCGCGATTCCGCTGATCGACGTGCTTCCGTCCATCCGCGAGCGGTCTCCTGACGCCTCGGCCCGCAAGGCTACGAGGTGCCAGGAGACCGCTTGCGGTCGACGGTATTCGGTGCCGGTGCCCGCCGGCGGAACAACGGGTTCCCTTTGTGTGTGGATGCACGCCAGAGGATGTCGGCCCCAGCCACGAAACGGGCCGGGTGAGATTGCTGACGCAGCGAATGGCTTTGACGACGGCCTGGCCTGCTTGCAGCCCACAGGTGGATTGATTCTTCTCCAGCCGAAGCCCTACGGGGCTTCGGCGCCTTTGTCGTGGGCGGAAGGATCGTGCACTGCTGCTGCCGGCAGTGCTCGGGCCAAACCGGACGGTGCGCGGTTCCGTTTGATCGGCGACGGTGCGCCGCCGCGCTTCCATCCTTCCCGCATGTGTCGCTGACGGTCTTCAGCACCATGCCCTGGCAGCTCCGGTCTTCAAGGCTGCAACGTGCCTCGCCGCGTTGACCGATCCAGTCCGCCTCGCACCGACCACCGCGGACGCGCGTCGCCACGGCGCGGGTGCTTTCGATGTTCAACCCCTCGGGAGGTCTCCGCTCCCGACAGGGAGTGGTGCTCCCGGTCTTCAACCACCAGGAGAAACCGCATGTCCCTCGCGTTCGCAACAGCCCCTTTGAGTGCTGAACAGGCCCGCGCCGAATCCATCGGCTACCAGGCCCTGGCCTACGTCGGCAAGCGCCTGCCCCTGCAGGTGCTGTGCAGCGCAGCCGGCCACTACATCGGCACCGCCGATGCGGATGGTCCCGTCTCGCGCGAGTCGGCCAGCTTCTTCCGCTCGCACCACGCTGCCGAGCACGCCCTGCAAACGGGCCGCTGGCAGCAGCGCCTCCACCCGTGAATCCAATCACCAGGAGCCCCCGTCATGAACCGTGCTCTGCCTCAAGAGGTACTTGATCAGATCAAGCTGGAAAACCAGCACTTCGCCGCCGCGCCCCAAGCCTTCTTCGAGGCGTGGAAGCGCGGCGTGAACATCGCCGGTGCCGAATGGTTCGGCGACGGCACACGCGAAGGTCTGCAGCGTGCCACCACCAAGTGGGACCTGCGGCCCAACATGCTGATGCTCAACGACGCACTGGGTGTGCTGAGCAGCGGTCAACGCATGTTCCTGTCCGCGATGGTGAGCTTCTACAACGCCCGCGAGGGCGGCGCGATGCTCAAGCGTTGCGGCTTCGAGGGGCTGTCCGACCTCGGCGGCCTCGACCTGGAGCGGCGCAAGGTCCTCGCCGACCTCACGCTGCACTACAACGGCTGGTGAGCCGCGCCTGGCAACCCGCCGTCTTTTCATCTCACCCCACGAGGGACATGCGTCCCCGTTCGGGGCGATGTCCCTCCTTCCTTTCGCAGGAGCGGCCATGTCCCGAATCAGCATCTTCCACTGACCTGCACCGCCCGCCACCAGGGCGGCCCGACGCCGCGGCCGGCTGACCGGCTGCCACTTCATCCACTCGCTGGGGTTCAATCCCCGGTAGGGGATTGCCTCGGCCATCCTCTGCTGGAGGAATCCCATGTCTCATTCCAAAAACCCCTTCGTCCGCGGCTACGATGGCCTGTCCGTGCAGCGGCTGCTGGCGATTTCCTACGACGACGGCTGCCCGCTGAGCTAT
>NZ_JAOCLR010000059.1:0-8054 GCF_029845405.1 Pigmentiphaga sp. GD03639
ACCCGAACGTTCGGAGGCTCCTCGCTGTCCATTCGCTCCCCTGGCGCGGTATGAACCGCCGCCTCATAGTGCAGTTTGATCCTGACGAGCCCAGCATGTCTGCGCCCACCTTCGCGGAACCTGACCAGGGTCCGCTAGCGGGCGGCCGGAAGGTGAATGCTAGGCATGATCTAACCCTCGGTCTCTGGCGTCGCGACTGCGAAATTTCGCGAGGGTTTCCGAGAAGGTGATTGCGCTTCGCAGATCTCCAGGCGCGTGGGTGCGGACGTAGTCAGCGCCATTGCCGATCGCGTGAAGTTCCGCCGCAAGGCTCGCTGGACCCAGATCCTTTACAGGAAGGCCAACGGTGGCGCCCAAGAAGGATTTCCGCGACACCGAGACCAATAGCGGAAGCCCCAACGCCGACTTCAGCTTTTGAAGGTTCGACAGCACGTGCAGCGATGTTTCCGGTGCGGGGCTCAAGAAAAATCCCATCCCCGGATCGAGGATGAGCCGGTCGGCAGCGACCCCGCTCCGTCGCAAGGCGGAAACCCGCGCCTCGAAGAACCGCACAATCTCGTCGAGCGCGTCTTCGGGTCGAAGGTGACCGGTGCGGGTGGCGATGCCATCCCGCTGCGCTGAGTGCATAACCACCAGCCTGCAGTCCGCCTCAGCAATATCGGGATAGAGCGCAGGGTCAGGAAATCCTTGGATATCGTTCAGGTAGCCCACGCCGCGCTTGAGCGCATAGCGCTGGGTTTCCGGTTGGAAGCTGTCGATTGAAACACGGTGCATCTGATCGGACAGGGCGTCTAAGAGCGGCGCAATACGTCTGATCTCATCGGCCGGCGATACAGGCCTCGCGTCCGGATGGCTGGCGGCCGGTCCGACATCCACGACGTCTGATCCGACTCGCAGCATTTCGATCGCCGCGGTGACAGCGCCGGCGGGGTCTAGCCGCCGGCTCTCATCGAAGAAGGAGTCCTCGGTGAGATTCAGAATGCCGAACACCGTCACCCTGCTGCGTAACATCGTTGCTGCTCCATAACATCAAACATCGACCCACGGCGTAACGCGCTTGCTGCTTGGATGCCCGAGGCATAGACTGTACAAAAAAACAGTCATAACAAGCCATGAAAACCGCCACTGCGCCGTTACCACCGCTGCGTTCGGTCAAGGTTCTGGACCAGTTGCGTGAGCGCATACGCTACTTGCATTACAGCTTACGAACCGAACAGGCTTATGTCCACTGGGTTCGTGCCTTCATCCGTTTCCACGGTGTGCGTCACCCGGCAACCTTGGGCAGCAGCGAAGTCGAGGCATTTCTGTCCTGGCTGGCGAACGAGCGCAAGGTTTCGGTCTCCACGCATCGTCAGGCATTGGCGGCCTTGCTGTTCTTCTACGGCAAGGTGCTGTGCACGGATCTGCCCTGGCTTCAGGAGATCGGAAGACCTCGGCCGTCGCGGCGCTTGCCGGTGGTGCTGACCCCGGATGAAGTGGTTCGCATCCTCGGTTTTCTGGAAGGCGAGCATCGTTTGTTCGCCCAGCTTCTGTATGGAACGGGCATGCGGATCAGTGAGGGTTTGCAACTGCGGGTCAAGGATCTGGATTTCGATCACGGCACGATCATCGTGCGGGAGGGCAAGGGCTCCAAGGATCGGGCCTTGATGTTACCCGAGAGCTTGGCACCCAGCCTGCGCGAGCAGCTGTCGCGTGCACGGGCATGGTGGCTGAAGGACCAGGCCGAGGGCCGCAGCGGCGTTGCGCTTCCCGACGCCCTTGAGCGGAAGTATCCGCGCGCCGGGCATTCCTGGCCGTGGTTCTGGGTTTTTGCGCAGCACACGCATTCGACCGATCCACGGAGCGGTGTCGTGCGTCGCCATCACATGTATGACCAGACCTTTCAGCGCGCCTTCAAACGTGCCGTAGAACAAGCAGGCATCACGAAGCCCGCCACACCGCACACCCTCCGCCACTCGTTCGCGACGGCCTTGCTCCGCAGCGGTTACGACATTCGAACCGTGCAGGATCTGCTCGGCCATTCCGACGTCTCTACGACGATGATTTACACGCATGTGCTGAAAGTTGGCGGTGCCGGAGTGCGCTCACCGCTTGATGCGCTGCCGCCCCTCACTAGTGAGAGGTAGGGCAGCGCAAGTCAATCCTGGCGGATTCACTACCCCTGCGCGAAGGCCATCGGTGCCGCATCGAACGGCCGGTTGCGGAAAGTCCTCCCTGCGTCCGCTGATGGCCGGCAGCAGCCCGTCGTTGCCTGATGGATCCAACCCCTCCGCTGCTATAGTGCAGTCGGCTTCTGACGTTCAGTGCAGCCGTCTTCTGAAAACGACACAATTTTTGGTCGCGGAATCGGTTGATGGCTGTTAAGATACCTGTCAAATTTTCAATGTTCTGATTCCGTCAATGAATCAACGCATAGGATACGCCCGGGTATCGACCGATGACCAGCACCTAGACCTGCAACGCGATGCGCTCAGGCAGGCTGGGTGCAGTGTGATCTACGAGGAGGCGGCCAGCGGTAAGAGCGCAATCCGCCCGGAGCTTGAACAGTGTCGCAAGGCGCTCCGAGCAGGGGATACGCTTGTAGTCTGGAGGCTAGACCGGCTCGGTCGCAGTTTGCCCGACCTGGTGCAAATCGTGGCCGACCTTGAGCGGCAAGGCGTGGGCTTTGAGAGTTTGACGGAGAAGATCGAGACGGGCAGCGCGGCGGGCAAGTTGGTTTTCCACGTCTTCGCGGCGTTGGCCGAGTTCGAGCGTGGCTTGATCCGGGAGCGCACTCAGGCTGGGCTAGCTGCTGCTCGTGCTAGAGGCCGGGCCGGTGGTCGGAGGCCGAAACTGGACGAACAGCAGGTGCGTGAAATCAAGGTGTTGTTGCGCGACCCTGGCATTCAGGTGTCCGATGTGGCTCGTCGTTATGGCGTGTCTCGAACAACCTTGTATAAGCACGTGGGCGTCATCGCTCCAAAGCAATGAGGACACAGAATGCCTACAAAAGAAACCTGCACGGTTCAGGTGGAGGAATGAATATCTACAGCGCAGCGCAACTTTCCGCTTTGACTCGGCTGTTCTCCGCCACTGTTTTCCGTGAAATGGCGAAGAAAGGCCGATCCGGCTTGTTCCGTCGACTGCTCGGGCAGACCGATCTGATCGAGCATGTTGGTCCGTCCGTGACTGTCGGCGACACTTTCGACTCTGCGTTTGATATTTTGAAAATTGCAGGGCACCGTGACGAATACATCTATCGAGCAGCGATCAGTCAGAAAGTACTGATGGGAACACATTCGCTCCGCACTGCCTCGATGCTCAATGAGTTTCGGGTTGGTAGCTGCAAAGCTGATCTCGTCATCTTGAATGGCACTGCGACCGTCTATGAGATCAAGTCAGAGCGGGATTCTCTTGCGCGGCTTGTCAACCAGGTCGAGAACTACAAGCGAGTTTTCGCCAAAGTGAATGTGATCGCGAGCGAAGGCCATATTGAAGGTGTGCTGGACACGATTCCGGACGATGTGGGGGTGATGTGCCTTTCCAAGCGCTACCGGATTACGCCGGTGCGCGAAGCAGTAGACTGTCCGGCGCGAATCTGTCCGGTGACTGTGTTCGAGTCGTTGCGCATGGCCGAAGGCATCGCAATCTTGCAGGCGATGGGCGTAGCGGTACCGGAGGTGCCCAATACGCAGAAGCACACCGCTATGCGCGACCTCTTCGCCAAGCTTGATCCGGTTGCGCTACATGTAGAGATGGTGCGGACGCTCAAGCGGACACGTGATCTTGCGCCGCTCGGCGACTTCGTCGACCGTTTGCCTAAGTCCTTGCAGGCTGCGGCGTTGTCGGTGTCGGTGCGCCGTTCTGATCATTCGAGACTGATTGACGCTATAGCGACCCCGCTGCGCGCGGCCATGACTTGGAGCTGACCGACGTATGTACCATCCCTATTTCCGCGGAAAACAATTCGAGCTCATCACAATCCGCGAGATGGCAGAGTTGTTCGCCGAAAAGAATTTCGTACCTGTAATTGAGCCGGTGCGCGAGTCGCTCGGCGGCCTTAAGAGGACCTTGAGTGCGGTATGCGACGCCGGTGGACGCGCAATTGTTATTGTGAATCCGTATCATGGCGACCATCAGGAAGACGGGACGAGCATCACCGGTCTCCTACAAGAAGGCTTTAAGGACGGTAACAATATTTCCGCTGGCATCCTGCTACGTAGTGACATGACAGTCGAGGAAGCAATGGCCTGCTATGGCCAACATGCCGATCACCACCCTGTTCTAATCCACGCGGGCTTCACCGAACCCAAGGCGTTGGCGGCCGCACTGGGGGACGGCATGTCCAGCCTCACCAACGCCTTCATTGAAGATCATGCCAAGCTGCTCTATCGGAAACATTTCGATCAGAGCACACGCATTCTCGTGCGCGACGGATTTAAGCGGCAGCGCAATGCTGATTATCCGGCGATGGAGGAGTTCTCCGATCTCCATGTTACTTACCGCGATCTTGGCATGACAGGCTTTGGGGATTTCCTGATCGTTGGCGACGTCTACAGCGAGGGCGGAGGTCCGGCCTATGCCGTAGCAATCCACCTGACCTTCATTGATCCTGACAAGGACAATGTCATGTACATCTATCACTTCGTCTCGGACACGAAGGACACGCCCACTGACCCCGCCGGCAAGTTCGCTCAGGCGTTGGCGAAGTTGATAACGAAGTTGGACAGCGGAACCTCACATATTCTTGAGACCAACGCGATCAAGGAGCTCCGTGACTTCCACGCTAAGGGCCATTTTCCCGGTCTTGGCTACGTCAAAAAGCTCTCGATGAAACATCACATCGAGACGCTTGCCGCCTATCTTGGCTGAGCCACATGGCAAAGCGTTTTTGCTGCCCGGAATGCTTCGATGATCGTGCTTTGCGCGATCAGCTTTTCCCCTCGCTTGATCCTGGTCATGGGACGTGCGATTTCTGCGGGACCACTGATACCCAGCTTGTTGAGCCAAGCAAGCTCGCTAACTATTTCGAGCTGCTAGTCAATGTCTACGAGCCGAGTGAGGATGGGAAGTCGCTGGTCGAATGGATGAAGGACGACTGGCAGCTCTTCAGTCATCAGCGCATGGACATTGCCCACGCTAAAGAGCTTCTCGGCGAGATTCTCGATGACGGCGAGATCGTCCGAGGCAGTTTTTCTCCGTCGGCAAGTTATATCAGCGAAGGGCTTGCGCAGTGGGATAAGCTGCGCGACGAGATGATGTATGCCAATCGCTGGTTTCTCGATGTTGCCATTGATCTGGATCGTCTTCGCCAACTGCTCGACATGCTACTGGCGCCGACATTACCCCAGCGATGGTATCGTGCGCGAATTCGTACCGAGGACAAGGGTTTCCCGGTCGAGGAGATGGGGGCACCACCGAAGCGGCGCTCGTCACATGGCAGGGCCAATCCGGCGGGTATTCCTTACCTTTATCTGGGCTCGCTTCCCGATACGGCCGTTGCTGAGATAAGGCCTCATACCGGCGAGTTTGCTTGTGTCGCGGATTTCATGATCCCCGAGATCAAGGCTGTGGACTTGCGCAATCCGCGCAAGCTCGTGTCGCCTTTCATCCTGACCGATGCGAGTGAGATCGGCCAGCTGCGTGCCGACTTACCTTTTCTTGAGCGCCTGGGTGAGGAGTTGACGCGACCGGTTCAGCCGGCAGGGGCAGCGATTGACTATATTCCAAGCCAGTATCTCTGTGAGTTCATTAAGAAGAGCGGCTTCGATGGCGTCGTTTATCGAAGTTCTGTGAGCGACGGCATCAATCTCGCCTTGTTTAACCCTGAACAAGCGGTTGGTGGAGGCGTAGAGCTATATAACGTGGCCAAGGTGTCGGTCCAGGTTACTGCCTCCAAATGAGGCTCCGTTCAGAATCGCGTGATTGACCATACTTGCCGCACAGAAGCGGTGGATAACGGGGGCTATAAATGAGCGAACGTGATGACCTTCTCGCTTCCGTCGCCAACGAGATTAAGACCTATCGAAAAGGGGATCTTCCTGAACCGACGCCGGAGCACGTTGATCGTTGGCTTCATCAGTTCACGCCCGCTCAGCAATTGCCGTTCATGCGCGAGTTTGACCACGTCATCAAGCAGACCTTTTTCACCCGAAAGAATGTGAAGGACTTCCTCCGCGCCCTTGTGAACAACGCGAAGCTGGCCGGTGTTGATCCCGCTGTGTACTGGTCGTCAGCGAACTTCCTCAACATCCAGCAGAACGGGCAGAGCCAGAAGGAGATGCTGAAGCTCTTCGCGAAGTGCCTTGAAGACGAATGTGACCTGGACCTAGATGACTGCGGCGAGGCTGGCGGCGACTTCATCTATCTCGACGACGTGATGTTCAGCGGCAACCGTGTGGGCAATGATCTCGAGCCGTGGATCGTCAACGACGCGCCTGAATCGGCCAAGGTCCATGTCATCGTTGCTGCACTTCACTCGGGAGGCTCGTACCTGGTCGACAAGAGACTTAAGAGCGTAGTCGAGCAGTCGGGGAAGAAGATCGCCGTCAAGTATTGGCGCGCCCTCGAGATTGAGAATCGCAAGTGGTACAAGAACACCTCGGGAGTGCTCTGGCCCACGGCGGCCCCGAACGTGGCCGAGGTTCAGGCCTACATGGCGCTGCCGACGAAGTTTCCATTCGAGCCGCGGCAGCCGAGTGCGGCTCCCATTCAGCCGTTTTCCTCGGAAGCGGGCCGCCAGGTCTTGGAGAGTGAGTTCCTGATTGCCGGCGCCAAGATCAGGGCCATGAGCGAGAACCCGAAGCAATCCATGCGCCCGCTCGGCTTCAGTCCTTTCGGCGTGGGCTTCGGCTCCATGATCGCCACATATCGGAACTGTCCGAACAACTGCCCTCTTGCGATGTGGTGGGGTGACCCGGAGGCAACCTCGGGCGCCCTGCACTGGTATCCGTTGCTACAGCGTGAGGGCTATTCCTCCGCGAGGAACATCTTTGATGACCTCACGCTCTAGCATCGATCAGCCTGAGAACAGTCTTCTGCGGACCTACGTTCGCGGCGAGGCCGTCGTCGTCTACAAGACAAAAGAGGACTTCGGCGGATTGTCCAATATGGCGTCGGGCTACCCCTTGCAGATCAACGGCGTCCGCATCCTGACGACGGAGGCGCTGTATCAAGCCTGCCGTTTCCCCCACCTACCAGAGGTCCAACGGGAAATCATCGGGCAGCACAGCCCGATGACCGCCAAGATGAAGAGCAAGCCGCACCGCAAGGACTCAAGGCCAGATTGGGACGAGGTCCGATACAAGGTCATGCGTTGGTGCCTCCGTGTGAAGCTCGCGCAGAATTACGCGGAGTTCGGTCGGCTTCTGCTGGCCACGCGCGATCGACCGATCGTCGAGCAGTCACGCAAGGACGACTATTGGGGAGCTAAGTTGGCGGATGAGGCCGGTGACACCCTAATTGGGCAGAACGTCCTAGGCAGGCTCCTGATGGAGTTGCGGGAGAAGCTTAAAGACGACGCGGATGGCATGCTGAAGACGGTGTCGCCGCTCGGTATCCCCGACTTCCTGCTGCTGGGCAAACCAATCGAGACGGTCACGGCCAGGAGCTCAGGCAACGGGCAGAAACCGCAGCCCGCATTGTTTTAGCTGACAAGGTGTGAAGGCCGCTAGCCAGGATGCACGCCAGGAGCACAGGACATGACAAAACTGCACCAGGATAATCAAGCCGAGCCGTTCTTCATTACTGAGGATGTGGCGGCCGAGTTGACCGCCGCCGGTTACGAGTTTGAGGCACCGAGCCATGCGAGAACGGCGAGCATCCGCGAGCTGTTTGGCTGGCAGCCCGGCGAGACGTTGGCCGAGGCCGTCAACCGCCTCCAGGCCAAGCCATGTTCACCTTCATGATCTGAACGTGGTATTGCACATGGCATCAATCGGTCCATGATCAGTAGTCCGTTGATTTTAATAGAATTTTCTTTTTTGTTGATGATAGAGTGGGAGTGAATCCGGGTCCCTCGAGGACTATCGCCAGCTATCGAAAGTCTGTCATAACGTGTTGATTTAGAAAAAAAT
>NZ_JAOCLR010000060.1:0-6000 GCF_029845405.1 Pigmentiphaga sp. GD03639
GTGCATAAAAGCCCCGGCGGCTATTTGCCCCGCGTGGGCAGCGCTAAGCGTGAAATGGCTCCGGACTATCTGGCGCGCTTGTTCCAGCAACGCAGCCAGGCGCGCATCATCCGCTTCGACGAGCAGCCGGTGCCTGGCGCCACACTCGACGACCTTGTAGATGATCTGTGGCAACGTTTTGCCAGTCCGCGCGTGCAGGATACGCGTGCGGTGCTGCTGGATAAACTGGCCATGGCGCGCCCCGATACCGACGGCGCACTTCGGCCAACCATCGCCGGCGTGCTGATGGCCAGCGCTGATCCCCGCCGCTGGCTGCCAAATGCCTTCATTCAGGCCGTGGCATACCGTGGCACCGAGGTGCTGCCGCAAGGCGACACGGCCTATCAACTCGACGCCCAGGACATCACCGGGCCGCTGGATGCCCAGGTGCTGGCGGCTTGCCACTTCGTCCGCAAGAACATGCAGGTCTATGCCACCAAGAATGAGGGCCGGCACGATCTGCCGCAGTACGACATGACCGCCGTCTTCGAGGCCCTGGTCAATGCCGTTGCGCACCGGGATTACTCGATCCATGGCGCCAAAATCCGCCTGCGGATGTTTGCGGACCGGCTGGAGCTGTATTCGCCAGGCGCCATCCCCAACACCATGACGGTGGAGAGCCTTCCCTACCGCCAGGCCGCGCGAAACGAAGCCATCACCAGCCTGCTGGCCAAATGTTCCGTGCCCGAGGCGGACAAAGCGATCACGGGCCGCAGCGCCATGATGGACAAGCGTGGTGAAGGGGTTCAGATCATTCTGGATCAAAGTGAACGGCTGTCCGGCAAGCGACCGGTTTACAGGCTAGTGGATGACTCCGAGCTGTTGTTGATCATCCCCGCTGCCGAGCCGCCCGCAGCAGTTGAGTGAGATTGACAGGAGGAAGCACCATGGCCAAGGCTGAAGCCAGCGTTGAAGAACTGGTCTCTGGGCTTGCCCTATCTCTCCAGACACATCAGATGGCATGATGATGCCTGGAGAGCAGGAAGATGGCACGGACCAGAAGAACCTTTACCGACGAGTTCAAGCGCGAGGCGGTACGCCTGGCTGAACTGCCGGATAGCAACGTATCGAAAATCGCCCAGGACCTTGGAGCGTAGCGAACGGTCCGGTTGAATCGCTCGACATAGGCGTTCTGCTGGGGCTGGCCGGGCTGAATATATTCGAGTTGATGCCCCATGTGCTTGCCCACTCCACAATAGCCGCACTCAGGTATTCCGGGCCGTTGTCGCACCGAATCGCCGAGGGTTTTCCTCGCCAGCCAATGATCGTAAGCGTCCGGTGATCACGCCTTGACGACGGCAATCAGGTGGCCGGTGTCCACCGATGTGGCAGCAGTTCGGCGATCCGATTGTTCCTCTGCGTTGTCAGCCGCGTGAGCACGTCCTTCAAGTAGGCATACGGATCATGCCCGTTCAGGCGTGCCGACTGGATCAGGCTCATGATGGCGGCCGCGCGCTGGCCGCCGCGCAGCGACCCCGCGAACAACCAGTTCGCACGTCCGACCGCCCAGGGACGGTTCTGGTTCTCGACCCAATTGTTGTCGATCGGCGCGTGGCCGTCGTCTAGATAGCGCGCGAGTGCCTCCCAGCGTTTGAGGCTGTAGTCGATGGCGCGAGCCGTGCCGGATCCGTCAGGCACGCGCTGGCGCTGCGCGATCAGCCACCGGTGCAGCGTCTCGGCGATCGGCCGCGCGCGTTCTTCTCGCATTCGCTGCCGCTCGTCGGCGGGCAGATCAGCCACGTCGCGCTCGACACCATACAGGGCGCCGAACAGTTCCAGCGCCTGGCCGGCAATCTGGCTTTGGTTGCTAGCATGCAGGTCATGGAATTTGCGACGGGCATGGGCCATGCAACCCAGCTCCGTGATGCCGGCCGCGAACCCGGCCTTGTAGCCGACGTAATCGTCAGTCACCAGCTTGCCGCGCCAGTCGTCAAGGAACGTGCGGCAGTGCTCACCGGCGCGGCTGGGGGTGAAGTCATAGACCACTGCGCGCAGGCTGTCATAGGAGGTCGGCGTGTAGGCCCACAGGTAAGCCTTGTGCGTCTTGCCCGCCCCGGGCTTGAGCATCTGCACCGGCGTCTCGTCGGCATGCAGCACTGCTCTGTCCAGGACTTCGGCCTTCAGCGCATCGACCAAGGGCTGCAGCCGCAACCCGCACACGCCGACCCATTCGCCCAGCGTCGAGCGCGGCAGCGCCAGCCCGGCGCGTGCAAAGATGCTTTCCTGGCGATACAGCGGCAGGTGATCGGCGAACTTCGCCACCAGCACCTGCGCCAAGAGCCCCGCCGTCGGGATGCCCTTGTCGATGACCTGCGCGGGCACGGGCGCCTGCGTGAGCGTCTCGCACTGGTCGCACACCCACTTGCCGCGGATGTGGCGCTCGACCGAGAAGACGCCCGGCAGGTAATCCAGCTTCTCGCTGATGTCCTCGCCGATGCGCTTTAAGCCACAGCCGCAGCGGCAAATCGTGGAGACGGGTTCGTGATGGATGTCGGTGCGCGGCAGCTCAGGCGGCAGCCGCATGCGTCGCGGCGCTTGCGGTTCGGCAGGCTTTGGCGCGATCGAGGCGCGCAGCGCATTTACTTCTTCTTCGATGGCCGCCATGTCGGCATCCATCGTCTCTTCTAGCAGGCTTGCCTGCGCTGGGTTCAGCTGCTCGCTGCGCTTGCCGTAGCGCCAGCGCTTGTACAGCGCCAGTTCCTGCGTGAGCTGGTCGATGTGCGTCTGTTTGAAGAGCAGTACGCGGTCGCGCTCGGCGATCACCGCGTCGTGCGCCGCGATCTGGGCGTCACGCGTAGCCACCTCGCCCATCAGGCGTTCGGCCAATGCGCGCAGTTGCTGCGCGTCCAGGTGATCCAGGGATGCGGTGCTCATGGCCGCCAGTATGCCGCAGCGCTCGCGGTGGCGGTATTGGCGTCTTGCCGGATTGCCGGGCGCTACAGCACCGAGATCGCACCGGCCGTGCCGACATGCTGCCAGGGCAGGCCCAGCACCAGCGCCTGCCATTGGTCGCCGTCCAGCGCCATATGCGGACCGTGGGTCGCCTGCGCCCACGTGAACTTGCCGCGGTTCAGCCGGCGCGCGGCCAGCCACACGCCGATCCCGTCGTGCACCAGCACCTTCATGCGGTTGGCGCGTCGGTTAGCGAAACAATAGGCGTGGTGCGGGCGTGCAATACCGAACACCGCCACCACCCGCGCCAGCGCTGTCTCGGTGCCGGCACGCATGTCCAGCGGCTCGGTCGCCAGCCAGATCGCATCGATGCGGATCACCGCAGCCACTCCCGCAGCCACGCCACGCAGGCACCGGCTTCGCTCACGGGCCATTGCACCGTCGCTTGCACCGGGCCGCGCGACAGCCGGATTTCAATATGCCGGCCCAGTACCGGCAGCCCCGATGCGACCACGGGCACAAACGCGGGCGTAGCGCCAGGTGCGACGCTGGCGAGCCGGATCCACTTATGCACCAGGTTCGCGTTCACGCCGTGCGACAGCGCGACACTGGCAATGGATGCCCCAGGCTGACTGCACTGCGCCACGATCTGGGCCTTGAGCGTCTTCGGGTAAGACCGGCGCTTACGCAGCGGCGCTAATTCTGTCTTTGCCATGGTGTCCACCAAAAAATGGTGGACACTAATCGAGGACAACGCCCTGGCTCAAGACGGGATCACCGGGCGCTTACCAATGATCTGCTTGAGCGCGCGAATCACGCGCTCGGAAGGCAGCGAGAAGTCGACCTCGATGCCCAGCGCCTCGCGGTTAAAGTCATCGATCACGTTCAGCACTCGGATGCTACGTCCGTCGGCAAGTTGGTCGTGCATAAAGTCCATGGACCACACCTGGTTGACATGGCTCGGTACCGTCAACGGCTCGGGCGCCTGCCGAACCAGCCGTTTGCGCGGTTTGATCCGCAAGTTCAATTCGAGCTCGCGGTAGATCCGGTACACGCGCTTGTGGTTCCACCCGAAGCCGCGGACATTACGCAGGTACAGAAAGCACAACCCAAAGCCCCAGTTGCGGTGATTGTCCGTCAAGCGCAGCAGCCAATTGGCAATCTCCTCATTCTCGACATCGCCCTTCGCGACGTACCGATAGCAGCTCTGGCTGACCTTGAACGCTTCGCAGGCCATTCGGATCGATACGCCGCGATCTTGCACGGCACGTTTGGCCATCTCGCGGCGACGAGATGGCCTCACCACTTTTTTTCAAGCGCCTCCGTCACGATCTCGGCCTTGAGCTTTTCCTCGACGTACATCTTGCGCAGCCGGGCGTTCTCGGCTTCCAGTTCCTTCATTCGCGCCATCAGCGACACGTCCATGCCGCCGTACTTCGATCGCCACTTGTAGAACGTCGCCGAGCTGATGCCCAGCTCCCGGCACAGTTCGGGCACCGCAAGGCCCGCTTCCACCCGCTTGATGGCTTCGATGATCTGGCTGTCCGTGAATCGCGACTTCTTCATGCTGTAGAACTCCTCAACGAGAAAATTCTACTTCTGGATGCAACGCTTTTGCGGGGGGATTACCACCCAACCATGGCGACGATGGGCTTTCACGACCTGCGTCCCGGACAAACCTGGCGAAGCACCGGCCGCACCCTGACCGAGACCGACCTTACGCTATTCGCCATGCTTAGCGGCGACCGCCATCCTATCCACGTCGACGCAGAATTCGCTCAGGCGACTCGCTACGGGCAGCGGCTCTTCCACGGGACATTCGGGCTCACCCTCACGGTAGCCATGGCCACAGAACTGCCCCACCTTCATGAAGCGGTGATCGCGGCGACAGGCTACACGCAATGGAAGTTTTGCCAGCCGCTATTTATCGGTGACACCGTGCACGTCGAAGCGGAGATAGTCCGCCCTGAACAATTCGGTTCTTAGCAGCAGGGCGGTCGGTTCTCGACCGGAGCGGCGAGCAGTGCTGCAATGACCGGCTGCATCGGCAGGCCGACGCGGACGCAATAAAGCCGCAGCGCGGCCAGGATCAGGCGCAGGTTGTGCCCTGCGCCGCACATCACCGCGTGCAGCGCATCGCCCAGCGCCCCTTTGAGCGGATTGCGGGCGAGCCGCCCGTCCATCTTCATGTGCCCAATGGCCGGCTCGATGGCGCTGCGCCGACGGATCATGGCCTTGAGCGTCCGGGTGATGCCACGCCGTTGTCCCGAGCGCAGGATGCGCACGCCTTCGATCTCCACGCCCCGGTAGCCCTTGTCCACGATGGCTGTGGCGGGTGGCCTGTCCGTGCCGGTGAGGATGCCCACTTGC
Source organism: Pigmentiphaga sp. GD03639 (assembly GCF_029845405.1). Lineage (NCBI taxonomy): Bacteria > Pseudomonadati > Pseudomonadota > Betaproteobacteria > Burkholderiales > Alcaligenaceae > Pigmentiphaga > Pigmentiphaga sp. GD03639. The sequence continues at coordinate 5,302 of NZ_JAOCLR010000060.1, forward strand.
TCCAGCGTCTCGGCCAGCGTGTGCCCGTCATAGGGGTTGCCCGGCATGGAGCGCATGCCCACCACCAGGCCCTCCTTCAACGTGGTGGCGATGCTGACCTTCACACCGAACTCGTACGGTGTCCTGGCTTTGCCTTTGCTGATGCACTCCACCTCGGGCGCGTGCAGGGCGTACAGCTTGTTCTTGTCCTTCGTGCGCTGGGTCAGGATGCGGCCGGTGCGCTGCAGCAGGTCCTGCACCTTGGCCTGGGCCGCTTCGGGCAGCACATGCAACTGGCGCTGCACCTCACGATGCACGCGGCCCACACGGGTGCGCAGCGTGCGCACGGCCTTCTTCATGCGCTTGAACTGCTTGGCGTGCGCGTAGCGACCGATCTGTGCGGCCAGCCGAGGGGCCACGCGGTTGTAGTTCTGGCGCAGCCGCAGTCCGTTGTCCTCGGCGACCTTGACCAGGTGCTGGCGGCTCTTGTCCAACAGCCGGCTGTCGGTGGGATGGGCGATGGCCTTGGGCATGACGGTGGTGTCCACGATCACCTGCTGCGTGCTGGCCTTGCGGATGACGCCACCACGCCGGGCAGCATCGATGCTGGCCGCAAGCAGCGTTTCCACCCCTTCTTCTCCAATGCGTTTTCTCCAGCGCGTCAGACTGGACGGGTCGATGGGCAGTTCGGTCTGCAGATAGGTCTCGCCACAGAAGAAC
>NZ_JAOCLR010000061.1:0-3824 GCF_029845405.1 Pigmentiphaga sp. GD03639
GAGTCCGCATTACCCCGTGCCATGGTGGCGACCAATGGGCCGTTGTCGGATGCGCTGGAGTTCATGGAAAATCAACGCGAGGTTGTTCGCGTTGCGGAAATGCCGCCCATTAAGGTGATAGCGTTTCCTGGAATGACGGATCCGGTTGGCGGAGCGGTACTTGGGGCGGCGCAGTCGGTTGTGGAGGCCCTTGGGGCGGTACGCGAATCTGGTAGCGGGCCTAGGATGTCCACTGTAGTGCCAGAGGCGATCAGAAATGCGCCAGTGCTCTCGCAGTGGGACGGTCGTTCTGGCGGCAAAGTAGGGGCAACACAGACTCATCCGTTTTATGGCAGCGTTCAGCACCAATTAGCAATATCGCTGCAGGACGGCGTAGGAACGATTGCTGGGCCGGAGATTGCGATAGCAAAGGTGGGGGCGTTGTTCGGGAGTGTAGTTAGGGGAGTGAAAGGTTTTGCCGCAGAGAGTGGAGTCTGGAAACTAAGCCCGCTCCAACGCGGCCAGCAGATTGAGCAGGCGCTCGGTCATAATCTACCTGGCAATTTCCCGACAATCGATAGGTTCGAAAATGGACTGGCGACCAGCATCAAAAGCTTAGATCTGGACGCCGCAGCCTATCAGAGTGCTACGACCCTCAACCGAACTTTGACGGGCTACGTTGACAAGGTAGCAGATTTCCAGGGGCGGACGTGGGCCGGTATTCGTATTCGGCAGCAAGACATTACGGGGCGTGCGCTCGATCTTGCAATCCCTCATCGCGGCTCGGCGGAGCAACAGGCTATCATCAGTCAAACGGTGAGGTATGGAGCCTCACGCGGCGTTGCTGTGAATGTCATACCCTTTCCCTAATCGAGACGAGTCTAATCAATGAAAGCTGCAACAATCTACGAGCGAAAAGATAAGCTGTATTTTCACAGTTCATCAAAAACGACTGCCGGGGTCTGGGTTATTACTGCCCCCGTTCTGGCCGTCGATAAGGAAAACACTGGAGAAGTTGGTCGTGCGCTCAGAGAGTGTCTGGCAGCGTCTCGAGAGGGCGTTTCGCACCCGAAGTCGTTCACAGACTTGTTCCATCCAGTGCTTGAGCTTGCGGGTGTCAAATCGTTTAGTACGTTCGTGAAGTCGGCCAAATGCATAGAAGTTGAGACGAGCGACGATGTGACTGTGACGTTGATCCCGACACGAAACGATGGCGTCGATGACGGGTTCGCTCCACTGCCTTACAAGACGGAAGCAACTCTTAGCTCAGATGAGGCTTTGGGTTCCGTGGTGAGTGCGGCGCTCGCAATGGCGGAATGATAAGCGCGGATTTTGGCCGGGGCACGGCGATTGATAAGGGGACCTAGCAGAGATTTCCTATTCAGGGCACAACATAGACTCAGGGAGTGTTTACGCCTCGCAAGACGAAGAACCTGTCGAGGACGTTGTCGTCGATCCCGGCCGAACTGTTTGAACAGTTCGGCAATGGCTCGATGACGACCAAAGCCATCAATGCGGCGACGCTGGCCTTGAAAAAAGACTTGATCGAATGAGCGCTGGGTGGTGAGATGAGCCGCTACCACCCCGGTTATCTACCCGGCACTGCCAACTCGTAGCGGTGACCAACCTGCACAATGGCAGCGGTGCCAAGATGGCGCTGAGCGGGGACGGTCCGATTCGCATTGAGGTTCTCTGTGACTGAGACGGCTGTTTCGAGCCGGTCCTGATTCCCAAGCATGAACGGCGATTCAGGGGCGTCGACGACAAGAGCGTCGCCATGTATGCCCGTGGTATGACGGTGCGGAAGATTCAAGGCTTTGTGCTGGAACAGTACTGCAGCGCAGTGTCCACCGACTTCATCCGCTCGGTTACCGACGAGGTCATGGCCGAGGTGACGGTCTTACAAGCCAGCCCACTTGAGGTCATGTATCCGGTCGTGTCTTCGATGCCCTGTGGATCAAGATCCGCAAGGATTCAGTCGTGCGCAAAAAAACCGTCTATCTGGCCCTGGGTGTGCAGCCCGACGGCACATGCAACATTTTGGGACTGTGGATCGAGAATACCGAAGGTGCCAAGTTCTGGATGCGCGTGTTCAACGACCTGGAGACTCGCGGGCTCAACGACATTCTGATCGCAGGCATCGATTCCCTTATGAAGAGATATTCGTGCGGCCTGCCGCCTGATGTTCAACTCGCCTTGAACACGGAATTCCTGACGGATCCTACTGCTTTGACCGACGCTACCTCTTCCAGAAAAAACGCCGCATCCCGCGTTATCCTCGCCGCCTCAGTTGATATTTCCCCATAACCCGAAAAACCATGAGGCATGCCCGAATAGACCGCCAATCTATGCCGGCGGTTCATCTCTGCTAATCGCCCCGCGAACATACGCGAATCTTCGATAAGCGGGTCGGCATCCCCCATCCCTAGCCAGACCGGTGGAAAGTCGTGCAGCCCGGTTTTCGCGGGTATGGCCGAGTCGGGTGGATTGGGCCATGCAGGGCCAAGGTATTGCTGCCATACCCATTTCGACTGCGGCCGCAAATTCTCGCGTGGGCCGCCAAGGTTGCCGTAGAACAGGATCAAACAGGGAAGCGCCGCGGTGCGCCCGGCGTCCGCCAATCGACGCCAAGCCAACACACACAGCGACGCGCCAGCCGACTCTCCCCATAGGACCGCGCGAGCGGGCAAACCCAACCCGGCCGCATGATCCAGCAACCACTCCACGCCAGCTACCACATCATCGCGCTGTGCCGGAAACACATGCTCCGGAGAACGCCGATAATCCAACGCGACCACCGATCGCGAAGTGGCATTGGCAATGCCCCGGCAGACCGCCTCGTGCGAATCAAGCCCGCCCGCCCACCAGCCCGCCCCGCGCACGAAGACCACGAACGCATCGTCGCGACAGATTGCCGGCCGATACAAACGCGCACGCATATCGCCCTGGGCACCCGCAACAGTCAGATCACGCGTGCTCGCAATGGGCGGTAACCGCGCGTTGATCGCAGCGAAATATCGATCCTGCTGAGCCCGTGCCTCGGCCAGCGGCAGCACAGTGGGATCCGCCTGGGCGCACCCAGCAGCCTTGAGACGGGCTTGCTCGGCGGCAATCAGAGGATCGAGAGACGGGAGCGGTGCCGCCGTCATGCCTCTGCCTCTTGTCGCATGCTCTTGGGCACCAGGGAAAAATCCCAGCCATTGTTCTCCATCTTGTCCAGCACATCGGCGCCGTACTGGTCGATGATTTTCTGCCGCACGGCGGGCAGTCGGCCGACGTCGTCGAAGTCTTCCAGCTGGCCTTGGATGATCACGAGCAGGTGGGCGTCCTGGTCGGAGATGTTGATGAACTGGCGGGCGACCTTGGGCGGCATGGCGATCATGTCGTAGGGGGCCAGTTCCACGCTTTCCTGGCCTTCGTCGCCCCAGCGTATCAGCCACCGGCCGGAAAGCGCCATGAAGGTTTCGTGGGTCTTCCAGTGCACGTGGAGTTCGGGGCCGTCGTTGGGGGCGGCGACGGCAAGACCGACGCGGATGACGCCTTTGTCGCCGTCGACGATGGCGGGGTTGGGGGAAAGCCGTCCGGGTAGTGACGCTGGCGCCATCAGCACGTAGTTGGCCTTGGGGTTGAAGATGCGCAGTACGTCGGCGGGGATGCCCAGGTTGTCGTTCCAGTGCGCGGAGCGTGGTTTGAGTTTGTCGAAGCGGGCGATGCGGGATTGCATCTCATCCTGAGTGGGGCAGAGGGTCTTCATGAGGGTTCCTGGTGACAGGGGAAGGAGCTCAGTTCTGTACGCTGATGGCCGCATCGGACACGACTTTCTTCCAGGCGGTGTAGTCCTGTTT
>NZ_JAOCLR010000062.1:0-2774 GCF_029845405.1 Pigmentiphaga sp. GD03639
GCCTGCTGGCTGGGCCCCGCACGTGCCGCCCAGGGCGACCTGACCGAGTTCACCTTCACCATGGGCGTGAATACCGTGCCGGGTACGGCGCTGATCGACGCTACCGCCCAGGACCTCGGCCTGTGGCGCAAGCACGGCCTGAAGCCGGTCGTGCCACCTCCCCTGGGCGGCGGCGACCGGCGGACCTGGAGTCCGGGGGAAGAAAACCACTCCGACGTGCGCCTGTATGGCATGGGTGCGACCATCAACTACCCCAGCAAGGGGGTGGATTTCGTCATCGTCGCGGATCTGGGGACGCGGGCCGAATGGCACATGTGGTCGATGGCCGATCGGCCCGTCGATGCGCGGCAGCTCAAGGGCAAGCGTTTCGCCGTCACGCAGTTGTCGGGCACGGACCGGCTGTATGTCGACCTGTTCCTGAAGTCGCTGGGCGTCAGCCAGGACGACGTCACCCTGGTGCCCACCGGCGGCGTGCCGCAGAACTACCAGGCGCTGCGCAGCGGCCAGGCCGACATCTGGGTAACCACCGAACACGCCGCCATCCTGATCGACCGTGAGCAACGCCTGCAAAGCGTCGCCAGGATCTCCGACTTCGTCGGCAAGGACTGGGATCCCTACGTCATCGTCGCCAAGCGGCGCACGCTGGCCGAACGGCCCGCGCTGGTGAAGGAAGCCGTCGCCACCATCCTGGAGGCCGTCCGGCACATCGACCAGGCCCCCCGCCAGGAAAACGTGGCCCGCCTCATGCAGCGCTTCAAGGTCGACGAGGCCGTCGCCGGCAGGCTGCTATCCACCGTATCGCTGAACCCCACCGGCAAGATCAAGCTGTCGACGATAGAAAAGATGCGCAACCACTACGTGGACACCGGTGTGATCAAACGCGATGCCCTGCCCATCGACGCGATCTTCGATGCCTCGGTCGTCGGCACGGTTGCCTGACATCCCCCTTCCACCCAGGAGAATCCCATGCAGCGCCTTCCGCTTCCCCCCTTCATCCTCCAGCCGGCACGCCGGCGCCTGCTCAAGACCATGGCCGTGCTCCCGGCCGCCGCCTGGCTTCCGGGCTGTGGCGGCGACGGCGATCCCGCGCCGGTCCCCAGCGAACCCACTCCCTTCACCTACGAGATAGGCGTACGGACCGTCCCCGGCACGGCCCTGATCAACGCGACGATCCAGGACCTGGGGCTCTGGGACAAGCACAGCATCAAGCCCGTCGACCCCGTGCCCATCGACGATCGCCGCGAGTGGACGCCCGAAGCCGAGAACAACTGCGACGTCCGGCTCTACGGCATGGGCGCGACCATCAACTATCTGAGCAAGGGCGTCCAGTTCACCATCATCGGCGACCTGGGCACCCGGGCCGAGTGGCACATGTGGACGCTGGCGGACAACCCCATCGCGCTCATCGACCTCAAGGGCAAGCGTTTCGCCGTCACCCAGCTGGCGGGCACCGACCGCTTCTATGTCGACCTCTTCCTGAAGTCGCTCGATGTCAGCCAGGACGACATCGTCTATGTGCCCACCGGCGGCGTGGGCACCAACTACACGGCGCTCAAGGAAGGCAAGGCCGATATCTGGGTCACGACGGAACATACGGGCATCCTGACCGACAGGGACAATCTGCTGCGCAGCATGGCGAAGGTCTCGGACTACGTGGGCACGGACTGGGACCCCTACGTGGTTCTGGCCAAGCGGAGCACGCTGAAGGAGAAACCCGGGCTGGTCCGGGAAGCGGCCACGGCCATCTTCGAAGCCGTGCAACACATCGGCAAGGCGCCGCGCCAGGAAAGCCTCGATCGCCTGATGAAGCTGTTCAAGGTGGACCAGGCCATGGCCGAAAGGCTGTTTGCCACCGTCTCGCTGAATCCTTCGGGCAAGACCAAGCTGTCGACCATAGAGAAAATGCGCAACCACTATATCGAGAACGGGTTGATCACCCCCGAGTCGGCGCCCCTGTCGGCGATCTACGACGCATCCATCCTCGGTACGCGGTAACACTGCTTTACGGGGTGGTCGCGACAAGCGGCCGCCCGGGAAGTTATGGTTGGGGATCGCATTCAGAGGTCTTCGTCCATGATGTCTACACCGCGCCGCTTGGCTGCCTGCGCGACCGCGCTTGCCATCGCGCTGCTGGGCGCTACCGCCCACGCCGAACGCAACCCCTCCCTGGCTGGCCAGACCATCGTCCAATCCGTGGAAGGTGGCCGACATACCAAGGAATACGGCCGCAACGGCCAGTTGATCTATGAAGTCATCGAGCGCCAACGGAGCCGCGGCGGCAAGACAGCCACGGAAGCCGTCGAGCGGGAATGGAGCGAAGACGGCAAGCCCCTGCGCGATCAAACCTTCCTGGGCGGCAACGAGATCAAGGGAACGACCTGGTATCTGAACGGCCAGGTCAAGGAAACCCGCGTGGATCAATCCCTGCGCGAACCCGGCGGCCTGCCCGGCAAGTACGTGGAACGCTTTTCCGACCAGGGCAAGCTGCAGTCCGCGGGCGTATTCCAGGGACAGTTCCGTCCAGTGGGCACACACCGGGAATATGACCCGGCGGGCAAGCTCAAGCGGGAAGTGACCTATGACGCACGCGGCAACCGTTCATCGGAACGCAGCTACGATGCATCCGGTGCCGTCATTGGAAGCGAACGTTTTCTTCCCGACGGTTCGCGTATCCGCGATTGAGAAAAAGCGACGCTTGAAAGACAAAACCCCCGGCCGGGTTTCCGGTCGGGGGTTTTGAGGGAGGGTAGCCTGACGATGACCTACTTTCACAA
>NZ_JAOCLR010000063.1:0-2768 GCF_029845405.1 Pigmentiphaga sp. GD03639
ACGTCCGTCCACTATCATCGGCGCAAAGGCGTTTCACTGTCCTGTTCGGGATGGGAAGGAGTGGGACCACCTTGCTATGGTCGTCAGGCTTTAACTTGTTGGCGGGGTGTTGATCGCGCGCAGGGTTGCTGCGTCGCGGGCTCGAACAACCTGCCCAATTGGAAGAAGCACAACAGTGTTGGTAGCGAGGCTACCTGGTGTGTGACTGCGGCACACGCTACAACCGCCAGGGTTATAGGATCAAGCCGCACGGGCAATTAGTATCGGTTAGCTCAACGCATTACTGCGCTTCCACACCCGACCTATCAACGTCCTGGTCTCGAACGGCCCTTCAGGGGGGTCAAGCCCCCGGGAGATCTTATCTTCAGACGAGTTTCCCGCTTAGATGCCTTCAGCGGTTATCTCTTCCGTACATAGCTACCCGGCAATGCCATTGGCATGACAACCGGTACACCAGCGGTACGTCCATTCCGGTCCTCTCGTACTAGGAACAGGCTCCGTCAAATCTCCAGCGCCCACGGCAGATAGGGACCAAACTGTCTCACGACGTTTTAAACCCAGCTCACGTACCTCTTTAAATGGCGAACAGCCATACCCTTGGGACCGGCTACAGCCCCAGGATGAGATGAGCCGACATCGAGGTGCCAAACACCGCCGTCGATATGAACTCTTGGGCGGTATCAGCCTGTTATCCCCAGAGTACCTTTTATCCGTTGAGCGATGGCCCTTCCATACAGAACCACCGGATCACTATGTCCTGCTTTCGCACCTGTTCGACTTGTCAGTCTCACAGTTAAGCACGCTTATGCCATTGCACTATCAGCACGATTTCCGACCGTACCTAGCGTACCTTCGAACTCCTCCGTTACCCTTTAGGAGGAGACCGCCCCAGTCAAACTGCCCACCATGCACTGTCCCCGGCCCGGATAACGGGCCAAGGTTAGAACCGCAAACAAATCAGGGTGGTATTTCAAGGACGGCTCCACCGAATCTAGCGACTCGGTTTCAACGCCTCCCACCTATCCTACACAGACCGGTTCACAGTCCAATGCAAAGCTACAGTAAAGGTTCATGGGGTCTTTCCGTCTAGCCGCGGGTAGATTGCATCATCACAAACATTTCAACTTCGCTGAGTCTCAGGAGGAGACAGTGTGGCCATCGTTACGCCATTCGTGCAGGTCGGAACTTACCCGACAAGGAATTTCGCTACCTTAGGACCGTTATAGTTACGGCCGCCGTTTACCGGGGCTTCGATCAAGAGCTTGCACCCCATCACTTAACCTTCCGGCACCGGGCAGGCGTCACACCCTATACGTCCACTTTCGTGTTTGCAGAGTGCTGTGTTTTTATTAAACAGTCGCAGCCACCGATTCTCTGCGACCCTTTCACGCTCAGCGCGCAGGCGCTTCACGCTACCAGGGCATACCTTCTCCCGAAGTTACGGTATCAATTTGCCGAGTTCCTTCTCCTGAGTTCTCTCAAGCGCCTTAGAATATTCATCCCGTCCACCTGTGTCGGTTTGCGGTACGGTCTCGTTTAACTGAAGCTTAGAGGCTTTTCCTGGGACCACTTCCAATCACTTCGCGAACAAGTTCGCTCGTGCCACACCCTTGAATTACGCACCCGGATTTGCCTAAGTGCCTTCTTCGATGCAGCAACGGGGACTTCCAACACCCCGATGACATTCCGCGATCCGTCCCCCCATCGCATTAAACGACGGTGCTGGAATATTAACCAGCTTCCCATCAGCTACGCATCTCTGCCTCGCCTTAGGGGCCGACTCACCCTACGCCGATGAACGTTGCGTAGGAAACCTTGGACTTACGGCGAGAGGGCCTTTCACCCTCTTTATCGCTACTCATGTCAGCATTCGCACTTCTGATACCTCCAGCAGCCTTTACAAGCCACCTTCGCAGGCTTACAGAACGCTCCCCTACCACGCACAGTAAACTGTGCATCCGCAGCTTCGGTATATCGCTTAGCCCCGTTACATCTTCCGCGCAGGACGACTCGATCAGTGAGCTATTACGCTTTCTTTAAAGGATGGCTGCTTCTAAGCCAACTTCCTGACTGTCTATGCCTTCCCACTTCGTTTCCCACTTAGCGATATTTGGGGACCTTAGCTGGCGGTCTGGGTTGTTTCCCTCTTGAGTCCGGACGTTAGCACCCGGTGCTCTGTCTCCCGAGCTGTACTTCCAGGTATTCGGAGTTTGCAATGGTTTGGTAAGTCGCCATGACCCCCTAGCCATAACAGTGCTCTACCCCCTGGAGTAATACTCGAGGCACTACCTAAATAGTTTTCGGGGAGAACCAGCTATTTCCAGACTTGTTTAGCCTTTCACCCCTATCCACAGCTCATCCCCTAGTTTTTCAACACTAGTGGGTTCGGTCCTCCAGCACGTGTTACCGTGCCTTCAACCTGGCCATGGATAGATCGTCTGGTTTCGGGTCTACACCCAGCGACTGAACGCCCTATTCGGACTCGCTTTCGCTACGCCTCCCCTATTCGGTTAAGCTTGCCACTGAATGTAAGTCGCTGACCCATTATACAAAAGGTACGCCGTCACGGGACAAGCCCGCTCCGACTGTTTGTATGCATGCGGTTTCAGGATCTATTTCACTCCCCTTCCGGGGTTCTTTTCGCCTTTCCCTCACGGTACTGGTTCACTATCGGTCGATCACGAGTATTTAGCCTTGGAGGATGGTCCCCCCATCTTCAGACAGGATTACACGTGTCCCGCCCTACTTATCGTACGCCTAGTCCCACT
>NZ_JAOCLR010000064.1:0-2565 GCF_029845405.1 Pigmentiphaga sp. GD03639
TGCGTATTTCGGCGAACGTGACCGCCGATTTCGGGAACGTGACCGATCCAGCAGGATTGGGGCGTTGCGCGGTGTCGATTGTAGATTTCCTTGTTAGCGTTGGTCGAGTTCGGGCTCCAGGGCGTTGGGTTTGAGGGGCGCTTTTCTGAGCGATTCGCCTGCGAGCGTGATCCGGTGATGACGCTGCATGAGACGATCGAGCATCGCGTCGGCGATGGTCTCGTCGCCGATCCAGCCGTGCCAGTGCTCGATCGGCAACTGGCTGGTCACGATGGTCGCCTTGCCCGCCGAGCGGTCGTCAATCATCTCGAGCAGATCGTTTCGGACCATCGCGTCGAGAGGCGCCATGCCCCAATCGTCCAGCAGGAGAACGTCAACGCGAGCGACCTGCAGCAGCCATTTGGTGAAGCCGCCGTTGCCGTGCAGCACGCGCAGCTCCTCGCCAAGCCGCGGCACGCGCAGATACAACGCGGAGTGTCCGCGCCGGCAGGCGTACTGCGCCAAGGCGCAAGCGAGCCATGACTTTCCCGCGCCGGTTGGGCCGCTGATGAGCAGGCTGTAGCCGGCGTCGACCCAGTCGCCGAGCGCCAGGCTCGTGAGCGAGCGCGGGTCCACGCCTCGGCCAGCGCGGGTGTCGAGATCCTCGATGGCGGCCTGCGGATACTTGAGGCGTGCCTGTTTGAGCAGTCGGGTTCGGCGCCGATCATCACGCCAACTGGCTTCCCGGTCGACCAGCAGCGACAGACGTTCCTCGAAGCTCAGGCTGGCCGCGCCGGGCTGCGTTAATTGTTCTTCCAGGCCATCGGCGAAGCCGTCCAGCTTCAGGGTGCGCAGTTGGGTCAGTGTCTGTTGCATCATCATGGCGGGTTCTCTTTATTGGTAGTAGCTGGGGCCGCGTACATGCGCGTGGCTGGGGCTGATCCAGTCGGCAGGTGTTGCCGCCGCGGCGCGGTCGCGGTTGTTGATCAGGATGTCGCGCACGTGGCGGTAACGGTGCACGCCCAGTTCCAGCGCCAGCGCACACGCCGCCTCGAGACGCTCGCGGCCATAGCGACGGGAGAGCGATAGCAATCCGAGGCATGCCCGATAGCCGTGTTCCGGGTGGCGTTGCTCCTGCAGCAGGCGGGTGACGAGCGCACCGGTTGCCGCGCCGATCTGCTGTCCCCAGTGAATCAGCCGCTGCGGCGTCCATTCCAGATGGGCGCGGTGTGCCGCCGGCATGTGCTCGACGACGGTGGTGTAACCGCCCACGCGGTCATTGCGGGCGTGGCTGGCAACACGGCGGCCGCGATGCAACAGCTCGATCGCGCCCGCCGTGATGCGCGCATCGAGCTTGAGTCCGACCAGCGCGTGCGGCACGCTGTAGCGATGTTTGTTGATCTCGACGTGATAGTCGATGTGGACCGTCACCGTCTTGAACCGCGCGAGCTCATACGGCTGCGCCGGCAACGGCTGGAGTGCCGGTGCGTCCAGTTCCGCGAATGCGCTGGCGCGGCATCCCGGCAGTTTCTGGAATGGGCGCTCGTTGAGGTTCTTCAGCAGCGGCCGGATCGCGTCGTCGACTGACTGGACCGACACAAACCGGTGATGACGCAGGCGCGCCATGATCCAGCGTTCGACGACCTGGACCGCGACTTCTACCTTCGGTTTGTCCTGCGGGCGATACACGCGGGCAGGCAGGAATGAGGTGCCGTAATGACGCGCGAAGTCCAGCACGGTGTCGCCGGCGCGCGGTTCATAGCGGTCGGGATCGGCAATCATTGCGCGCGGGTTGTCCGGCACGATCAGCTGCGGCACGCCGCCATAGAAGGTCAGCGCGCGAGCGATGCCGCCGAGCCAATCCTCCATCGTTTCAGCCGGCGTCGCGCACGCGAACGTGTAGCTCGACGCGCCCATGGCGGCCACGAAGATGTGCGCGCGGCGTCCCGTGGTCAGTGGCAACGTGGGGCCGGCGAAGTCGACGAACAGCTTCTCGCCGGCGCGGTGGATCTGCCGCATCGAACGCTTCAGGCGTTTCGTGAACGCCTTGTAGTGCTCGCAGAACTGCGTGTAGCGGTAGGTCTGCCGGTCCGCAAACTCGGCCTGGTACTCCTCCCAGAGCAACGTGAGCGTCACGCCCTTGCGGCGCAGTTCCCGATGAATGCGCCCGTAGTCTGGCTGGGCGTAGGCTGCTGGCCCCGTGGGTTTGCCGAGTAGCCGGCGCTCAAGCTCGCCTTCATCCATGTCGCAGGCACTCGCCCAGTCCAGCCCGGCGGCGCCGGCCAGTCCGACGTACTTCGTGACCGCGCCCTTGGAAATGCCCAGCGACGCGGCGATCCGATCGTGCGAGAAACCGCCGTCGAATTTAAGTCGTAAAACGTCCTTGATCATGCGCATGTTCATCCGGTGCGCGGGCATGCTGTCTCCGGCAAAAGCCGGCGAGCATAGCCCGCGTGGTTGATGTCATGCGCAACGCCAATCCTGCCTTCCGGGCCGCTCGGTCACGTTCCCGAAATGATCGGTCACGTTGCCGAAATCGCCGGTCACGATCCCGAAACGGCCGGTCACCTTTGTCCGAAATACGCA
>NZ_JAOCLR010000065.1:0-2467 GCF_029845405.1 Pigmentiphaga sp. GD03639
GTAAGCGCTCAGTGAGCAGCGTTCTGGTGCGGGTGGCCTGTCGGTGTTAGGCAGGTTGTGCCGGAGTGGCCATGTTCCAAGGCAGCAGCTTCTCGTAGTCGTCGGCGGTTTGCGCGTATGGCAGCGCCTTGAGCATGGACTGGAGATACTGGTAGGGGTCGATGCCGTTGGCCTTTGCGGTTTCCACGAGCGAGTACAGGTTGGCCGAGGCGTGGGCGCCGGCCACGGTGTCGCAGAATAGCCAGCCGCGTCGACCGACGACAAACGGGCGGATCGCGTTCTCACAAGGATTGTTCGAGATCGGCCAGGAACCGTTGTCAACGTAGCGGATGAGCTTTGGCCACTGGCCGTGCAGGTAGTGCAAGGCCTTGCCGAACAGGCTCTGCGGCAACACGCTGTGCAGGTGCTGCGTGAGCAGCGTCTCGATCTCGGCGAGGACCGGCCGGCTTTGTGCAGCGCGCAGTTGTTGGCGTTGCTCGGGCGTCATGTCCTTGGCTTGTTGCTCGACGGCAAACAGCTTGCCAATCCCCTCGATGCACGCGGCCGCGGGATGTCCCTGTTGCTGCGCCTTGGGCAACGCCTCCTGGGCCTCGATCAGGTACCGTCTTGCGTGTGCCCAGCAGCCCAGATGCACAAGGCCATAACGCTCGGCAACGGCATCATACGGCGCGTACCCGTCGGTCATCAGCGCCGCATCGCGTCGGCTGCCGGCGTACAGCGTCGCAGCCTGTGCAGTGTTGCGCGTCGGGCTGTACGTAAACAGGCGTATGGGTGGCCCCGCGCCGTTCATCTGCGCCCACAGGAAGCTTTTGCTCTGCGCCGCTCGCCCAGGCTCTTTGAGCACCTGCACAGTCGTTTCATCGCCGTAGAGAACGTCGGCGTCCAGCAGATGATCTCGTAGCAGGTTGATCAACGGCTGCACGGCCTTGCCCACGCGCACCACGCTGGCTGCAAGCGTGGCGCGTGATAGGTCTCCGCCGAAGCGATTGAGCAGCCCCGCCTGGCGGTACAGCGGCAGGCCGTCCTGGTATTTGGCCGTGATGCACCACGCCAGCGCCGATTCGGTGAGCAACCCCTTGGGGATGACTCGCGCCGGCGCCGGAGTGGTCTTGATACCGGCATCGCAGCACGGGCAGGCGTACTTCACACGCTGATGCTGCACCACGCGGATCTGCTGCGGCACGATATCCAGTTGCTCGCTGATCTCCACGCCGATCTCGACCAGCGCCTGCCCGTCATGCGGGCACACGCGTTCGGACACAGGAAGCTCGTGACGGACCTCAACCCGGGGCAGCCCGGGATCCAGCGGTTTGCGCCCGCGCTGCTTGCGCGTGTGGCCCGCCACCTTCACCGCCGTCGCGCCGTCCTCTTCCCGGGCCGGCGATGCCTGTTCACCTGGAGCCAGTGCTTCGGCCTCGTTGAAGAAGAGATCCTTCTGTCCGGATCCGCGTGCTTCGCTCTTGGCTGCGAATAGCTTGCGCTGGAAGGCCTTCAGTTGTTCCTTCAGCAAATCGCGCTCGACCGTCACCACGCGCAGCGCCGCCTGGAGCGCTTCGTATTCTTCGGCGGTGATGGTGACGGTGTTTGGCATGGCGGATTAGACCGCCGCGATGATGCGGCGTTCACGCCGCCCGATAATACGCCCGTTGCGGATGCCGGCGCACCGCCTCGATGTCGATTCCTTCGAGCAACCAATGCAGTTGCTCGACGGTCAGTATTGCTACCGCCGCCGCGCGTGGCCACACGAAGCGGTCCTTCTCCAGCCGCTTGAACAGCAGCCAGAAGCCGTTGCAATCCCAGAGCAGGATCTTGATGCGGTCAGCACGTCGGTTGCGAAACACATACATGGCGGCCGCGAATGGGTCCAGCCCCAGCGACTGCTCGACCAACGCCGCCAAGCCGTTGATGGACTGCCGGAAGTCCACTGCCTCGCGATGCAGGTATACCTTCAACCCCGCGTCAAAACGAAACATCAGCGCTGGCTCCAAAGCGCATCGACAATCGCCCTGATCACCGCGGCATCGTTGGCGCCACAAGACACCTCCAGCGTCGTTCCATTGGGCAGCTTGGCGCTCAGGATAGTTGACCGCCCGGTCGCCGGTGCTGCCGGCTTCGGCGAGTCGACTACCGCGCAGGCTTGGACCGCAACGAATGGCACCAACGCATCCTTGCCAGCTTGGTGAGGCTGCCGGCTCTGCCCGATCCATTTGCGCAGTTGATTGGCGTTGACACCCGCCTTCAGCGCCATGCTCGAAACTGACGCCCCCGAACTTACGCACATCTGGACCAGTCGTTGCTTGGCTACGGGGTCATAGTCACGCTTGCCATTGGAGCGTACTCGTATGGGTTGCAGCGGGAGAAAGTCTACCTGTTCGATCGTCATGGTTGCGTCCGCAAAAGTCGTTGCGGACGCAAGCTTGACCACTTGTACGCTACCCCGATAGGGCGTTGTTCGCTAACCGCTTAC
>NZ_JAOCLR010000066.1:0-2394 GCF_029845405.1 Pigmentiphaga sp. GD03639
GTTTCTGTTGCTGCAGTATGCACGGCTCGTACGACGGGCTACCGGGATGGATTCCAAGGCTTTCGCACTTGTGCTGGTATTCCTCGGCGCTCCATTCGTCGAGCGTGTCGCACGCGGAGAGCAGTGCCGACGAAGCAAGAGCCGCCGCCATCAAAGTCAAGCGCCGGGGCCGGTCGGTAAGCAACATTTCCTTCTCCTTTTAAGGGCGGGATGAGTGGGGCTGCGATCCCGTGTCTCCGGGCTGGGTCGATATCTTTAGGTTATCACCGATCCGAAGATGGCTCTATTGAGCCGGATCCGGGCACAGTACGATACCGGCCACCGCATCACCGCATCACCGCATCACTGCGCCACTGCGTCACCGCGCCACTGAGTTACGCAGCATCACCCGGCAGGTGCCACGTGACACGGGCAACGGGTCACAGGCTATTTCGCCGCATGACGCATGGCCAGGGTGGCATCGGAACAAGGAATCGAGCATGCGTTTCGAAGAAAACATCACACTGACTCACATCGACCAGGGCACGCCCATGGGCGACTTGCTGCGCCAATTCTGGCTGCCCGCCCTGTTGTCGGAGGAACTGCCGGAGAACGACGGCCCGCCGCTGCGGGTGACGCTGTTGGGCGAAGAGCTGGTGGCCTTCCGGGATACCGACGGCAAGGTCGGATTGCTGAGCGCCTATTGCCCCCATCGCCGCGCCGAGCTCTATCTGGGACGCAACGAAGGGTCGGGCCTACGCTGTGCGTATCACGGCTGGAAGTTCGATGTCCGCGGCCAGTGCGTCGATATCCCGACCGATGCCTGTGGGCCGGAGGTCTTGAAGCGGATGGGCACCACCGCGTACGAAACCCGGGAGCACGGCGGCATCGTCTGGGCCTACATGGGCCCGGCGCAGCCGCCCGCCGACGTGCCCGAGCTCGACTTCTGCCGGGTCGCGCCCGAGCAGCGCTATGTCTCGAAATGCCTCATGAAGTGCAACTACCTGCAGGCGCTCGAGGGCAGCATCGATTATTCCCATATCTCGTTCCTGCACAAGGATCTCGAAGGGGGCACGGGCAAGGCGGACACCTTCGGGCTGGGCGAGATGATCAAGTATTCCGAAGACGACGGACGCCCCACGATTTTCTGTGACCGGGTCGAGCATGGCCTGCAGATTGCCGCGCGCCGCGAAGCCGGCGCCGACGCCTACTATTGGCGCATTGCCCGCTGGTTCATGCCTGTCATCGTGGTGGTGCCGACCGCGCCGGGCAATGTGTGCCGGGCCAATATTTTCGTTCCCATCGACGACGAAAACTGCTGGTGGTATCGCATCCGCTGGCATGCGGAACGCGCGCTGACGGAGCAGGAGATCGAAGGCTACAAGCACGGCGCATTCGATTATGCCGAGCTGGTTCCGGGGACTTATCTGCCCAAGGGGACCCGGGAGAACGATTATCTGCAGGACAGGGCCGAGCAGCGCACCCGGTCGTTCACGGGCATTCCCAGCGCGCAGTTGCAGGACCTGGCGATCCAGGAAAGCCAGGGGCGCATTCACGACCGCAGCCGCGAGCGGCTGGTCAAGACCGATCTTCCCATCGTGCAATGCCGCCGGTCGCTGTTGCAGGCCGCCGACGAGCTGGTCAAGGGCAATGCGCCAGCCCTGGCTTCCCGGCCCCAGGCGTATCGCGGCAGGGCGTACGCAATCACCCGGCCCCGGAATGTGGAGCTGGCGCGGATCCGTGAAGAACTGGCCAACGAATAAATAGCGGTTTTAATAGCGGTTTTTCGGAGGGCGGCGGCCGGGGATTTCCCGCCGCCGCTTCGATCATTCCTGAGGAGACAATATGTTCATGCGGACCTTATCCTGTTTGATGGTTTCATTCGCCGCGATCTGGCCGGCGGCTTTCGCGCACGCGCAATCGTATCCGACGGGGCCGATCACGATCGTCGCGCCGTTCCCGGCCGGCGGCACGCCGGACCTGGTGGCCAGGGTGATCGCCGATAAGGCCTCATCCATCATGGGGGTGCCCATGGTGGTGGAAGCCAAGCCCGGCGGGCAAAGCATTACCGGCACCACCACCGTCGCCAACGCGCGCCCCGACGGGCACACCTGGCTGCTGGCGACGCTGAGCTTCGTGACGAGCCCGGTGCTGGTCAAGGGCGTCAGCTGGGATCCCGTCAAGAGCTTTCGCGGGATCGCGCAGCTTGCCACGGCGCCCGTGGTCGCGGTCGTGCCCGCGTCGCTGGGCGTGACCACATTGCGCGATTTCGTGGCCAAAGCCAAGCAGGCGCCGGGGGAATTGAACTATCTCATGCCCGGGGTCGGCACTTCCATGCATTTGAATACCGAAATGCTGAAGAAGTCGGCCGGCATCGACCTGTTCGCCATCCCTTATAAAGGCACGCCGCTGGGC
>NZ_JAOCLR010000067.1:0-2385 GCF_029845405.1 Pigmentiphaga sp. GD03639
GGTGAGGTAACCGCAGCCAATTCTAGCGCGCTTCCCAAGGTGTCGGCTAGATAGCTACAAGCCGGGAGCTGGTAGGTAATCCCCCGTCTGAGTGGTCACCTTGGGCCTGCGCCTTCGGGGGTAATTCGTCGAGGAAGGGGCGGCAGGTGAGCCTAACTATGGAACATCTAGGGTTGATAGCCGTGCAGATCTCCTCATATCTCTCTACCCAACTTCTGGCGGATTCTGTAAAGTTTCCAGCCGCAGTTGGCTCGCACCTGCGCATCACGCTCAAACTGGGATGGGAAAAGGATGCTGAGCAACCTTGCAAAATTGATTTTGGCAATCACAGCAATCTCGCCAGTCGCGCTGACATGGGCGGTTGCTGATTTCAGCCGCCAGGGCTTTGCCATTCATCAACTGCTGGTTGTTCTATGTGCGTTCGCACTCGCACTGATTTGCCGTGCGATGCTGAAAAAAGCGGCTGTAAAGCTAACCAAGATTTCGTTCGCGGTGGATGAAATCAAGGCGGTTGACAATGAGGTCGTGGCTTACATCGTGACCTATCTCTTTCCTCTGGTGGCCCCTGCCGCTGACGTCAGTCTTACTGCCCAGGCAGTAGTTTTGCTGATTCTTGCATTCGTGTTGGCTACTACCAACGCGTTCACTTTCAATCCGCTGCTAACCATTATGGGCTACCACTTCTACGAAGCAAAATGCTCGTCGGGCGTTACATATCTGTTACTTTCCCGAAATGACATTACCGACGTTAAGGCAGTAAGCCACGTCGGACGTCTGTCGCGACATCTGGTCGTGGATCTGACATGAGGGGGGATAATGGATTTTTTTGCAATGGTCGGTGGGCATGGGGCCGCCGTATTCCGGATGGAGCTTGAGCAGGCGCTGCAAGCTGAGCTAGGTGACGTTTTTTCTGCATACGCGGACACTCTCTTGAGTCCTGATTTGGAGGTCGTCCCGTTTGAGCGGGAGAACTTTCAGCCGGATGATTCGGAAGTCTTGGAGATCGCTCCGTTTGACCTTCCTGCGCTACTTTTCGATCCGCTGCAAAATCCTGTTGGATGGCCTACGTTAGACCAAAGCGACGAAACGTTGTCGCAAGTCTATTGCGTGTTTGCCTCCGATGCTGCCAATGACCGGTTGATATTTCAGGTGATACCCAGGCAGCAACGTTTGACCAGATCATCTTGGCAGATATTCTTGCACAACGATGTATTCACGAGGCAAGAGGCACCGGGGCTAGTGCTGGGGGGAGGGTGCCACGCGGTCTATTACACCAATGCCCTTCGTTTTCGGAGCATGCATTGGCTAAAACAAATTATCGACATCACGCAGTACTACCGTGCTGCCACCGAGGCTGACGTCGACCGGTTTGCAGCCCTTGACTCTGTTCACGTCGAGGATCTGGACGATCTTAAACGTAGCTCGGGACAATGGATCAGAACGAGGCTTGCGTATATCTTGGATTCGGGCGTGCTCAACGGCGTGAATGTCGTGGCGCTTGCAGGTAAGGCTTTGACATTTGATGTGGTTCTCAATATTGTCGGTGACGGCGATGAGGCGAAGTTGGTCATACCGAGTGACCGGCGCGCGTTGAGAGCCGTGCTCAAATTCCTTGAGGAGGAGTACTACGTCGGGCCCATTACCGGGGCGACCTATGAGGCTAATTCGAAGCGTCGCAGGGGCGCGTGACCTGGAGCAGCCTAAAGGTTGGATCGCACTCTGTGCCTGCCGTGGACCAGTCACCGAGTGCAAACAACCAAGCCTACAGATCCAGTTTTTCGAGTGATTCTTCAGCCAGGTGTTGACGTAGGTGTCAGTGAGTTTTCTCAATCATAGCTACCGACGTTCCACTGAGGCGTGCGATGGTCAGAAGGCCCAATCGACCAGAGACTAGGTCGGTGATTGTTGAGTGCCTCAATGTCATTGCGGTCGTGAGTGGAGGGAGTTGAGCCGCAACGGCTGCCGCCTTGATCCCAGCCTTCCATCCGTCTTTATTCCAGCGACCGTCGTTATATGGACTCATGAGGAGGGGACTTTCAGGGGCTCTGCTGCCTGCGTGTTGCCGAAAGAAGTTCCTAGTGGATAGGGGGTGCTTGATTCTTCGGTCGTGGCCACTTTTTTCCTTTCCGATGGTCAACACACCAATTCGCGATTCGAAGTCCCTGACGTTGAGTGCTGCAAGCGCACCAAGCCTCATTGGTAGCCGGGACAGTCCCTCCAGCAGTGCTGCCAGCAATGGGGCTTGGCAAGCCGATATGAGCGCCTGGCGCTGATTTCTATCGAGGTAGAGCCTCCTAGGCTTGCCTCCGTTCTTGAACGGCCTTAGCGCTAGTGACCATGAAAGATCGGATGTGACGTCGCCTTGGTCATGAGCGTGGTTCAATG
>NZ_JAOCLR010000068.1:0-2103 GCF_029845405.1 Pigmentiphaga sp. GD03639
CGGTGTACCTGTGCCGAGAGCCGGTGGACTTCAGGAAGTCGATCGGCGGGCTCTCGGCGCTGGTCGAGCAGGAGCTGCAGATGAACCCGCTGGGCGATGCGCTGTTCGTGTTCGTGAACCGCCACCGCAACAAGATCAAGGCGCTGTACTGGCACCGCAATGGATTCTGTCTTTGGTACAAGCGGCTCGAGCGGGAGCGCTTTGCCTGGCCGGCGCTGGACCCGGGACAGCGCACGTGTACGCTGAACGTGCAGGAGTTGGAGTGGCTGCTCGAAGGGTTCGATCTCTGGGCGCACAGACCGCATAAAACCTTGCATTACGAGGCCGTCATGTAGGGGGTTCTTGGTAAAATGGCGGCATGCCTTCGATGCCGCCCGCCTCGCCAATCACCGTCCCCCACAGGGGTCCGGCGCGCGCTGGCGTAGCGGCCCCGCCAGGGCTGGAAGCTGTGATGCGAGACCTGGCCCGAGAGGTCGGGGAACAGGCGGCGGCGCGGCTCCAGGCGCAAATCGCAGCGCACATCCAAGCTCAAGTTCAAGTTCAGGTTCACGCGCAGGTCGAGGCGCAGGTGCAAGCCCGCCTGGCGCAACGGGTGCAGGAGTTGTTCGAGCAGTTGGTGCTCTCGCGCCGCCGCCAGTTCGGCCGTAGCAGCGAAGCGCATGTCGGGCAGGCCCGCCTGTTCGACGAAGCCGATGCGCTGGCGGCCGGCACGACCGAACTCGATGAGGTCGTGCCGCTGCCCGCGGCCCCTGCCAGGGGCGGGACTGAGCGTCCTGCCGGCCCTCGGCCGAGCGCACGCGGCAAACGCGGCCCCTTGCCCAGCGAGCTGCCCCGCATCGACATCGTGCACGAGGTGCCCGAGAGCGAGCGCACCTGCGCGTGCGGCACGCCGATGGTCCAGATCGGCGAGGAGGTCAGCGAACAGCTGGACATCGTTCCGATGCAGGTTCGGGTGCTGCGTCACATCAGGAAGCGCTACGCCTGTCCAGGCGGCGAGCAGGCGCCGGTCACGGCGCCCGTGGCGCCTCAGGTGCTGCCCAAGAGCAATGCCAGCAACGATCTGCTGGCCATGCTGCTGACGGTCAAGTATGTCGATGGCTTGCCGCTGGCGCGCTTCGAGCATGTGCTGGCTCGCAGTGGCATCACGGTGCCGCGCCAGACGCTGGCGCGCTGGGTGATCGGCACGGCGCAGGCGCTGCAGCCGATCCACAATCTGCTGCGTGATCACTTGCTCAGCGCCCCCGTGCTCCATATGGACGAGACCACGGTGCAGGTACTCAAGGAGCCCGGCAAGGCGGCAAGCTCGACCTCCTACATGTGGGTCCAGACCGGCGGGCCGCCTGACCGACCGGTGGTGATCTACGACTACGACGCGAGCCGCTCGGGGCAGGTGCCGCAGCGCCTGCTCGAGGGTTGGCAAGGCTTTCTGATGACCGACGGCTATGAGGGCTATGGCGCCGTGGCGCGCACACCAGGTGTCGAGCACATGGCGTGCTGGGCCCATGCGCGGCGCCGCTTCGTTGAGGCCGTCAAAGTACAGCCCTCCGGCAAGCGTGGCCGTGCCGACGAGGCGATAGCGCTGATCGGCCAGCTCTACCGCATCGAGCGCGACTTGAAGGACGTGACGGATGCCCAGCGGCAGGCCGGTCGCCAGGCGCGCAGCGTGCCGGTGCTGGCCGAACTGCGGGCGTGGTTGGACAAGACGCGACCGCAGGTGCCGCCGAGCCTGGCGCTGGGCAAGGCGCTGGCCTATTTGGACAGGTACTGGGACAAGCTCGTGCGCTACCTCGAGCGGGGCGATCTGCCGATCGACAACAACCGGTGCGAGGGCGCGATCCGGCCCTTCGTGGTGGGTCGCAAGGGATGGCTGTTCAGCGACACGCCGGCTGGCGCCCATGCCAGCGCCTTGATCTACTCGCTGGTGGAAACGGCCAAGGCCAATGGCCGCGAGCCCTACACCTGGCTGCGTCGGGTGCTCCGGGAACTGCCCACGGCCAAGACCGTCGAGGATTACGAAGCGCTGTTGCCATGGAATCTGCATCCACAGGATTTAGCCATGGAGACCGTCGGCGCGTAAACCCATGGGGGTTATGGAGCGCTTAC
>NZ_JAOCLR010000069.1:0-1965 GCF_029845405.1 Pigmentiphaga sp. GD03639
CGTTATTCGCGGCTTCGGTGGTGGTCTACCATGCCCGCCAGGTATGCCGCTTCCAGTGCAGCCCGAACGCTCCAGACGGCGAGGTTATGGAAGTCCAGCCTGTCGCGCTTACGCGCTTCGAGGGTTTCGATATCCAAATGCACTCGGGCAATCTCGGCAATCTCACGCTTCGCTGCGGATGAAAGAAGGGGCTTTGCCATGTCGCTACTCCTCGTCGAGTTCCGCTTGCACTTGCCGGGCGAGCTTGCACAGGTTCACCTCCCGCCGGGCGATGGCGCATACCTCATCGTCGGGCAGGCTGGCCAGGATGGCCGTCGTACGCCGCTCGATTTCCCGCTGGGCCGCCTTCGGCCAGTGCACGTACTCGGCGATGCAGGCAAGTGCACTGCGATTGGGACGCCCGTACCCGGTGAGATACGCCTTCAGCCCGTCAAACATGTTCGTTTCGCGGTTCATGCTGCAGCCCTCCCGGCAAACGTGGTATTCAGGCGGGCCGTGGCGGCTGCGTGGTACGTGGCATCGAGTTCGATACCCAAGAAGCGGCGGCCGGTCTGCCGTGCTGCGATGCATGTCGAACCTGAGCCGGCGAAGGGGTCGAGGACGATGCCGTGCGGCGCGCAAAATGTCTCGATCAACGTAGCCAGGCACTCGACCGGCTTCTGTGTCGGATGCAGGCGGTTTCCGCTGTACTTCCACGGCAACACGTCGGGCACCGGCTTGGCTGGCAGGGCCGGCTGTCCTTTGGCCAGCAGATAGGCGGCCTCATGCTGGTAGCGAAGAAACCGGGCCTTGGACTGGTATGGCTTGGCAAAAACAATGTGGCCGACCACGCGAAAACCCGCGGCGCGCCAGGCGCTGAAAAAACGGTCCACGCGGTTCCAGCCATAGAACGATATGCAAAAGGCGTCATCGCGCAGAATGCGATGAATCTGTTGAAACGCAGGTAGCAGCCAGGCACCGTCTTTGTCGTTGGCGATGCGGCGGCCGCTTCGATCCTGGTAGTTCACCAGGTAAGGCGGATCGGTGAGAACGAAATCTATGGATTGATCGGGCAGCGTTGGTAAAACGGCTAAGCAGTCCCCGAGAACAATACGGCTCATGTCATGCTCCTGACTGAAGGGTTGGCTGTTCACCGCACACCGGATTCCAAGATTCGGAGCCCGCCTTTCGGGGGTTCTGTGCGGTCGGCACGACGAACCCGGCTGGCCTCGTTGCCACCGTCTTTCCTGAGTTCATCGCCCGCGACGGTCAGGAGCGCGCGGACGGGGGCCGTCAAGGAGGAAAGCGCAGGGGTGGTGCGGCCCGCAGGCGTAGCCGAGGACACGGCCCTGCGCGCCTTGACGGCGCACGGGAGCGGGCTACAGTCGCGGACAAGGTGATGAAGTCAGGGGAGACGGCTGGACAGGCAACGGCCGTCCCTGTGTGCTGGCTGCACGCAAGCGAAGCGCGCAGGCCCGGATCGGGGAATCCGGGCCGTAGGCGTCAGCCGAGCGCAGCGAGGGAACGATGGAAGCCCACTGGGGCGAAACCCCGCAGGGGGTTCGATGCGCGAGCACGACAGCGCGGCCTGGCAGCGCCGGGCGACGCACGAGTCGGGGCCAATCAGAGAACTTCGCGACACCTGGCAGCGCAGGTCAAGGAAGATCGAAGCGATGCCGCTTAAATCAGGCCGGGTCCAGACATCGACAGGGTAGCGTTGTCCGCCACGATGATATGCCTTGATAGACGCAAATCGACCAATTTCAGCGCCTCGGTCAATTGTCGGGTGAGCGCCTCGATGCCCCACGAACATCTCTAGGTATTCGACTAGGCGATTCTGGCTGTCCAGTAGGGGGGACTCGAATATTGCATAGTCTATTTCTTCGAGCATTCCGCACGGGTAAGTGTCTAAGTGCCGTGGATGCGGAGAATCGTTTTGTTACTATTATCCAAAAAGTAGCCAACAGCTCAGGGGATATCTGGAGT
>NZ_JAOCLR010000070.1:0-1728 GCF_029845405.1 Pigmentiphaga sp. GD03639
ATGCCCGAGCTGCTCAAAGGCAAGCTGTCTTTCGCCATGCTGCCCCTGAGCACTGCGCTGCCTTACCTGAAAGACGGTAAACTGACTGCGCTCGCGGTAGTCGCCCCCGAGCGGGTCAGCGAGATTCCGGATGTCCCCACCCTGAAGGAAGCCGGATTCCCCGAGGCCCAGGTATTGTCGTGGTACGCGATGGTGGCGCCGGCCGGCACGCCGGACGAAGCGGTCGCCGTGGCCAACAAAGCCTTGAACCAGGCGATCGCCGACCCGGGTGTCAAGCAGCGCTTGCGGGACCTTGGTGTGTACGTGACGCAGTCCAATACAGCCGCGCAAACCGACACCCTGCTGCGCGGCGAGGCCGAGCGCTGGAAGCAGACCCTGAGAGCCATGAACCTTCAGGCCCAATAGCCGGAAGGGGCGGCCTGGCCAGTGCGGTCGCGTATTTTCGGGAAGAATCGAATTGACGCTTCAGCAGCTGCGGGATTTCGTTCTGGCCGTCGAGCACGGCAGCCTGCGGCGTGCCGCCTTGCATGGCCAGCAAAGCCAGGTTTCGCTGACCAAGTCCATCAAGCGGCTGGAAATTTCCCTGGGCACTGAGCTGCTGGTCAGGAACTCGCGCGGCATTACCCTGACACCCAGCGGCGAGCACCTGCTTCCGCGGGCGCGGCTGATTCTTTCCGAGGTGGCCCGGGTCGAAACCGAGGCGTCCATGAAAATGCAGGGGCGGCCCGTCGTCTCGATCGGCGCCTCGCCGCTGGCCGCGCTGGTGGTGGCGCCGCCCGCGCTCGAAGAATTCCGGGGGCGGCACGGGGACGTCATGGTCCGGTGCCGCAATGGCCCGTATTCCGAATTGCTGGCCGCCTTGATGGCGGGGACCGTCGAATTCATCATCTGTCCGGTTTTCGATGCGATCCTGGACGATTCCCTGGCGGTCGATGTGCTTTCCAGCCATCAGTCCGTCATTGTGGCCAGGGCTTCGAACCCGCTCAGGCATGCGACCCGCCTGAGCGAGCTTGCCGACGCCGAATGGATCGTCAACGGTCCGCTGGACCGCGGCGGCTCCAGCCTTGCGCAAATGTTCCGGAGATACGGGCTGGGCGGCCCCAGGGTCGCCATGCATTGCGACTCGTTTGTCGACGCGATCGCGCATGTGAAGCGCTCCGACCTGTTGTCGCTGTGCCCGCCCTGTCTGGAGGCGCTGGACGTCGCGGACAAGGTGGCGATCGTCGATATCCAGGAAAAACCGCCCACGCAGACCATATTGTTGATCCGCCACAAGCACAGGGTGTTGTCCAGGCACGCGTTCACGCTGTACGAGATCGTCCGCAAAGCGGGCGCGGGCCAGCCGACGGCACCCGCCGCGGACGATGGTGAAAAAAACCCGGCCGGCGCTAATCAAGTCCACGCCAGAGACCATTAAAGATAGAGCACCAGGATCTCGCGTCAGGATGGGAAATCCTGGTCGGCGGAAGTTTTCTTTTCCGGAGAGTTTCCTCGCTGAGCTACCCGGGGAGCGTACGGCGGGTGGTGTGGATGAGTTTGCCGTTGTGCATGGGATCGCAGGCCGGGTTGATGATGTCACGCTCCGGGATGTGCAATGACGCCCAACACGGATACGGAGGCCAACGTCTTTGCTCGACATAAGGCGACAGTATCGCATGGATACACAATTGTGTATCCAAAAAATCGCACCCGTCGCATAAGTCCTAAGTTGTGCGACAGCTTGCCACC
>NZ_JAOCLR010000071.1:0-1463 GCF_029845405.1 Pigmentiphaga sp. GD03639
CCCGGAGATGGCATGGTCCGCCCACCTATGGCACAGCTGACGAGTGAAGTCGCCCTCCCCAGAGAGCCGGGAAGGTCTCGCAAAGGCAGTAGCAAAGTGCCAAAGTGACAGCACTCGCAACCACTGATCTTGGAGGCCCTCCATGCAATCGATCGTGAATCTGCCCGTCATTGGATTGGATCTGGCGAAGTCCGTGTTCCAGCTGCATATCGTCGACGCGGAGTCCGGCGAGATTCAGCGGCGCCAGATCAAGCGCGCCAGGCTCACGGAATTCTTCGCCAAATGCCAACCCAGTTTGGTAGCGATGGAAGCATGCGGCTCAGCGCATTACTGGGCCAGAACAATCCGCTCGCTGGGGCATCAGGTCAAACTGTTGCCGGCCCAGCATGTCAAAGCCTTCTTGCTGCGTGACAAGACCGATGCCATGGATGCACAAGCGATATGGGTCGCAGCACAGCAGCCACATATCTTGCCAGTACCCGTCAAATCGGAGCGTCAGCAGGCTTGCCTGGCGCTACACGGCATGCGCCGTCAGCTCATGAAGATGCGCATCATGCAAACGAATGCCCTGCGCGGCATCCTCGCCGAGTTCGGCATTGCCATGCCGGTAGGGCACAACCAGTTGCTCAAGACGATCCAGGGAGAACTCGCCAGAGCTCAGCAGCAGGACCTGTTACCCGCCGATCTGGTCGTCAGCGTGCAGGAGCAACTCAAGCGTATCGAAGGTTTGCAGGATGACATCGACCACATTGCTCAGCGGCTGTGCGCCATGATCCGAGAGGACCGGCAGATGCAGGCCATCCAGCAGATTCCTGGCGTTGGAGAGTTGACGGCCTCGGCATTGGTGGCAGCTGTTGGAGACTTTTGCACATTCAAGTCCGCACGGCAGTTCGCCTCATGGGTAGGGTTGGTCCCGCGTCATGTAGGCACTGGCGGCAAGACACAGCAGTTGGGTATCTCCAAGCGCGGCGACACCTACTTGCGAACCTTGTTGATTGCTGGTGCCAGGGCTGTGATTGCCAGATCCGAAAAGTCCGGCTGGCTCGAACGACTGCTCCAACGGCGACATTACAACGTCGTCGTGGTGGCGTTGGCCAACAAGATGGCGCGCACCGCGTGGGCAGTCTTGGCCAAGGGCTTAGCCTTCGACCGGCAACGATGGAATCCGCTTGAGGAAGCGACACCCTGATCGATCAGCACAGCAAATAATGTACCGAGAAATACCGTTTTGAAGGAGAACCTGCGAAAAGCGGAGTGATGGATTGTTGGTCAAACCGGGTTGGGAAATTCCGATGAATCGCCAGTACCTCGAGTACATCCCGGAGATAGGAACCCCAGCCGCGAATAGCCATCATGGGCAGCAGCACTGTCTGCACAAACAGCCCGGATGTAAGGCCGCAAACCCTTCAAACCATCTCGACGCAAAAGCTTGCTCTCCTTGGGCGGACCATGTAGGCGATTCA
>NZ_JAOCLR010000072.1:0-1428 GCF_029845405.1 Pigmentiphaga sp. GD03639
GAACCCACTCCCATGGTGTGACGGGCGGTGTGTACAAGACCCGGGAACGTATTCACCGCGACATGCTGATCCGCGATTACTAGCGATTCCGACTTCATGCAGTCGAGTTGCAGACTGCAATCCGGACTACGATCGGGTTTCTGGGATTGGCTCCCCCTCGCGGGTTGGCTGCCCTCTGTCCCGACCATTGTATGACGTGTGAAGCCCTACCCATAAGGGCCATGAGGACCTGACGTCATCCCCACCTTCCTCCGGTTTGTCACCGGCAGTCTCATTAGAGTGCCCTTTCGTAGCAACTAATGACAAGGGTTGCGCTCGTTGCGGGACTTAACCCAACATCTCACGACACGAGCTGACGACGGCCATGCAGCACCTGTGTTCCGGTTCTCTTTCGAGCACTCCCAAATCTCTTCGGGATTCCAGACATGTCAAGGGTAGGTAAGGTTTTTCGCGTTGCATCGAATTAATCCACATCATCCACCGCTTGTGCGGGTCCCCGTCAATTCCTTTGAGTTTTAATCTTGCGACCGTACTCCCCAGGCGGTCAACTTCACGCGTTAGCTGCGCTACCAAGCTCCGAAGAACCCAACAGCTAGTTGACATCGTTTAGGGCGTGGACTACCAGGGTATCTAATCCTGTTTGCTCCCCACGCTTTCGTGCATGAGCGTCAGTATTATCCCAGGGGGCTGCCTTCGCCATCGGTGTTCCTCCACATATCTACGCATTTCACTGCTACACGTGGAATTCCACCCCCCTCTGACATACTCTAGTTCGGGAGTTAAAAATGCAGTTCCAAGGTTGAGCCCTGGGATTTCACATCTTTCTTTCCGAACCGCCTGCGCACGCTTTACGCCCAGTAATTCCGATTAACGCTTGCACCCTACGTATTACCGCGGCTGCTGGCACGTAGTTAGCCGGTGCTTATTCTGCGGGTACCGTCAGTTACGCCAGGTATTAACCGGCGCCGTTTCTTTCCCGCCAAAAGTGCTTTACAACCCGAAGGCCTTCTTCGCACACGCGGCATGGCTGGATCAGGGTTCCCCCCATTGTCCAAAATTCCCCACTGCTGCCTCCCGTAGGAGTCTGGGCCGTGTCTCAGTCCCAGTGTGGCTGGTCGTCCTCTCAAACCAGCTACGGATCGTCGCCTTGGTAGGCCTTTACCCCACCAACTAGCTAATCCGACATCGGCCGCTCCAATAGTGAGAGGTCTTGCGATCCCCCCCTTTCCCCCGTAGGGCGTATGCGGTATTAGCTACGCTTTCGCGTAGTTATCCCCCGCTACTGGGCACGTTCCGATGCATTACTCACCCGTTCGCCACTCGCCGCCAGACCGAAGTCCGCGCTGCCGTTCGACTTGCATGTGTAAGGCATGCCGCTAGCGTTCAATCTGAGCCAGGATCAAACTCTTCAGTTCAATCTCTAGATTT
>NZ_JAOCLR010000073.1:0-1427 GCF_029845405.1 Pigmentiphaga sp. GD03639
CGGTCGTCGCAACACCGATTTGTGCAGCGGATTTTAAGTAGTCATTCAACGCCTCTGCCGGAGTCCTCCAACCCAACGTCTTGCGTGGCCTGTTGTTCAAGGTCAGTGCCACGGCTTGAATCTCTTGCTCACTCCATCGGGACAGGTCGGTGCCCTTGGGGAAGTACTGGCGCAGCAGCCCGTTCGTGTTCTCGTTGGTACCGCGCTGCCATGGACTACGAGGATCGGCGAAGAAGACCTTCACTCCGGACTCGATGGTGAATCGTGCATGGTCGGACAACTCCTTGCCACGATCCCAAGTCAATGACTGCCATAGCCGGGTAGGTAGCTTCGTCACTGTTCTCTTGAGGGCGTTGGCCATGGTGATGGCTCCGTATCCCGCCAGCGCAGGACCATTCTTTGTTCGAGGAGTCAGTCCATAGCCTTCCTCGCGCGGCAGGTGCACGAGCATGGTGAAACGGCTTGACCGTTCCACCAGCGTGCCAATGGCCGACCTGTCCAGGCCGATGATCAGGTCCCCTTCCCAGTGACCGGGTACCGCACGATCTTCTATCTCATCAGGGCGGCTGGAGATCATCACCTCTTCACTGACATGTGCCCATGCTTTGGCTTGCGACCTGGCCCGTGGGACGCGCAAAGCACGCCCTGTACGCAGGTAGCTCACAAGCTCACGCTTGAGGGCGCCTCTGCCCTGGATATAGAGCGCCTGGTAGATGGCTTCGTGTGAGATGCGCATGGTCGGATCATCCGGGAAGTCGACCTGCAGCCGGTTGGCGATCTGCTCTGGCGACCAGCCATTGACCCACTTGCGGTCACCTCGATGGGGCTTGTTGCGCCCGATAAACGTGGCTTGTCGAGGTCCCGCAATCTCGCTGCCGTGAGCATCACGGATATTGCCCTCCAGACGGTCTTGGACGAATTGGCGCAGACGCTGGTTCTTCACCAGCTTGGCCGGCTTGGGCCTTCTGGCGACCAGCTCGGACTTCCACTGTGCGACCGACGCACGATATTCGAGCTTGCCGCCGCGAGTTGCAGCGTTGCGTGTCAGTTCACGGGAGACGGTTGAGGGGCTTCGCCCCAGACGGCGAGCTATCTCCCGCACTCCAACGTCTTGAGCTCGCAACAGAGCGATCTCTTCTCGCTCGGAGAATGACAGATACCTCGCGGAAGTAGGCTTCGACATGAACAATGGCATGCCACCACGATGACGGAACCAGCGAGTGCCCACCGGTTGCGACACGCCAACGGCTTCGGCCGCCTTCTCGCTCGTGATTCCGGTGGCAATCTGCTTCCAGAATTGCCGCTCGATCTCCCGTCGAAGCGACGGCGCACCTGGAGAGCACATCGCGTCTCTTCCTGTCAATTGCTTCATCCATCCTGCGGGTCGCCCCATAAACACCTCCTGGTTGAAGGTGTTGCGACGACCA
>NZ_JAOCLR010000074.1:0-1326 GCF_029845405.1 Pigmentiphaga sp. GD03639
TTGAACCGCCCCGGGTATCGCGGAGGCTGTTTGGTTAAAGTAAAACGGCCTCGTCGGCGGTTCTGCCAAGTTGGTTGTAGTAGTTTGCCTCAGCCTCGGCGGGCGGGATATAGCCGATCGATGAGTGCAGGCGTTGATGGTTGAACCAGGCGACCCACTCCAGGGTGGCCAGCTCGACGGATTCCCGGTTTTTCCAGGGCGCACGACGATGGATCAGTTCGGCTTTGTACAGACCGTTGATCGTCTCGGCCAAGGCGTTGTCGTAGCTGTCGCCACGGCTGCCGACCGAGGGCTCGATACCGGCTTCGGCCAGCCGTTCGCTATAGCGGATGCTGACGTATTGCGATCCCCTGTCGGAGTGATGGGTCAGAGAACCGTCATTGCCGGGCTGCCGGGCGTACAACGCCTGCTCCAGCGCATCGAGCACGAAGTCCGTGGTCATGGACTTGCTCACGCGCCAGCCGACGATGCGCCGGGCGTAGACGTCGATGACGAAGGCCACGTACAGCCAGCCCTGCCAGGTCGAGACGTAGGTGAAGTCCGAGACCCAGAGCTGGTTTGGCCGATCCGCCCGGAACTGCCGGTTGACGCGATCCAGCGGCCGCACGGCAGCATCGTCGGCGACGGTGGTGCGCAGCCGCTTGCCACGCCGCACGCCTTGCAGGCCCTGGACGCGCATCAAGCGCTCGACCGTGCAACGAGCCACCGCCACGCCTTCGCGGTTCAGTTGCCGCCAGACCTTGTCAGCGCCATACACGCGATGGTTCTCCTGCCAGACCCGATGGACTTGTGGCTTCAGATGTTCGTCACGCCGGGCACGGTCGCTGCGCCGCGACGGTTCGCGCAGCCGCGCGGCGTGGCGCCGATAGGCCGACGGGGCAACCTGCAACACCTTGCAGATCGGCTCGACCCCGTAGACCTCCCGGTGCCGGTCGATGTAGGTGTTTACGACTTCAGCTTGCGGTCGAGCTCCGCCTGCGCGAAAAAAGCGCTGGCCGTGCGCAGGATGTCGTTGGCACGGCGAAGCTCGCGGTTCTCCCGCTCCAGCTCCTTGATCCGTTCGCGCTCGCTGGTGGTCATGCCTTCGCGCTGCCCGCTGTCGACTTCATGCCGCTTGACCCAGGTCAGCAGCGTCTGAGCCGAGCAGCCGATCTTGGGCGCGATCGACTCGACCGCCACCCACAACGATGGATACTCGCTGCGAGACTCCTGCACCAGGCGCACTGCGCGCTCGCGCACTTCCGGGGAAAACTTGTTCGCGTTGTTCTTGCTCATGGCTCACATTCTCTCAAGAGTTGGAGCCTCCGCGAAACCCGGGGCGGTTCA
>NZ_JAOCLR010000075.1:0-1324 GCF_029845405.1 Pigmentiphaga sp. GD03639
ATCGACCAACTGGAGCAGTTGCCCGCTCCCGACGGCTTCCGGCGCATCACCCACATGCTGGTGGACGCCGGTGCTCGGGACATCA
The DNA here is from genome assembly GCF_029845405.1 of Pigmentiphaga sp. GD03639. NCBI lineage: Bacteria > Pseudomonadati > Pseudomonadota > Betaproteobacteria > Burkholderiales > Alcaligenaceae > Pigmentiphaga > Pigmentiphaga sp. GD03639. Next base: position 86 of record NZ_JAOCLR010000075.1, read on the forward strand.
CCTGGGTCGATCCGCTGCCCGCCGACATCATCCGCACGCCACCGGCCATCGGCTTCACCGTCGCCACGATGAAGTTCCAGGGTCACGTCACCGTGCTGTATGAGCGTGGCCTCGACCTCTACGCGGTGGAGCTGCGCCGCGACGGCGAGCTGATTGAACGGGTCGATGAGGTGTTCTTCGACACCCTCGGCGAGACGCTGGAACGGCTGATCGACGACGGGAGCTGGCGCCGCATCCGAGTGCAGTGCCTGTTGTCGGGTCGCAAGGCTGTCCGGCACTGATCTCCCAGCAGCTTCCCGCCTTCGCGGCGGGAAGCCTCTCTTCCTGCATCCCTGGAGATCACACCCATGACTGTTCGATTCAAAGGCACGGAGCTGCGGCCCGTGCTCGCCGAAGCGGTGGCGAATCAATGCCGCGTCATCCTGGTCAAGGATCAGGGCGTGTACTTCCTGGCCGAGCGCGGCGAGCGCCGACCCGATGGTCGCCAGAAGACCATCGCCTATGCCGCCGGCTGCAACCCGGATGTCGATGCGTTCGATGACTGGTGGGAGCTGGCGCGCGCCGAGTTCGGCGGCGATGACTTTGGCGAGTTCTTCGATCCGCAGGAGGGCGTGTTTGCGCGCATCCTGCGCAGCGAGGACGACCTCGACGTGTCCGCTACCACGACACACCTGTCGCTGCAGGCGGTTCCTCCCACGCCCAGCGGTAACTGACCGCCCATCCCTGGCCCCCGCTCCGGGAGCCTCTTTCTTCCCGGCAATGTGGACAGCCGCGAGTGCCGATTGCCGCTCGCCTGCGCGCCATCCCGGCGCCACGCTTCCGGCCATGTTCCGCTGACGTCCGTCAGCGACATGCCCAGGCAGCCACGATCTTCAAGGCTGCGACGCGGTTCCGACCGCGTTGATCACCCTCCAGTTCGCACCGGCATCCATGCGCGAACAGCCATCGGTTCTCGATGGCGATGCCATCAAACTGTTCCATCAACCCACGCGGGGGTTCCACACCTTCCCCGCCTTGGGTCGGGTGTGTCTCCGCCTCATTGTTCCCAGGAGATTCACCATGACCACTTCCAACGAAAAGTCCTACTTCGATCTGCACATCACCGGCCTCGGGTATCTCAATCGCATCCGCGAAGTGAAGCCCAAGAAAGGTGATGCGTTCCTGGCCTGCGACATCGCGGCTCTGAACGGTCCCAGCGATGACGTCTCGTATGTGCGTTTCGACACGCGCGTATCGGGT
>NZ_JAOCLR010000076.1:0-1317 GCF_029845405.1 Pigmentiphaga sp. GD03639
TCCCGATACGCGCGTGTCGAAACGCACATACGAGACGTCATCGCTGGGACCGTTCAGAGCCGCGATGTCGCAGGCCAGGAACGCATCGCCTTTCTTGGGCTTCACTTCGCGGATGCGATTGAGGTACCCGAGGCCGGTGATGTGCAGATCGAAGTAGGACTTTTCGGTGGAAGTGGTCATGGTGAATCTCCTGAGAACAATGAGGCGGAGACACACCCGACCCAGGCGGGGAAGGTGTGGAACCCCCGCGTGGGTTGATGGAACAGCTTGGTGGCATCGCCATCGAAAACCGATGGCCGTTCGAGCATGGATGCCGGTGCGAACTGGGGTGATCAACGCGGTCGGAACCGCGTCGCAGCCTTGAAGATCGTGGCTGCCTGGGCATGTCGCTGACGGACGTCAGCGGAACATGGCCGGAAGCGTGGCGCCGGGACGGCGCGCAGGCGAGCGGCAATCGGCACTCGCGGCTGTCCGCATTGCCGGGAAGAAAGAGGCCCCCGGAGCGGGGGCCAGGGATGGGCGGTCAGTTACCGCTGGGCGTGGGAGGAACCGCCTGCAGCGACAGGTGTGTCGCGGTGGCGGACACGTCGAGGTCGTCCTCGCTGCGCAGGATGCGCGCAAACACGCCCTCCTGCGGATCGAAGAACTCGCCGAAGTCGTCGCCACCGAACTCGGCACGCGCCAGTTCCCACCAGTCGTCGAAGGCATCGACATCCGGGTTGCAACCGGCGGCATAGGCGATGGTCTTCTGGCGACCATCGGGTCGGCGCTCGCCGCACTCGGCCAGGAAGTACAAGCCCTGATCCTTGACCAGGATGACGCGGCATTGATTCGCCACCGCTTCGGCGAGCACGGGCCGCAGCTCCGTGCCTTTGAATCGAACAGTCATGGGTGTGATCTCCAGGGGGCAGGAAAAGAGGCTTCCCGCCGCGAGGGCGGGAAGCTGCTGTGAGATCAGTGCCGGATAGCCTTACGACACGACAGGCACTGCACGCGGATGCGCCGCCAACTCCCGTCGTCGATCAGCCGTTCCAGCGTCTCGCCGAGGGTGTCGAAGAACACCTCATCGACCCGTTCGACCAGCTCGCCGTCGCGGTGCAGCTCCACCGCGTAGAGGTCGAGGCCACGCTCATACAGCACGGTGACGCGACCCTGGAACTTCTTCGTGGCGACGGTGAAGCCGATGGCCGGCGGCGTGCGGATGATGTCGGCGGGCAGCGGATCGACCCAGATGATGTCCCGCGCGCCGGCATCCACCAGCATGTGGGTGACGCGCCGGAAACCGTCGGGAGCGGGCAACTGCTCCAGTTGGTCGAC
>NZ_JAOCLR010000077.1:0-1317 GCF_029845405.1 Pigmentiphaga sp. GD03639
GGAGTTGACCCACTTTCGTGGACGGGTACTGGTTTGATTCTCAAACCGTTTCGGGTGTTGCCTCGACATGCACGACGGCCTCGTCGACAACATCAAACAAGGCTTCGTTGCTCCTTTCAAAGTTCAGGGGTGAGAGGTAGCCCAGGCCGCTGTGGCGGCGCCGGGGGTTGTACCAGCCTTCAATCCATGTGAAGACCGCCATGCGGGCCTGTGCTTTGCTCTGGAAGGTGCTGCGCTCGATGAGTTCGCCCTCCAGGCTGGCGAAGAAGCTCTCGGCCATTGCGTTGTCGTAGGCATCGCCCACCGTTCCCATCGAAGGCCTGACCTGCATCTGGCGGCAGCGCTCCCCGAAGGCCACGCTCGTGTACTGGCTGCCCTGGTCGCTGTGGTGGATGACACCCTTGGGTTTGCGCTGCTCCAGCGCCATGTTCAAGGCCTCGAGAACGAGGTCTGCGGTCATGCGTTCGCCCATGGCCCAGCCCACCACGCGCCGGCTCCAGACGTCGATGACCACGGCCAGATAGAGAAACCCCATCCAGGTCGGTACGTAGGTCATGTCCGCCACCCACAGCTGGTTCGGGCCAGTGGCGCGGAAACGCCGGTTGACCAGGTCACGAGCTGGGGCCTGACGTTTGTCGCGACGGGTGGTGACGGTGAAGCCTCGGCGCTTGCTGATGCCGTGGATGCCGGCTTGCCGCATGAGCCGGGCCACGCGCTGGCGGCTGATGCTCACACCTTGCTCGATGAGCTCGGCCCGCACCCGGGGCATTCCGTAGGACTCGTAGGAGTCCTGGTGAATCTGGCGGATGCGCTCGGTCATCACCGCGTTGGCGATGCTGCGCTGTGAAGGAGCACGGTCGCGCCAGGCATAGAAGCCGCTGGCTGAGACACCGAGGACACGGCACATGGTGCGCACAGGGAGGTCGGCCTGGTTCGCCATCACGAGTCCGAAGACTTCGTGGAAGTCGCATCGCTGCGACCGGCAAACCAGGCCGTAGCCTTTGCCAGGATGTCGCGCTCCATCTGGACCTGGCGCAACTGCCGGCGCAGGCGCACCAGTTCTTCCCGCTCGGCAGTGCTCAGGCCTTCCTTGCCTGGTAAAGGCTTGCCGTCGTCGATGGCGGCTTGGCCAACCCAGTTGGTGATGGATTGGGCGGTGACACCGAACTCACGCGAGAGCTGCGCGGGCGTGCGGCCGGCTCGAACCAGCTCGACCATCTGCTGGCGGAATTCCGCCGGGTACGGCGGTCGTACTTTGGACATTTGCGACTCCTTGAACACAAAGAATGATGTGTTCACGGAAACGGGTCAACTCCA
>NZ_JAOCLR010000078.1:0-1293 GCF_029845405.1 Pigmentiphaga sp. GD03639
ATTCGTGGAGGCCCGTTGGTTTAAGTCAGACCTCCACCGTGGTGGCCTGACTGGCGAGTTGCCTGTAGTAGTTTGCCTCAGCCTCCGCCGGCGGGATGTAGCCGATCGGTTCGAGCAGGCGGTGGTGGTTGAACCAGGACACCCATTCGAGCGTGGCCAGCTCCACGGACTCCTTTGTTTTCCAGGGCGTCCGACGATGAATCAATTCGGCCTTGTAGAGGCCGTTGATCGTCTCGGCCAGCGCGTTGTCATACGAGTCGCCCTTGCTGCCCACGGACGGCTCAATGCCGGCTTCTGCCAGCCGCTCGGTGTAGCGAATGCTGACGTATTGCGAGCCCCTGTCGGAGTGGCACACCAGGCTGCCATCGCGTTCGGGTTGCCGCGCGTACAGCGCCTGCTCCAGGGCGTCCAGCACGAAGTCAGTTCGCATCGAGCTGCTCACCCGCCAGCCGACGATGCGACGGGCGAACACGTCGATGACGAACGCCACGTAGAGCCAGCCCTGCCATGTCGACACGTAGGTGAAGTCGCTGACCCACAGCTGGTTCGGCCGCTCGGCCCGGAACTGCCGGTTGACCCGATCCAGCGGGCAAGGCGCCTTGCTGTCGCTGACGGTCGTCTTCACCACCTTGCCGCGCAGCACGCCGCGCAGTCCCAAGCGCCGCATCAGCCGCTCCACCGTGCAGCGGGCCACGTCGGTCCCCTCTCGTGCGAGCTGCCTCCAGACTTTGTCGGCGCCGTAGACCTGCATGTTGGCGTTCCAGACGCGCTCGATCTGCGGCACCAAGGCCTCGTCACGGTGAGCCCGGGCACATCGCTTGTGCGGCTCGCGCAGCAGCGCCGCATGGCGCCAGTATCCCGACGGGGCGATCTGCAGTGCCTTGCAGATCGGCTCGACTCCGTGGGTGGCGCGATGCTGGTCCACGAAGTCGTTCAGGACTTCAGTCGGCGGTCGAGCTCCGCCTGGGCGAAAAACGCGCTGGCCAGCTTCAGGATCTCGTTGGCCCGACGCAGCTCTTTGACCTCGCGTTCCAGGCCCTTGACCCGCTGCGCCTCGGACGTCGTGACGCCCTCTCGCACCCCGGAATCGACCTCCACCCGCTTGACCCATTCCAGCAGCGTCTGCGGGACGCATCCGATCTTCGGCGCGATCGATTCGACTGCTGCCCACAACGACGGGTACTCCCCTCGGTGCTCCTGCACCATCCTCACCGCGCGCTCACGCACCTCCGGTGAGAACTTGTTCGACTTCTTCATGGCTCAATCCTCTCAGAGATTTGAGCCTCCTCAAAA
>NZ_JAOCLR010000079.1:0-1284 GCF_029845405.1 Pigmentiphaga sp. GD03639
AGAGGTGGCGGCGGAAATTCAGACAGTCCGATAAGTGGAGAGCTCTGGGCCTGATCCGGCGATAATGCCGGTAAAGGAACCAGAGAGATGACCAAGAGAACGAGACGAACACACTCAGCGGCGTTCAAGGCCAAGGTGGCCTTGGCGGCGGTCAAGGGGGATCGCACCCTGGCCGAACTGGCTCAGCAATTTGATGTGCATCCGAACCAGATCACGGAATGGAAGCGGCAGTTGCAGGAGAAGGCGGCGGACGTATTCGGGTCGGCAGGACAGAGCAACAACGAGCCGCCGGCCGATCTGAAGGTGCTACATGCCAAGATCGGCCAGCTCACGCTGGAGAATGATTTTTTAGAAAGCGCGCTCACCAAGGCGGGATTGCTGAGCGCAAAGCGATGATAGACCGTACGCATGCACTGCCGGTGTCACGCCAGGCCAAATTGGTGGGGATTGCTCGATCGAGCGTGTATTATCAGGCCCGGCCTGTCAACGATAGAGATCTGATGTTGATGCGCCGGATCGACGAGCTGCATCTGGAGTTTCCGTTTGCCGGGGCCCGCATGCTGGCGCGGCTACTGCGCCGTGACGGCCATGAGGTCGGCCGACGACACGTGGGCACCCTGATGAAACGCATGGGCGTTAAGGCGCTGTATTGCAAGCCCAACACGAGCCGGCGCAACGTCCAGCACAAAGTTTGGCCGTACCTGCTGCGCGATATGCGGATTAACCGGGCCAATCAGGTGTGGGCGCTGGATACGACCTATATCCCGATGGCTCGGGGCTTTGTGTATCTGACCGCAGTCGTAGACTGGGCCAGTCGCAAGGTTCTGGCTCATCGGGTGGCCATCACGCTGGAAGCGGTGCATGCCGTTGACGCCTTGGAAGAAGCCTTTACCCGCTACGGGTTGCCTGATATCGTCAATACCGATCAGGGCAGCCAATTCACAGCCAGCGCCTTCACTGAAGCGGTACAAAGCCGAGGCATCCGGTTATCCATGGATGGCAAGGGAAGCTGGCGCGACAACGTGTTTGTCGAACGGGTATGGCGCAGCATCAAGTACGAGGAGGTGTATCTGAAGGCCTACGAATCGGTCAGCCAGGCCAGGCAGTCCATCGGGGCGTATATCCAGTTGTACAACCAGAGGCGCCCTCACTCCAGTTTGGCCGATCAGACCCCCGATGAGGCATACTTCGCGATGCTGCCTGCGATTAAAACGGCAGCATGATGTGCCCGGAGCGTTCCACTTAAAATCTCAAAATACTGTCCAAACAACCGGAGCCACCTCT
>NZ_JAOCLR010000080.1:0-1192 GCF_029845405.1 Pigmentiphaga sp. GD03639
GTAATCCCCCCGCAAAAGCGTTGCATCCAGAAGTAGAATTTTCTCGTTGAGGAGTTCTACAGCATGAAGAAGTCACGATTCACGGACAGCCAGATCATCGAAGCCATCAAACGGGTGGAAGCTGGCCTTGCGGTACCCGAACTGTGCCGGGAACTGGGCATCAGCTCGGCGACGTTCTACAAGTGGCGGTCGAAGTACGGCGGCATGGACGTGTCGCTGATGGCGCGGATGAAGGAGCTGGAAGCCGAGAACGCGCGCCTGCGCAAGATGTACGTCGAGGAGAAGCTCAAGGCCGAGATCGTGACGGAGGCGCTCGAAAAAAAGTGGTGAGGCCATCTCGCCGCCGCGAGATGGCCCGACGTGCCGTGCAAGATCGCGGCGTATCGATCCGGATGGCTTGCGAGGCGTTCAGCATTAGCCAGACCTGCTATCGGTACGTCGCCAAGACCGACGCCGAGAACGAGGAGATCGCAAACTGGCTGCTTCGCCTGACGGACAACCACCGCAACTGGGGCTTTGGGTTGTGCTTTCTGTACCTGCGTAATGTCCGCGGCTTCCGGTGGAACCACAAGCGCGTGTACCGGATCTACCGCGAGCTCGAATTGAACTTGCGAATCAAACCGCGCAAACGGCTGGTTCGGCAGGCGCCCGAGCCGTTGACGGTACCGACCCAGGTCAACCAGGTGTGGTCGATGGACTTCATGCACGACCAACTTGCCGACGGACGTAGCATCCGAGTGCTGAACGTAATCGACGACTTTAACCGCGAGGCGCTGGGCATCGAGGTCGACTTCTCGCTGCCTTCGGAGCGTGTGATTCGCACGCTCAAGCAGATCATTGGCTGGCGAGGAAAACCCTCGGCGATTCGTTGCGACAACGGTCCGGAGTACCTGAGTGCGGCCATTGTGCAGTGGGCAGGCACATGGGGCATCAAGCTCGAATATATTCAACCAGGCCGGCCCCAGCAGAACGCCTACGTCGAGCGATTCAACCGGACCGTTCGCTACGAATGGCTGTCCCAATATCATTGGGACGATCTGGATCACGTTCAGCGTGTCGCCACGCAGTGGATGTGGTCCTACAATCACGAGCGCCCGAACATGGCCCTGGGCGGATTTACCCCGAAACAGCGGCTCGCCATGGCCGCATAGCGTTCCTACTTCTGGCAAACGCTAAAAATGGGGGGATTACC
>NZ_JAOCLR010000081.1:0-1172 GCF_029845405.1 Pigmentiphaga sp. GD03639
AGATCGACCACGGAAGCTATCGTTGAAGTCTTGATCCAATCGCTTTGGGATTGCTGCGGTCAAACAATCGGTGGCGAGTCTTAGCATCTGAAGGAAGGCGATAGAAGCTCACCTGATGAGTTCCGAGCGGACATCGGTACTTGGTCCCACCGGATCGCTTTCGGGGCGCCCTACATCGCGAATCTACGTATCGGTGAGGACGAGCTTAGCCGTCATGTGAGCAAAAGGCCTTGCCGTTTGTATTTAAGGGCGATAGGCTCGGGTGAATTTGCTTGATGCCCAGTACGAGGCAGGCGCGACGAAACGGATGTGAATGGAAGGCCGGTTCGTTGTCGGCCAACAGGCGCTGGTTTCACGCTCAGCTTGGAGAAATACTGGACGACAGTAAGCAGGAGGCTCTCGGCACTCTCCTTGCGCTCGTCAGGCCTCATGGCAGTGAAGGCGACACGGGCATAATCATCGACAGGCACAAACAGGTATTCCCAGCCCAGCCAGCCCTTTTGCTCGCTTGGTGTAATCGCCCAAGGTGCTGTGCCCTACGTTGCTGAACCGACCAGCTTATTGATATCGATATGAAGCAATTCTTCCGGTGCATCTCGTTCGTAGCGCTGCACCGTATCGACTGGCGCCAGATCGCTGAGCCTGGACAAGCCAGCGCGTTTGAGGACGCGGCTGACGGTGGACCGGGAGACCCCTGTATACGGCGAAATGCGTGATTGCAGGAACAGCTTGCGCCGAAGCTCGACGATGACCAGTGCGGCGCTCAGATCGACGGCTCGGGGCGACAGAGCTGGGCGCGACGATTTGTCCAGCAGACCCGCCACTTCATCGGCTAAGTAGCGTCCCAGCCATTTCCCGGCGACGCAAATACGTCAATCGGACATTCTTATGGGTGTTCATCCGCAGTCCGCTTTTGAAGTGACAGGGCGTTTGGCGATTCCCAGTCCCTCAAGATCTCTCTGGGTGAACACCGCTGATGATGAAGGGCTCGTATCCGCGACTAGCCGTTAATCGTAACAATATTCAGCGGTATGTGTTTGCTAAATGCTTGACGCGCTTGGCTAAGTTGGTGTCGGTTGAGTGAGAGATCGTGTGTTGCCGGGTACCCCTTCGCTTGCGGCGGAGGCCTGCGCCACGAAATCGCTGCCCATACACTGTGGCTGGACGCCAGC
>NZ_JAOCLR010000082.1:0-1141 GCF_029845405.1 Pigmentiphaga sp. GD03639
CCAATGATTTCGAATACAGGGCTATCACCTGCTATGGCCGGACTTTCCAGACCGTTCTTCTATCACCGAAGCTAACTCGTACAGGCTGTTCCGATTTCGCTCGCCGCTACTTTCGGAATCTCGGTTGATTTCTTTTCCTCGAGCTACTGAGATGTTTCAGTTCACCCGGTTCGCCTCGTTAACCTATGGATTCAGTTAACGATACCGCCTAAGCGGTGGGTTTCCCCATTCGGAAATCTGCGGATCAAAGCTCGTTTGCTAGCTCCCCGCAGCTTATCGCAAGCTACGACGTCCTTCATCGCCTGTGATCGCCAAGGCATCCACCACATGCACTTAGTCGCTTGATCCTATAACCGTGGCGGCTATAGGCTGGTTTACTCTAGCGTTTGTGCCGTTCCAGAACATGAGCATTCTGGAACTGATATATGCAATCACAACCCGTTGTCCGACAAATACTCCACTGGCTCTGAACCAGCGTGTCGAACAACATTACTGTTGTTGCTTCTTCCAAATTGTTAAAGAACAGCCAAATCAGTACTTCACCGAGCCAAAGCCCAGCTTTAAGCACAGCACGCTGCGCTTAAACCTGAATTCTGGTACTGCCGAGGAATCTTCCAGGTGTCTTGGTGGAGGTTGACGGGATCGAACCGACGACCCCCTGCTTGCAAAGCAGGTGCTCTCCCAGCTGAGCTAAACCCCCGTACCCCTGAAGGCTTCCCACCCTGCCCCGGCTTTACCCAGGGCGCCGCGGAGCCGGCTTTGCCGGTCCGCCAGCGCCGCCCCCTGGGGGGCGCGCGCAGCGCGTAGGGGGGCACCAACCCTGGTGGGTCTGGTTGGATTCGAACCAACGACCCCCGCCTTATCAAGACGGTGCTCTAACCGACTGAGCTACAGACCCTTATTCTTCGGATCTGCATCCCAGGCCAAGGAACGTCAAGCCACTCGCGCTTGCCCCTTTTCCTCACCGATCCAGCTTAATGAACAACCGATAAGAGTGGACACTTGATCAAGCGCTTTACGCGCTGAAAGGAGGTGATCCAGCCGCACCTTCCGATACGGCTACCTTGTTACGACTTCACCCCAGTCATGAACCCCACCGTGGTAAGCGCCCTCCTTGCGGTTAGGCTACCTACTTCTGGTG
>NZ_JAOCLR010000083.1:0-1040 GCF_029845405.1 Pigmentiphaga sp. GD03639
TACCAGAAGTAGGTAGCCTAACCGCAAGGAGGGCGCTTACCACGGTAGGGTTCATGACTGGGGTGAAGTCGTAACAAGGTAGCCGTATCGGAAGGTGCGGCTGGATCACCTCCTTTCAGCGCGTAAAGCGCTTGATCAAGTGTCCACTCTTATCGGTTGTTCGTTAAGCTGGATCGGTGAGGAAAAGGGGCAAGCGCAAGATGCTTGACGTTCCTTGGCCTGGGATGCAGATCCGAAGAATATGGGTCTGTAGCTCAGTCGGTTAGAGCACCGTCTTGATAAGGCGGGGGTCGTTGGTTCGAATCCAACCAGACCCACCAGTATGCAGAAGCGCGAGTTTCTGTGGGGGTTTAGCTCAGCTGGGAGAGCACCTGCTTTGCAAGCAGGGGGTCGTCGGTTCGATCCCGTCAACCTCCACCATTTTCGGTGGGAATTCCTCGGATCACCAGAATTCAGGTTTAAGCGCAGCGTGCTGTGCTTAAAGCTGGGCTTTGGCTCGGTGTAGTACGATTTGGCTGTTCTTTAACAATTTGGAAGAAGCAACAACAGTAATGTTGTTCGACACGCTGGTGAAGAGCCAGTGGAGTATTGTCGGACAACGGGTTGTGATTGCATATATCAGTTCCAGAATGCTCATGTTCTGGAACGGCACAAACGCTAGAGTAAACCAGCCTATAGCCGCTACGGTTATAGGATCAAGCGACTAAGTGCATGTGGTGGATGCCTTGGCGATCACAGGCGATGAAGGACGTAGTAGCCTGCGATAAGCTGCGGGGAGCTGGCAAACAAGCTTTGATCCGCAGATTTCCGAATGGGGAAACCCACCGCTTCGGCGGTATCGTTAACTGAATCCATAGGTTAACGAGGCGAACCGGGTGAACTGAAACATCTCAGTAACTCGAGGAAAAGAAATCAACCGAGATTCCGAAAGTAGTGGCGAGCGAAATCGGAAGAGCCTGTACGAGTTAGCTTCGGTGATAGAAGAACGGTCTGGAAAGTCCGGCCATAGCAGGTGATAGCCCTGTATTCGAAATCTCTGA
>NZ_JAOCLR010000084.1:0-913 GCF_029845405.1 Pigmentiphaga sp. GD03639
AGGAGCAGCCCATGAAGACCAAAGCCGCGATCGCCTGGAAGGCAGGCGCGCCCCTGACCATCGAAGAAGTGGACCTGGAAGGTCCGCGCGCCGGCGAGGTGCTGATCGAAGTCAAGGCCACCGGCATCTGCCACACCGATTACTACACCCTGTCGGGCGCCGACCCCGAGGGCCTGTTCCCGGCCATCCTCGGCCACGAGGGCGCGGGCATCGTGGTCGATGCCGGGCCCGGCGTCTCGACCCTGAAGAAGGGCGACCACGTCATCCCGCTCTACACGCCCGAGTGCCGCCAGTGCAAGTTCTGCCTGTCGCGCAAGACCAACCTGTGCCAGGCCATCCGCACCACCCAGGGCAAGGGCCTGATGCCCGACGGCACCAGCCGCTTCTCGCTGGACGGCAAGCCCATCCACCACTACATGGGCACCTCGACCTTCTCGAACTACATCGTGGTGCCCGAGATCGCCGTGGCCAAGATCCGCGAGGACGCTCCCTTCGACAAGGCCTGCTACATCGGCTGCGGCGTGACCACCGGCGTGGGCGCCGTGGTCTTCAGCGCCAAGGTCGAGGCCGGCGCCAACGTCGTGGTCTTCGGGCTGGGCGGCATCGGCCTGAACGTCATCCAGGGCGCCAGGATGGTGGGCGCCGACAAGATCATCGGCATCGACCTGAATCCCCAGCGCGAGGCCCTGGGCCGCCAGTTCGGCATGACCCACTTCGTCAACCCCAAGGACGTCGCCAACGTCGTCGACCACATCGTCCAGCTCACCGACGGCGGGGCCGACTACAGCTTCGAGTGCATCGGCAACACCACCACCATGCGCCAGGCGCTCGAGTGCTGCCACAAGGGCTGGGGCCAGTCCTTCATCATCGGCGTGGCCGCCGCCGGCGCCGAGATCGCCACCCGGCCCTTCCA
>NZ_JAOCLR010000085.1:0-897 GCF_029845405.1 Pigmentiphaga sp. GD03639
ATTGGTGCAGATCACTTCTGATATTGAACTGTCAGGAGCTGGCTGCACAACAGCCATTACGCCCAATCAACTGGTGCAGTCGTCTTCTGAAAATGACATTTGGTATCTCTCATAAACGGATGTTTTTGAGAGAACTATCTTCGGCCTTCACACGCACGAAAGGCGGCGAAGCTCCGCCGTTAATCCGTCCGCCGGAGATCTCGCCCAGGCAGGCTGAAGGCCGAGCAAGCCTGACAGGCCCGAAAAGCCCGGCACGGGCGTCGGCGGCGATGACGGCGGCGGCATTATCCAGGGTTGATGATGGAAGTGGAGGATATCGACAACCTCTCGCGCAACCAAGACATCGCGGTCGGACTGCAAGTGATCTTGAAGCCACGGGCCCGTCCCACCCCGACATGGACCTCGATGCCCGAACGGACGTTAGATTTCGAGTTCTAGGCGTTCTGCGATGAAGGTTGGATCCCAGCCGGGATTGAAAGTGTCGACGTGGGTGAATCCGAGCCGCTCGTATAGGCCACGCAGGTTCGGGTGGCAGTCGAGCCGCAGCTTGGCGCACCCCTGCGTTCGCGCGGCATGGCGGCAAGCCTCGATCAGCGCGGAGCTGACACCCCGGCCCGCATGTGTCCGTCGCACCGCGAGCTTGTGCAGATATGCGGCCTCCCCCTTGAGGGCGTCGGGCCAGAACTCGGGATCCTCGGCCGACAAGGTGCAACAGCCGACGATGCCGTCGCTGCAACTCGCGACTAGGAGCTCGGATCTCAGGACGAAGGTCTCCGCGAATGTCCGGTCGATCCGCGCGACGTCCCAGGCGGGCGTTCCCTTGGCGGACATCCACGCCGCAGCGTCGTGCATCAGCCGCACAACCTCGTCGATATCACCCGAGCAGGCGACCCGAAC
>NZ_JAOCLR010000086.1:0-893 GCF_029845405.1 Pigmentiphaga sp. GD03639
TCCATCCCGGTCTTCGTCGGCAACGTCGAGAACCTGGAAAAGCGCATCACCCGCGCCTATCGGCGAACGCTGTTCGGTTCGCTGACGAATGTGTGGCTGTTCGATCGTCGCTGCGTGAAGCCAGATAAGGCCAACGCCGGCGCGCTGGCGCTTCTGCCCAGGGATTCCGCTCACCGGCTCGACCGGCTGTGGACGCTGGTGCAGGACACCTGCCCGCTGCCACTGCTCGACCACTGGCGCGACACCGTGCTGGAGCTGTTGCAGACACGACGGATGCTGACCGGTCTTCCCTTGGCCCTCGGGCCGCTGGAAGGCCAACGGCTGGCCCTCGATGTCCCGGCGCTGACGAAGGCGTTGGGCGAGCTGATCCGCAACGGCACCCTCGGCGCCATGCAGTACGAACTGGCCGCGAACGCACCGCTTCGGCGTGTGGCGTGAGCCATCCCCACGGGCATGCGCGCCGCGCGTGCCCGCCTTCCCTCATCCATCACCAGGAGAAATCCATGGCACTCATGTTTCCGCGCCTGGCGCGCAATTTCATTCGTAACGGCTACTTCCCCACCGACGAGCCGACGCTGGAGCGGGCCTTGTCCGCACTGGCGCCGTCTCCCGGCTCCATGTCCATCCTCGATCCCTGCGCCGGCGAAGGCGTGGCGATCGCCGAAGCCGCCCACGCCCTCGGGCGCGAGCAGGTCCAGGCCTTCGCCGTCGAGTACGACGCCGAGCGTGCCCGCCACGCACGGCAACTGGTCGATCGCTGCATCCACGGTGACCTGATGGACACGCTGATCTCGCGCCAGTCCTTCGGGCTGCTGTGGCTGAACCCGCCGTATGGCGACCTGAGCAAGGACGTGAACGGCAACATCGGCTATCAGGGCCAGGGCCGTGCGCGG
>NZ_JAOCLR010000087.1:0-879 GCF_029845405.1 Pigmentiphaga sp. GD03639
GTGGTTGCCGCGGCGTTCGACCTTGCGGATGTAGATGTTCTGCACGATGTCGCGCGTTTCCGGATCGATCATGACGGGCCCGCGCGGGCTTTCCCACTTGGCCCCCTTCATGGCCTCGACCGCCTTCGTGCCGTCGATCTTGCCGTTCAGCTTCTTGATGGTCTCGTAGATCAGCGCCATGCCGTCATAGCCGCCCACCGCCATGAAGTTGGGGCGGATCGAGGTGCCGAACTGCGATTCGTAGCCCTTGATGAAGGCCTTGTTCTTGGCCGAGTCGTGGGCGGCGGAATAGTGGAACGAGGTGGTCAGGCCCAGCGCCACGTCGCCCATGCTGTCCAGGAACATGTCGTCGGTGCCGTCGCCGGTGCCCAGCGCCTTGATCCCGGCCTGCTCCAGGCCGCGCTCGCGGTAGGCGCGCAGCATCAGCACCGACAGCTCGCCCGAGGGGAACCACAGGAAGGCGGCATCGGGCTTGGCATCCTTGATGCGCTGCATGTAGGGGCCGAACTCCGGATTCTTCAGCGGCACCGCCACCTCGGCCACGATCTTGCCGCCGCCGCCCGTGAAGGTCTTGCGGAACTGGGCGTTGGCGTCCTGGCCCGGACCGTAGTCGGCGTATAGTGAGTACACCGTCTTGATGTTGTTCTTCAGCGCCCAGTCGGCGATGGCGTAGGCGTTCTGCGGCAGCGTCATCGAGGTGCGCACCACGTAGGGCGAGCGCTCGGTGATGGACGAGGTGGCCGCGTTCATGACCACCATCGGAATCTTGGCCTCGGTGGCCAGCGGCGCCACCGCCAGCGCGTTGGGCGTGAAGCCGAAGCCGGCCAGGAATTCCACCTTGTCGCGCGTGATCAGTTCCTGCGCCACGCGCTTGGCCAC
>NZ_JAOCLR010000088.1:0-877 GCF_029845405.1 Pigmentiphaga sp. GD03639
GGCTCTGTTGCAAAGATTGGCGGCAGTCAGAGGTAGGCTGTCGCTCTGCGCCGATCAGGCGGCTGCTGCGAAATGGTGGTTGAGCATGCCCATGGCCTCCGTCAGCGCCGAGGGCCCAATGCCAAAAGCTCTCTCCACAAGGCGCACCTCGCCCCTGATGCCGGGCTGCAGGCACCAGGGGCGAGCCTGTCCTTTGCGCAGGGCTCGCATGACTTCGAATCCCTTGATCGTGGCATAGGCCGTGGGGATCGATTTGAAACCGCGCACCGGCTTGATCAGTATCTTGAGCTTTCCGTGATCGGCCTCGATCACGTTATTGAGATACTTCACCTGCCGGTGGGCCGTCTCCCGGTCCAGCTTTCCTTCGCGCTTCAATTCGGTGATCGCTGCACCATAGCTCGGCGCTTTGTCGGTATTGAGCGTGGCAGGCTTTTCCCAGTGCTTCAGGCCTCGCAGGGCCTTGCCCAGGAACCGCTTCGCTGCCTTGGCGCTGCGGGTCGGCGACAGGTAGAAATCGATCGTGTCGCCCCGCTTGTCGACTGCCCGGTACAGGTAGGTCCACTTGCCCCGCACCTTGACGTAGGTTTCATCCAGGCGCCAGCTCGGATCAAAGCCACGCCGCCAGAACCAGCGCAGCCGCTTCTCCATCTCCGGGGCGTAGCACTGGACCCAGCGATAGATCGTCGTATGGTCGACCGAAATGCCGCGTTCCGCCAGCATTTCCTCAAGGTCGCGATAGCTGATCGGATAGCGACAATACCAGCGCACCGCCCACAGGATCACATCACCCTGGAAATGGCGCCACTTGAAATCCGTCATCGTTCCGTCCGTCCAATCTCCGCCAAGCATGCTCAAGCTTCACGATTTTTGCAACAGA
>NZ_JAOCLR010000089.1:0-844 GCF_029845405.1 Pigmentiphaga sp. GD03639
CGAGCAGCAGTGATGCACGTCATGCAAGTGCATGGCTTAGGCGTCACCCGCGCCTGTGGGCTATTCGGCATCTCCCGGTCCTTGTACCGCTATGAATCGCGCCGCCCGGATGACCAGGCCCTACGGGACCGGCTATGTGAGCTGGCAGCCGCCAAGCGGCGCTATGGCTATCGGCGGCTGCATGTGCTCGTCAAGCGCGAAGGGTGGGCCGTCAATCACAAACGGCTGTTCCGCGTCTATCAGCAGGCAGGTTTGGCAGTCAGAAGGCGCAAGAGGAAGAGAATTGCTGGCGTCGAGCGACAGGTCAAGGCACCTGCCACGGCGCCCAATCAGAGCTGGTCGATGGACTTCGTATCTGATGGTTTGGCTGACGGACGGAGGTTCCGCACCTTGAACATCGTCGATGATTTTACAAAGGAGTGCCTGGTCATTGAGGTTGATACGTCCCTGCCAGGTCGCCGCGTCGTGGCAGTGTTGGAACGACTTGCAGATGCCCGAGGGTTGCCGTTGTCGATTACGATTGATAACGGTCCTGAATTTGCAGGGAAAACGCTGGACGAATGGGCCTACAGGACAGGGCTGAAGCTGCACTTCATCGAACCAGGCAAGCCGCAGCAAAATGCCTATATCGAGAGCTTCAACGGCAAATTCCGTGACGAATGCCTGAACGAGCACTGGTTCGTCTCGATGCGTCACGCAAGGGAAACGATTGCGGATTGGTGCCAGGAATACAATAACGACCGGCCGCACAGTTCGCTCGGGTATCTGACGCCCAAGCAGTTTGCAGACAGTTTTTTAACCGCAGACTCTAATTTGGTTTCGTACTAAATTGGGGAGCAGGTCA
>NZ_JAOCLR010000090.1:0-817 GCF_029845405.1 Pigmentiphaga sp. GD03639
CGAGTGACCTGCTCTGAGAAATTCGCGCCACACGGTGTTTGAGAAAATAGCTTCCGACGCGAGAAGGAAGCGAGATGAAGAAGGCAAGGTACAGCGAAGAGCAGATTGTGCGGATACTGCGTGAGGCCGACCGGGACCCGGTGGCCGATGTGGCCAAGCGGCACGGGGTGAGCGAGCAGAGCATCTACGGCTGGCGCAAGCGGTTCGGGGAGTTTGGCGTGGACGAAGTGCGCCGGCTCAAGGAAGTCGAGGCCGAGAACGCACGACTGCGCAAGCTGCTAGTCGAGCGGGACCTGGAGATCGAGGTGATGAAGGAGGTCAGCCGCCGAAAGTGGTGAGCGTACAGGTTCGGCAGGAGCAGGCCCGGCTGGCTTGCTCGCTGGGGGTATCCCAGCGCCGAGCCTGTACGCTATATGAAGTATCCCGTTCGGGGTTGCGCTACGAGCCTACCAAGGCACACAAGGACGCGCCGGTGGTGGCGAGGATGAAGGCGCTCTCGGCGCAGTATCCCCGGTATGGGTATCGGCGGATCAGCATATTTCTGGCCCGAGAGGGGCATGCGATGAGCATGTCCCGGGCGTGGCGGTTGTGGAACGTGGCGAGGCTGCAGGTGCCCCGTAAACGGCCTCGACGCCGCGTGGCAGCCTCTCGCCCGCGTCCGCTGACGCCGACTCGGGCCAACCAGGTCTGGTCCTACGATTTTGTCTTTGACGCATGCGCCAACGGCCAGCAGATTAAATGCCTGACGCTAGTCGATGAGTACACGCGGGAGTGCCTGGCCATTGATGTGGCCGGGTCGATCCGTTCGCGCAGAGTG
>NZ_JAOCLR010000091.1:0-807 GCF_029845405.1 Pigmentiphaga sp. GD03639
CCGCTATCTGGCCAACCTGGCCGACATCGCCACGCCGAGCGGTTTTCTGTTCGTGGCCTTCCGCATTCCCTACAGCCCGGCGGTCGGCGTGAAGCTGATCGCCACCCCCTGGACGGATGCGAACCTGCAGCATGTCGAGGGCATCACCGCCGAAGAACTGCGGCAGGAGCACCGGGCCAAGGGCATGCCGGAGTCCCTCGTCGAGGTGCTCCACCTGGCCGCGCTCGCCGACGTGCGTCTGCTGATCTTCGATGCCGACGCGCCCGTGCTGGACGGGCTGACGCTCTACGACGACGAGTAACCCGCAACCCATTCGAGCCCCCACGTCGGGGCTCTTCTTTTTCGCGGAACGCGGTGCCGGCGCATTGCCGATTCCCGGCGGACGGCCGCCGCCATGTGCCGCACGCTGGCCGCATGTTCGCTGGCGTTGCCGGCAGCATGCCCAGGCAGTCGAGACCTTCGAGACTGCGGCGCGGTTCGCCGTGCTGGTTGTTTCGTTCTCCGGGCGCACCCGCGTCCATCCACCTCACCCTCAAGGGACCGACCTCCCTTGCGGGCGGGAGTCCCTTGGTTGCCACAAGGAGTCTCCCCATGGATACCCAAGCCATCCGTGCACAGATGCCGACGCTCGTTGTCGGTCATGTGCCTTCCAACGTCCGTTCGTTCAAGTTCAACATCTTCGACGGCCAGCCCAAGGTTTCGACGCTGGGCTTTCACATCGATCCGAAGCCTTTCCAGGGCAAGGTCATCGCCACCACCGACGAGGCCATCGTCGTCAAGACGGGACGGGCCGAGTTCGCGGTGCTT
>NZ_JAOCLR010000092.1:0-807 GCF_029845405.1 Pigmentiphaga sp. GD03639
GAGCACCGCGAACTCGGCTCGTCCCGTCTTGACGACGATGGCCTCGTCGGTGGTGGCGATGACCTTGCCCTCGAAAGGCTTCGGGTCGATGTGAAAGCCCAGCGTCGAAACCTTGGGCTGGCCGTCGAAGATGTTGAATTTGAACGAACGGACGTTGGAAGGCACATGACCGACAACGAGCGTCGGCATCTGTGCGCGGATGGCTTGGGTATCCATGGGGAGACTCCTTGTGGCAACCAAGGGACTCCCGCCCGCAAGGGAGGTCTGTCCCTTGAGGGTGAGGTGGATGGACGCGGGTGCGCCCGGAGAACGAAGCAACCAGCACGGCGAACCGCGCCGCAGTCTTGAAGGTCTCGACTGCCTGGGCATGCTGCCGGCAACGCCAGCGAACATGCGGCCAGCGTGCGGCACATGGCGGCGACCGTCCGTTGGGAATCGGCAATGCGCCGGCACCGCGTTCCGCGAAAAAGAAGAGCCCCGACGTGGGGGCTCGAATGGGTTGCGGGTTACTCGTCGTCGTAGAGCGTCAGCCCGTCCAGCACTGGCGCGTCGGCATCGAACACCAACATGCGAACGTCGGCGAGCGCAGCCAGGTGCAACACTTCCACGAGGGACTCCGGCACGCCCTTGGCCCGGTGCTCCTGCCGCAGCTCTTCGGCGGTGATGCCCTCGACATGCTGCAGGTTCGCATCCGTCCAGGGCGTGGCGATCAGCTTCACGCCGACCGCCGGGCTGTAGGGAATGCGGAAGGCCACGAACAGAAAACCGCTCGGCGTGGCGATGTCCGCCAGTTCGGCGAGGAAGCGA
>NZ_JAOCLR010000093.1:0-804 GCF_029845405.1 Pigmentiphaga sp. GD03639
GGTGGCAATACCCACCGTCGTCTTGCCGCAGCCCATCTCGCCGTTGACGATCGCGGCGCGTTCGCCGCGATCGACCAACAGCTCGGTGACGGCGTGGACCACATCGGCTTGCGCCGGGAACAGCTTGCGCTTGAGCGCGGCGAGGATCAGTTGCCGATGCACCCGCACCTGGCCGGTGTAGACCGGCGGATTGGCGCGGTTGAGCGAATCGAGCAGCTCGTCGCCGAACTCCGATACGAAGTCCTGCAGGCTGAGCGTGAGAGGTGAAGCGGCCGCTTCGAGCAGGTCGCCCTGCACAGCGGTTTCGGGAACAGTTTCGAGATCGAGGGACATGGTGATGCTCCAAAGCAATGGGGCATGCACCTCCCCCACGGGGCGGTGACATGCCCCTGGGTGGGAAGAAAGAAGCGGCGCGAGACCGCTGGATGCGGATCAGTATTCGCTGGGCAGCAGCAGTGTGGTGACGCTGCGATCCCATTCGGTGATGATCCAGAGCTTCTGGTCGGACGTGACCTGGTAGGACGAGAACAGACGATCCTCGCCGGACTTCAGCGCGGCGTCGTTCTGCCGCCGATCGCTGTCGCTCAGGTCGCCCCATTCGCCATGAAGATGGCGGCGCAGGTACGGCGTGGGGTTGAGCCGACCCTGTCGGACCAGCTCGTCGACGCCGGCGGTCATGACCACCTGCCCGGGCGAAAAGCGTGCTTGTGACGCGAGGTTGAGGACTGCGAGTGCCATGGTGGTTTCTCCTTCTGGAAGAAGGGGCCACGGCACCCCCATCGGGGCAACGTGACCCCGGTGGGT
>NZ_JAOCLR010000094.1:0-803 GCF_029845405.1 Pigmentiphaga sp. GD03639
TGGGCTTGCCCCGCCTCTCCGGACAGGTTGTTTAACCTAACAAACCGCCGCCTCGAACTGCATGGGGCTGACGTATCCCAGCGTTGAGTGCTGGCGCCTTGTGTTGTAGAACCGCTCGATGTAGTCGAACACCTCGGCCCTGCACTCATCGCGGGACCGGTAAATCCGTCGGCTCAGCCGTTCGGTTTTCAGCGTGGAGAAGAAGCTCTCCATGGCGGCATTATCCCAGCAGTCCCCGCGCTTGCTCATGCTGCACACGATCCCAGCATCGGCCAGCAGCATCTGGAACTGCTCGCTGGTGTACTGGCTGCCCTGGTCGGAGTGGTGCAGGACTTCGCGCGGGCGGCCTCGCCGATGCAACGCCATCATCAGGGCGTCGGTCACCAATTGCGACGTCATGCTGGCCTGCATGGACCAGCCGACGATACGTCGTGAGTACAAGTCCATGACGGCCGCCACGTAGAGCCAGCCCTCTGCTGTCCAGACATAGGTGAAGTCGGCCACCCATTTCTGGTTGGGCGCGCGGGCCGTAAAGTCTCGATCCAGCACGTTGGCGGCAATGGCATGAGCCGATCTTGGCCCCGCATCCGACGGGTGACGACGGCGCTTGGTTCGTGCCACGAGGTTTGCCCGGCGCATCAGACGCGCCACACGATGCCTGCCCCAGTGCTCGCCCCAGGCGCGCAGATCCCGCCATACCCGAGGGCTGCCATACGTCCGATCGCTGGACTGGAAGCTCTCTCGGATACGGCCGATCAATCGCTCGTTGGCCTGTTCCCGAGCGCTGGGCGAGCGGCCATGCC
>NZ_JAOCLR010000095.1:0-792 GCF_029845405.1 Pigmentiphaga sp. GD03639
CGTGGCGATGCCGACGGTCGTCTTGCCGCAGCCCATCTCGCCATTGACGATCGCGGCGCGTTCGCCGCGATCGACCAACAGCTCGGTGACGGCGTGGACCACATCGGCTTGCGCGGGGAACAGCTTGCGCTTGAGCGCGGCGAGGATCAGTTGCCGATGCCCCCGCACTTGGCCGGTGTAGACCGGAGGATTGGCGCGGTTGAGCGAGTCGAGCAGCTCGTCGCCGAACTCGGACACGAAGTCCTGCAGGCTGAGCGTGAGGGGTGAAGCGGCCGCTTCGAGCAGGTCGCCCTGCACAGCGGTTTCGAGATCGAGGGACATGGTGATGCTCCAAAAAAATGAGGCATGCACCTCCCCCACGGGGCGGTGACATGCCCCTGGGTGGGAAGAAAGAAGCGGCACGAGGCCGCTGGATGCGGATCAGTATTCGCTGGGCAACAGCAGCGTGGTGACGCTGCGATCCCATTCGGTGATGATCCAGAGCTTCAGGTCGCGCGTGACCTGGTAGGACGAGAACAGACGATCCTCACCGGATTGCAGCGCGGCGTCGTTCTGCCGTCGATCGCTGTCGTCCAGGTCGCCCCAATCGCCATGAAGATGGCGGCGCAGGTACGGCGAGGGGTTGAGCCGGCCCTGTCGGACCAGCTCGTCGACGCCGGCGGTCATGACCACCTGCCCGGGCGAAAAGCGTGCTTGTGACGCGAGGTTGAGGATTGCGAGTGCCATGGTGGTTTCTCCTTCTGGAAGAAGGGGCCACGGCACCCCATCGGGGGCAATGTGGCCCCGGTGGGC
>NZ_JAOCLR010000096.1:0-627 GCF_029845405.1 Pigmentiphaga sp. GD03639
TGTCTCGGCCACGGAGCCGTCGTCGCGTTCGGTGTATTCCGTCTGGAGGGTCTTCTCCTTGTGGGTATCACCTTTGACGACGAGCACGCGCCCGCTCTTGGACTTCACTACGCCGGAGATCGCGCCTGCGGCCAAAGCCAGGGCGAGATGCCAGTGCGACAAGGCCCGCGCGGGTGGACGCAGCGATTGCTGCGCGGCGCCCAGGTGCATATCGAGCGCCGGCCAGAGTCCTTGTAGCCGGCCGACTTCATCGGCGAACTGCTCGGGCTCCATCGTCACGCGATAGAAGTGCTCCGGCTCGGCCGGGCTGGCAGGGACGGTGTACGGCAGGAACGGCCATTCGAGTGGCAGCTCCTCGGCTTCGGCGTCACCCTGTCCGATCTGCAGCAGCAGACCGCGCACGGCTTTGGCCGATTCCGATGCCTGGTCGCGCTGACGAATCCTGCGACCGAAGATCACCACCTGCTTGAACTGCGTCTCCACCGCACGGTAGATACGCAGGTCGGCGAAGTGGCGCGTCAGCCATCCGACCAGCTCGGCGTCGAGCACGTAGGACGGCACGATGAAGATCAGCACGCCGCCGTACTGCAGCAGCGGCAGCGCACGCTGATAGAACAGCTTTTCCAA
>NZ_JAOCLR010000097.1:0-627 GCF_029845405.1 Pigmentiphaga sp. GD03639
CTGGAAAAGCTGTTCTATCAGCGCGCGCTGCCGCTGCTGCAGTACGGCGGCGTGCTGATCTTCATCGTGCCGTCCTACGTGCTCGACGCCGAGCTGGTCGGATGGCTGACGCGCCACCTCAAAGACCTGCGCATCTACCGTGCGGTGGAAACGCAGTTCAAGCAGGTGGTGATCTTCGGTCGCCGGGTTCGCCAGCGCGACCAGGCGTCGGAGTCGGTCAAAGCCGTGCGCGGTCTGCTGCTGCAGATCGGACAGGGTGACGCCGAAGCCGAGGAACTGCCGCTCGAATGGCCGTTCCTGCCGTACACCGTCCCTGCCAGCCCGGCCGAGCCGGAGCACTTCTATCGCGTGACGATGGAGCCCGAGCAGTTCGCCGATGAAGTCGGCCGGCTGCAAGGACTCTGGCCGGCGCTCGATACCCACCTGGGCGCCGCGCAGCAGTCGCTGCGTCCGCCCGCGCGGGCCTTGTCGCACTGGCATCTCGCCCTGGCCTTGGCCGCAGGCGCGATTTCCGGCGTAGTGACGTCCAAGAGCGGGCGCGTACTCGTCGTCAAAGGTGACACCCACAAGGAGAAGATGCTCCAGACGGAATACACCGAACGCGACGACGGCTCCGTGGCCGAGACG
>NZ_JAOCLR010000098.1:0-591 GCF_029845405.1 Pigmentiphaga sp. GD03639
TGGCGGCGCTGCTGCATGGCCACGGCGGCTCGGCCACACGCCTGAGCGATGCTGCGCTGGTGAAGCTGTTCCGTCTGCTGCGCCTGGCGCGCCGGCTGCTGGATCTGGAAGCCGGCGTAGCGAGCCAGGATTCCTGAGCGCAGGAGGCTCCCGCATGTCGGCACCGCACCCACTCAACCAGGCCGTGATCGCCCAGGCCCTGCATGACCTGCGCAACGGCCAGTTGCGCCGCTGCAAGGCCATGGGCTTCGGCGAGGAGGAACTGGATGCGCTGAAGCACCCCGAACTCGTGAGCATGCTGGTGAATGCCACGGTGTCGTGGTGTTCGGTGTCGGTGAACCGGGAAGTGTTGAAGCGGCTGCTGAGCCAGGTGCACGACGTGGAGCGGGAGATCGCCACGGTGGACCGCATGCTGCGCCTGGGGGCGAGCACGGAGATGGTCAGCAAGTTCTACGGCCTCACGCATCAGGAAGTGGCGCTGCGCCGCGACATCCTCGGGCTGCCCAAGCGCAAGGGCCGGCATCCGGTGCTCGACGAGGCGCAGGACGTGGCCTTGTGGGAGCGCTGGAAGGCCGGCGTCTCCGAGCGCCA
>NZ_JAOCLR010000099.1:0-538 GCF_029845405.1 Pigmentiphaga sp. GD03639
TTGCCGCAGATGGCTGACGAGAGCGCACGGCGCTACGTCTTCGTGGCCATCGACCGGGCTACGCGCTGGGTATTCGTGGCAATCAAGAACCGCAAGACGGCAGCCGCTGCACAGTCCTTCCTCAATGCGCTGACGCGCGCTGCGCCGTTCCGGATTCGCACGCTGCTCACCGACAACGGCAAGGAATTCACCGACCGGCTGTTTGGCAAGCGAATGAAGGAGGCAAGTGGTCAGCATGAGTTCGACGCGCTGTGCGAGGCCTTGGGTATTGAACACCGGCTGACACGGCCCCGTACGCCGCAGACCAACGGAATGGTGGAGCGCTTCAACGGCCGGATTGAGCAGGTGCTGCGTTCGCATCATTTCAACAGCTCAGAAGACCTGGAGACAACGCTGCTGCGCTACGTCTGGCTGTACAACCAGCATCTGCCTCAGAAAGCCCTGAACCACGAGGCGCCGATCCAGGCGATGAAACGGTGGCAGCAATCACATCCTCATCTGTTTCAGAGGTCAGTGAGGAATCATCCGGGACCTGACA
>NZ_JAOCLR010000100.1:0-527 GCF_029845405.1 Pigmentiphaga sp. GD03639
GTACTTCACGTCCACATGCACGTAACCCGGCTCGTAGGCCTTGAACGGCTTGTCCGTGCGTTCGGTCTTGTCGGGCACCGGAAGGCGCGAATGCCCGCGTCGGCGCAACAACCGGTCCAGCGCCGAGCGGCTCATCGCCGGCTCAATGAACTCCCGGACCACGGCGAGCAGATCGTCCAGCGGCAGACGCAGATGCGTACGCAGGTAGATCACCAGTTCCTCCTGGCCTGCGTTGAGCGTGCTTTGCAGGCGATGCGGCGTGTGGCTGCCGTCGGTGACCGTGTCTCGCTTGCGCCATTTGCGGATCGTGTCGCGCGTGACGTTGAACTGCCGGGCAAGCTCGTAATCGCTGCCGGTGGCATTCTGGATCGCTTCGCGGATGGCGGGCGTCGTGGTGGCGTTCTTGTGCAGGTTGATCAGCATGTCGTTTCCGGATGAGTCCACTGTGCCACGACTGCCGTCAGCACCTCGCGGCCGAACAGCAGCGGACGTTTGCTTTTTAGCAGATATTCATCCGGGACCCGACA
>NZ_JAOCLR010000101.1:0-520 GCF_029845405.1 Pigmentiphaga sp. GD03639
TGGACGAGGAAGGGATACAGCACTCCATGGACCGCGCGGCCCAACAAAAGCACCATAAATAGGCGCCGGCGTGGAAGTGGCCATTGCCCACCCGGATCAGCTGATTCATGTCCGGACCGTCCTGGGCGTCGTGATGGGTTTGAGCGTGGCCCGCCTGTTGACGGGCCTCGCGCGGCTGATACAGCACCCCGGCCGCGTCCGCCTGTACCCGACCCACCTGATCTGGGCCGCCTTCCTGTTTCTGGGGGTCGTCTACTTCTGGTGGTTCGAGTTCGGATTGCAGCATGTGGCGCAATGGTCGTTCGAACTCTATTTTTTCCTGATCTTCTATGCCGCGCTGTTCTTCCTCCAATGCACCTTGCTGTTTCCGGACCACATGGAAGAATACAGCGGCTTCGAGGCTTATTTCCACTCGCGGCAGAAATGGTTTTACGGGCTATTGGCCGCGCTGGCCATTGTCGACGTCATGGATACCCTGTGGAAGGGCATCGAGCACTTCCACGCAATAGGACATTGGGGC